>NZ_JBEXVD010000027.1:0-100714 GCF_040638655.1 Streptomyces sp. NPDC005963 | reverse complement strand
TGCGGCTGGGCGGCCCGTTTGGGTGTCCTTTCTCTCGGGGGGTTTTTGTGGACAGCTGTCCAGTCACCCCCCGTTCCGATGTGTCTAGCGCTCTTCCTCCGCGTTGAGTCCCAGTCCGGGGAGGATGCCCGGGAGCAGGGGCGGGATGGTGACGTCCGGCTCTGCGGGCGGGGTGTTCTTGCCCGCGGCCGGCGGTGGGGTGTTGTTCGGGGTCGGGTCGAGCAGCCCGCCCACGTCACCGCCGAGCAGCCCGTCCTCCTTCTGGGCCGGGGTGGAGCCGCCCGAGGGTCGGGGATCGCTCTTCTCCGCGCCAGTGGACGTGTCCGGCGCCTGAGTCGCCGCCGGGGGCTTCTGGCCACCGGGTGCGGGAGAGCGGCCGGGCGCCTGCGGTGAGGTGCTGCTGGTGCGCGGTGCTTCGCGGCCCTGTTCCGGTGGGCTCGGCAGCAGCGACTGGAGCGGTCCGACCTCTTGGTCTATGGCGTCGAAGACGTGGTTCACCTCGTTGCCCACGTCGGTGAGCTGCACCGGAAGCCGGTCGCGCAGGCCGTTCCACGCGTCGCGGTGGGCGCGCGAGAAGGAGTTCAGCTTCTGGATGGGGCGGAGCGAGCCGTCCCGCTCGTAGGCGGCGTGGAGCAGTCGGTGGCCCTCGGTGGCGTCGTGCCTCATGCCGTTGAGGGCACGGCGGACCTCGCTCAGCGACTCGTGGTCGAGTTCACCCGCCCGCCCGCGCTCCATCAGCCGACGGGCCTCGCTGAGGCGGGTGGACGCCTGGTCGAGATAGACCTCACCGCGGTCGGTCTCGCCGTCGGCCATGCCGAGCCGGATGTCCTCCATACCGCGCTTCAGCCCGTACAGGGTGTCACCCGGCAGGGCGTCGGAACTGGCAGCGGCGACCCCGCCGAAGGCGCCCGCAGCGACCGTGACGGTCAGACCGCCGGCTGCGAGCCCCTTCGACCAGCGAGAACGCGGTCGCAATTTCCTCAGCGGGGAGGCGCGATGTGCGCCCCGGCCGGCTCTTCGCTGCTCCGGCACCGTAGGGCCCATGGCGGCGCTCCCGGCAGCCGTGCCCTCTTGGAGCATGGCTTCCATGGCCGCCACGAGCTGTGCCCGCTGCACCACCTTGACCTCGGGGTCCATCTCCGGCCTCGGCAGCTCGCCGAGACCGGTCGCCAGAGCCAACAGCCGTCCTTGGTCGGTCGGTTCGACCGACTCGTCCGGCTGTTCGGCTACCTGGTCTTCCAGGGCCTGGGCGAAGGCGTTCGCCCGCCGGTGCGCCGATACGTTCGCGATCACTGGCGGCACCTCCTCTCGTCATGACGATCGACTCCCCTGGAGTTTTGGAAGGTTGCACGCCTTGAGCGCATCCACACGATCGAGTGAGTGGCTGCGGGCACGGCGTGACCACAGGGAGCCTGCATCCCGCACAACGAGCGTCGCGGCACTTGGGTTACGCGCGAAAGATGATCGGACCAGTGCGTCATGGAGGCGTCACCGATGGTGAGTTGGGGTCGGTCAGCGAGCATCGTCGGGTAGCAGGCGGGCCAGGGTGCGTACGGCACGGTACTGGAGGGTCTTGATGGCGCCCTCGTTCTTGCCCATCACCTTGGCCGTCTCCGCGACGGACAGGCCCTGCAGGAAGCGCAGGGTCACGCACTCCTGCTGCTGGGGGTTGAGTTTGCGGACCGCTTCGAGCAGTGCCGCATTGGAGAGCGACTCCAGGACGGAGTCCTCCGGGGAGCGTTCGACCTCGTTGGCGTCGAGCATCTCGCCGGTGGTCACCTCCAGCCGGAACCGGCTGGACTTGAAGTGGTCGGCGACGAGGTTGCGGGCGATCGTGACCAGCCAGGCGCCGAAGTCACGGCCCTGCCAGGTGAAGGTCGAGATGCGGCGCAGGGCGCGGAGGAAGGTCTCGCTGGTCAGGTCCTCCGCGGTCGCCTTTCCTCCGACGCGGTAGTAGATGTAGCGGTAGACGGTGTCGCTGTACTGGTCGTAGAGCCTGCCGAAGGCGTCGGCCTCGCCCGCTTGCGCGCGCTCGACCAGTTCCATCATGCGGGCGCTGTCGCTGTCGGCACTGGGCCGACGGACCTTGGCGGGCGACGAGGTCGTGGAGGTGCCGGACGAGGCAGGGGCCGAAGGGGTAGCGGGGGCCGTCGATGCGCCCCCACCGGCCCGGCCGGTCCGTCTGACCAACTCACGGCCGGCAGCTGCACGACCTCGTCGCCCCTCGACGACGGCACTGCGCGTCGACCTCTCCTTGAAGCCGTCGGCCAGTGCGTAGCAGGGGGCGGCGGAACCGCTGGTGGCAATGCGGGGCATGGCGAGGGCGGGGGCGGCGTACGCGGTGGGGACAAAACCGCGCAAGTGGTCGAGGACCGCCGCGCGAAGCGTAGCCAGGCCCGAGGTGTCAACCCCGACGTGTGGGTACACGGGACTCCCAGAGGCAGAGCTTCCATCACGTGCAGTGCGGGACCGTTCACTCGTCGTGGCGACGCGTGGGACCCGTATGCGTTTGAGGAGAATAACGCTTCGTACAGGCAGTGCTACACCCAGTTGCTCAAAACGTCGTTTCCGTCGCTTCTGTTATGTCGGAATGACGGTTCTGGTAGCAGAAAGTGAGCGATTGCTGATCAGATTTGTTCGCGATCTGACTCTTCGGGGGTGTCGTGCGGAGGGTCGCAGGTGTGCCACGGAACTCTGTTCGGGCAGTCGCGATCAGCGGCGACGGCGGTGGATGGCGACGGCAGCCGCCGTACCGCCCGCGATGGCGCCCACCCCGGCTGCGGCCGGGATGCCGACCTTGGCCGCTTTACGGCCGGTTCGGTAGTCCCGTAGGCGCCAGTCGCGTTCACGGGCGTGCTTGCGCAGCTTGGTGTCCGGATTGATCGCGTATGGATGTCCTACGAGCGACAGCATCGGGATGTCGTTGTGCGAGTCGCTGTACGCGGCGCAGCGGTCGAGGTCGAGTCCCTCGGCCGCCGCCAGCGCGCGGACCGCCTCGGCCTTCGCGGGGCCGTGGAGCGGTTCGCCGACGAGCTTGCCGGTGTAGACGCCGCCCACGGACTCGGCGACTGTGCCCAGCGCACCCGTGAGGCCGAGGCGGCGGGCGATGATGGTCGCGGTCTCCACCGGGGCCGCCGTGACCAGCCAGACCTTCTGGCCGGCGTCGAGGTGGGCCTGGGCCAGCGCCCGGGTGCCCGGCCAGATCCGTTCGGCCATGTACTCGTCGTAGATCTCTTCGCCGATGCTCATCAACTCGGCGACGCGGTGGCCCTTCACGATCGACAGGGCCGATTCGCGCACGTCCTGCATGTGCTCGGGGTCCTCGACGCCCGCGAGTCGAAACCAGGTCTGCTGCCAGGCGAACCGTGCCAGCTCGCGGCGTTGGAAGAACTTCCGCTTGTACAGCCCGCGGCCGAAGTGGAACAGCGCGGCGCCCTGCATCACGGTGTTGTCGAGGTCGAAGAACGCCGCGGCGTGGACATCGCCCGAGACCGGGAACTGCGGCGTGTCGGGCTCCGCGGTGCCGGTCGCCGGCACGAGTTCCTGCGAGGTCTTACGGGCTGCCTCGGCTGCGGCCTCGCCTGCGAGGACGCTCCGTGCTGTGGCGGAGCGCCTACGGGGGGTGAGCCATCCCAGTGCGGCCATGGGGCGAGCATAGCCAGTCTGTTCGGAACTTCCCGACACGCCGGAACACCGGGGTGTGAACGATGGGTGACGCGCCGGTGGGACGGGTTGCGGCCGGCCCCGCGCCGGCGGCGGAGTGGCCTGCGCGAGCGGGGCGGGGGCGTCCGGGCGGCTGTGGGCGCGGGGCGGACAATGAGGCCATGAGTCCTGTGTGGCGACGTACGAAGAAGAAGGCCGACGGCGTGGCCGCGGCCGGTGGGAAGACGGTGACGCTGATCGGCAAGCCGGGGTGTCATCTGTGCGACGAGGCCCGGGTCGTGGTGGAGCAGGTCTGTGCCCAGACCGGTGCCGCGTGGGAGGAGAAGGACATCACCGAGGACCCGGAGCTCCACCGGGCGTACTGGGAGCAGATCCCGGTGGTGCTGGTGGACGGTGCTCAGCACACGTTCTGGCGGGTCGACCCCGATCGGCTACGGCGGGCGCTGGAGCAATAGCCGAGTAGACCGGGTAGCCGGGCGGGCGACCGCGATTCTGTGGCGGTGGGGCGTCCGGCGGTGCCATGTGTTCACTGTGGCGTACGTGGCGTCTGTGAACCTGGGAGGATGGGGTGAACGCAGGGATCGGTGTGGGCGCTGAGGTGTCGACGTCACCGTCGAGGCGTCGAACGATTGCTATGGGGAAGCCCGCGCTGCGCGCTGCCTTTGTCATGACTCTTTCGGGAATCTAGGGCGACAGGGCAGAGTAAGCGGTCTCGGGGGCGAATACCTGAGGAGAGTGTGTTGTTTTGCCCCCTTCGCGCCTTGAACGGGTCGACGTGGCTCGTGGTTCCGCGTTTACGCGATCTGAGCGCGTGACCCCGATCACTTTGCTCGGACAAAACGGACACCATCTTTGTGCACGCGTTCACAAAGACATAGCCTGCATTCGACGGGGCGGTCTTGGGACACACGGCCGCCTAGAGCCCCGCTCATCCCGCAGGAGCACCGTGGCAACTGGCCGAAATCACCGACCGGCGACCCGTAGCCGAGGAATCCCCGAGGCCACCGTCGCCCGGCTCCCGCTGTATCTGCGGGCGCTGACCGCTCTGTCCGAGCGGTCCGTGCCCACGGTCTCCTCCGAAGAGCTGGCGGCAGCGGCAGGGGTCAATTCCGCGAAGCTGCGGAAGGACTTCTCGTATCTCGGCTCCTACGGGACGCGAGGCGTCGGCTACGACGTGGAATACCTCGTCTACCAGATCTCCCGGGAACTGGGCCTGACCCAGGACTGGCCCGTGGTGATCGTCGGTATCGGTAACCTCGGCGCCGCCCTCGCCAACTACGGCGGATTCGCCTCCCGCGGCTTCCGGGTCGCCGCACTGATCGACGCCGACCCCGCCATGGCCGGAAAGCCGGTGGCCGGAATGCCCGTGCAACACGCCGATGAGCTGGAACGGATCATCAGCGACAACGGTGTGTCGATCGGCGTCATCGCCACGCCCGCGGGCGCCGCCCAGCAGGTGTGCGAGCGGCTCGTCGCCGCCGGCGTGACTTCCATCCTGAACTTCGCCCCGACGGTGCTCTCCGTGCCCGACGGTGTGGACGTGCGCAAGGTCGACCTGTCGATCGAGCTCCAGATCCTCGCCTTCCACGAGCAGCGCAAGGCCGGCGAGGAAGCCGACGCCGAGGCAGCGAGCCGGAAGGGACCCGACGGGGAAGTGCCCGCCGTGATGCCGGCATGAGCCTTCTGGTCATCGGACTGAGCCACCGCAGCGCTCCCGTGAGCGTGCTGGAGCGGGCCTCGCTCTCCGCGGACGCCCAGGGCAAGCTGCTCCAGGACACGCTGGCCGCCGAGCCCGCGTCCGAGGCTGCCGTCCTCGCCACCTGCAACCGCATCGAGCTGTACGCGGACGTCGAGAAGTTCCACGCGGGCGTCGCCGAACTGTCCACGCTCCTCGCGCAGCACAGCGGGGTGGGGCTCGAAGAGCTGACCCCCTACCTCTACGTCCACTACGAGGACCGGGCGGTCCACCATCTGTTCTCGGTGGCCTGCGGCCTCGACTCCATGGTCGTCGGCGAGGGACAGATCCTCGGCCAGATCAAGGACGCGCTCGCCCGCGGCCAGGAGCAGCACTCCGCGGGCCGGCTGATCAACGACCTCTTCCAGCAGTCCCTGCGGGTCGGCAAGCGGGCCCACAGCGAGACGGAGATCGACCGGGCCGGCCAGTCCCTGGTCACCTTCGGTCTTGAGCAGTTGGCCGAGGACTCCGACGTGGAGAGCTGGGCCGCCGACAAGCGCGTCCTGGTCATCGGCGCCGGGTCGATGTCGTCCCTCGCGGCGACGACCCTCGCCCGCCAGGGCGTGGCTGAACTGGTCATCGCCAACCGCACGTTGGATCGCGCCCAGCGGCTCGCAGCCATCCTCTCGGACGCGGTGGCGGACGGCATGACCGTGCGCGCCGTGCCGATGAGCGAGGTTCCCGACGAGCTGACCCGCGCCGATGCGGTGGTGTCCTGCACCGGAGCGACGGGTCTCGTCCTGACCGCCGAAGCGGTCGCAGCCGCCCTGTCCGAGCGGCTCGACGACTCGACGGGCACCGAACTCGACGAGGACCGTCGCCACCCCGACCATCTGCGGGCGCCCGAAGGCAGTTTGGTGGCCCGACTCGCGGCCACGGCCGCCCGGGACGGTCGCGTACCCGACCAGGCCAAGCACCTCGCCGCCGACGACACCGACCGGGGCGCGGCTGCCGAGGCGGGCGACGCCGAAGCACGTGTCCGGGCCGCGGACGTGGTCGGCATCGGCCAGGCCCGTACCGCCGGCCATGACTGCGGGGACGACACCGGGGCGTGCCCCGTCGGGCTCGACGTCCAGCACTCGCCCGGGCAGCTCACCCAGCACGGCGTCTGGGCGGCGAACGCCGAGAACACCAGCCCCGTGGGGACCGTGCCCCAGCCCGCGCGCGAGCGCCCCGCCGCCTCCGAGGGGCGAGAAAACGCCCCCGTGCGCATCGCCCTGCTCGACCTCGCCATGCCCCGCGACATCGATCACGCCATCCACCGGCTCCCCGGTGCGCGGCTGGTCGACATCGAATCGCTCGCCGAAGCCTCCGCGGACGCGCCGATGGCCTCCGACGTCGACCAGGTGCGGCGCATCGTGTCCGACGAGGTCGCCGCGTTCGCAGCGGCGCAGCGCGCCGCGCACATCACGCCGACCGTGGTCGCCCTGCGCAGCATGGCCGCCGATGTCGTCGCCGGAGAGATCGCCCGGCTCGAAGGCCGGCTCCCGGCGCTCGACGAGAAGGAACGCGCCGAGATCAACCAGACCGTCCGCCGTGTCGTGGACAAGCTGCTTCACGCGCCCACCGTGCGGGTCAAGCAGCTCGCGAGCGAGCCGGGTGGCGCCGGGTACGCCGACGCCCTGCGGACGCTCTTCGACCTCGACCCGGAGACGGTCGCCTCCGTCAGCCGGGCCGATCTGAATGACGCAGACGTCAAGAACCGAGGGCGAGTATGACCGAGAGTGCACTCAGGCTGGGGACCAGGCGAAGCAAACTTGCCATGGCCCAGTCCGGGCAAGTGGCTCGGGCGGTGCGCCAGTTGACCGGGCGTCCCGTCGAGCTCGTCGAGATCACCACGTACGGGGACGTCTCCCGTGAGCATCTCGCGCAGATCGGCGGCACGGGGGTCTTCGTGGCCGCACTGCGGGAGTCCCTGTTGCGCGGGGAGGTGGACTTCGCCGTTCATTCGCTGAAGGACCTTCCCACCACCCAGCCCGACGACCTGCTGCTCGCGGCCGTGCCGCTGCGCGAGGACCCGCGGGACGTACTGGTGGCGCGCGACGGCCTGACCTTCGACCGGCTGCCCGCCGGTGCCCGGGTGGGCACCGGTTCGCCGCGTCGGATGTCGCAGCTGAACGCGTACGCCCGTGCGCACCACACGCACATACAGACCGTGCCGATCCGCGGCAACATCGACACCCGGATCGGATACGTACGAAGCGGGGAGCTGGACGCGGTGGTACTCGCCGCCGCCGGGCTCAACCGCGTCGGAATGACGGACGAGGTGACCGACTTCCTGTCGGTCGACTTCGTGCTGCCGGCCCCCGGCCAGGGGGCCTTGGCGATCGAGTGCACCGCAGATAACGTGCAGCTCGCCGCCGTGCTCTCGCAGCTCGACGACCCGGCAACCCGGGCCGCCGTGACCGCTGAGCGTTCCCTGCTCGCCGCCCTGGAGGCCGGCTGTTCCGCACCTGTGGGTGCGCTGGCCGACCTGTTGGGCGACGGACAGGAAGTTACCGAAATGCGCCTGCGCGGCGTCGTCGGCACGATCGACGGCTCGACGCTGGTGCAGCTGTCCACCACCGGTTCCGTACCCACGTCGCACGGCGACGCCATCGCGCTCGGTCGCGAACTCGCGTCCGAGATGCTCGCCAAGGGTGCGGCTGGTCTTATGGGGGAGCGAGCACATTGAGCCCCACCACCAACCCGTCCTCGGCGTACTCGACACACGGGCACGTCACTTTCCTCGGCGCCGGTCCCGGCGATCCCGGACTGTTGACCTTGCGGGCTGTCGAGGCACTCGCGGGAGCCGACGTACTGATCGCCGAGCCCGATGTGCTCGAAGTCGTACGCGGCCATGCGCGGGCGAGCGTCAGCACGCCTGAGCTGACGGTCGTTGACGATGCGTCAACAGCCGCCAGAATCCCGGTACTCAGGGATGCGGTCAATCTTGTCATGGAGGCTGCGCGGGGCGGCAAGCGGGTCGTCCGTGCCGTGATCGGCGATCCCGGCCTCGACGCGGACGCAGGTCAGGAGATGCTGGCCTGTGCCGCGGAGGGGATCACCTTCGAGGTCGTGCCGGGCATCGCGACCGCGGTGGGCGTGCCCGCCTACGCGGGCGTGCCGCTCCGGGACGCCCAGGGCGCGGACGTCCGGTTCGTCGACGCCCGCAGTGCGAGTGAGCGCTGTTGGAGCGAAGTCGGCACCAGCGACTGCACCGTCGTGGTCACGACCACGCTGGACGCGATCTCCGTCGCCGCGAACGAACTGGTGTCCGCCGGTCGCAAGCCCGACACACCGCTGACGGTCACGGTCGCGGGTACGACCACCCGCCAGCGGACCTGGACGGCGACGCTGGGCTCCATCGCCCAGACCCTGAAGCAGGCGAAGGTGCTGCCGTCGCCCGACGGGCACCGGCCGGTGATAGCCGTGGTCGGTGAGCGCAGTGCCGCCGCCCAGCGCGATCAACTCGCCTGGTTCGAGTCCAAGCCCCTGTTCGGATGGCGGGTGTTGGTGCCGCGCACCAAGGAGCAGGCGGCGTCGCTCTCCGACCAACTGCGCTCCTACGGCGCGGTCCCGCACGAGGTTCCGACGATTGCGGTGGAGCCCCCGCGCACCCCGCAGCAGATGGAGCGGGCCGTCAAGGGGCTGGTGACCGGGCGGTACGAGTGGATCGCCTTCACCTCGGTGAACGCGGTCAAGGCCGTCCGCGAGAAGTTCGAGGAGTACGGGCTCGACGCACGGGCCTTCGCCGGCATCAAGGTCGCCGCGGTGGGCGAGCAGACCGCTCGGGCGCTGGTCGAATTCGGGGTGAAGCCCGATCTGGTGCCGAGCGGCGAGCAGTCGGCCGCCGGTCTGCTGGAGGACTGGCCGCCGTACGACCCCGTCTTCGATCCGATCGACCGGGTGTTCCTGCCGCGTGCCGACATCGCGACCGAAACGCTGGTCGCGGGGCTGATCGAGCTGGGTTGGGAGGTCGACGACGTCACCGCGTACCGCACGGTCCGCGCGTCGCCGCCGCCCGCTGACACCCGTGAGGCGATCAAGGGCGGCGGGTTCGACGCGGTGCTCTTCACCTCGTCGTCCACCGTGCGCAACCTGGTGGGCATCGCGGGCAAGCCGCACAACGTGACCGTCATCGCCTGCATCGGTCCGGCCACCGCCAAGACCGCCGAGGAGCACGGGCTGCGGGTGGACGTGCTGTCCCCCGAGCCCTCCGTGCACCGGTTGGCTGAGGCGCTGGCCGAGTTCGGCGCGCGGCGCCGGACGACGGCCGTGGAGGCGGGGGAGCACGTGCTGCGCCCCTCCGAGCGCAGACCGGGCGGCCGGCGCAGGCGCACCACCTGACGGTGGGCGAGCCCTTCGGGCCCGTGTCCCGGACCCACCAGGTCCGGGACACGGGCCCGAGCTCTGTTTGCGGGGCCTTCGAAGGCGCGGTGGAATTCCGGTTGCCGGGCGGGGACCGGGGTGGAAGTCTGCGCCGATGACCACACCCCGCAGCGAACTGCTCGTACGCCAACTCGACACCGTCTGGGCCCTGTTCGAGTACCACGCGCCCGGCCTGGACGATGACGCGTGTCTGTGGGAGCCGGCGCCCGGGGCCTGGACGGTGCGCAAGGACGCGGCAGGGCGCTGGGTCCCCGACTGGCAGGTGCCCGAACCCGATCCCGTGCCCACCACGTCGATCGCCTGGCTCTCCTGGCACATCGGCTACTGGTGGACGACGACGCTCCGCCACTGCTTCGGCCCCGGTGCCCCCGCCCGTGAGGAGATCCACTGGCCGGGCGGTGCGGCGGACACCGTGCTCTGGCTGACCGGACTGAAGGACGAGTGGCGGGCCGAGCTGCTGGCGCTCACCGATGCCGACCTCGACTCCACCGCCCGCACCGAAGGTCTCCCCTGGGGCGAGGGGCTGCGGCTGGGTGACGTGGCCGGCTGGGTCACCGTGGAGCTGACCAAAAACGTTGCGGAGATCGGTCAGCTGCTCCTCCTGCGGCAGGCGCTCACGGCGCGGGGCGTAGCGTAGACGGCATGAGTGTGTATGGATCGTTTCCGGGAACCCGACCGCGGCGGCTGCGGACCACCCCGGCCCTTCGGCGCATGGTCGCCGAGACCCGGCTCCACCCCGCCGATCTGATCCTTCCCGCGTTCGTCCGGGAGGGCATCAGCGAGCCCGTGGCGATCTCCGCCATGCCCGGTGTGGTGCAGCACACCCGGGACACCCTCCGGAAGGCGGCCGTGGAGGCCCGTGCGGCGGGAGTGGCCGGGATCATGCTGTTCGGCGTGCCGGCCGACGAGAAGAAGGACGCCCTCGGGACGGCGGGCACCGACCCGGACGGCATCCTCCAGGTCGCCATCCGCGATGTGCGCGCCGAGGTCGGCGACGAACTGGTGGTGATGTCGGACCTCTGTCTGGACGAGTACACCGACCACGGCCACTGCGGGGTGCTGGACTCCGAGGGGCGCGTCGACAACGACGCCACGCTGGAGCGGTACGCGGAGATGGCCCAGGTGCAGGCCGATGCCGGGGTCCATGTGGTCGGGCCGAGCGGGATGATGGACGGGCAGATCGGGGTCGTCCGCGATGCGCTGGACACGATCGGCAAGGAGGACGTGTCGATCCTTGCCTACACGGTCAAGTACTCCTCGGCCTTCTACGGGCCGTTCCGGGAGGCCGTCGGATCGTCGCTGACCGGGGACCGCAAGACGTACCAGCAAGATCCCGCCAATGTGCGGGAGTCGTTGCGCGAGTTGGCGCTCGACCTCGAAGAGGGCGCGGACATGGTGATGGTGAAGCCCGCCGGTCCCTATCTCGACGTCCTGGCGAAGATCGCGGACGCGGTGGACGTACCGGTCGCTGCCTACCAGATCAGTGGCGAGTACGCGATGGTCGAGGCCGCCGCGGAGAAGGGCTGGATCGACCGGGAGAAGGCGCTCCTGGAGACGCTCACCGGCATTCGGCGGGCGGGTGCGCAGATGATCCTCACCTACTGGGCGACGGAGGCCGCGGGGCTGCTGCGCGCCCAGCACTGAGCCGCCGCACGGTGGACCGGCAGTGCGCACACACCAATGCGGGCCGGGGAAGGCATCCCGGCCCGCAGTCTGGTGGGGTGGTGCTCAGCAGGACAGGTTGCCGCCGGTGGGGACCCCGAGGATCTGGGCGAACTGGGTGTACTTCGTCACCCGGCTCTGGACCTGGGCCGGGTTTCCGCCGTTGCACTCCAGCGTGCCGTTGATCGACCGGATGGTCTGGCCGAAGCCCGCCTGGTTGACCATGGCGTCATGGCCGGTCATCGTGCCCGGGCCCTTCTGGGTGTTCCAGTACCAGAGGCCGGTCTTCCAGGCCACGGCCGGATCCTGTTCCACCTTCCAGGGGTTGGCGAGCAGATCGATGCCGAGCGCTTCGCCCGCCGCCTTGTAGTTGAAGTTCCAGCTCAGCTGGATCGGTCCGCGCCCGTAGTACGCGGCCTGGCCGGCGGGGCAGCCGTAGGGCTGGTTCCGGTCGCAGTAGTGGGGGTAGTTCGCGGTGTTCTGCTCCACCACGTGGACCAGTCCACCGGTCTCGTGGTTGATGTTGGCGAGGAAGGCCGCGGCCTCCTGCTTCTTGATGGTGTCGCTACCGGTGTTCGCGAATCCCGGGTACGCGGTCAGGGCTTCGGTGAGCCCCGCGTACGTGTAGAACGGCTTCCGGTTCGGGAACATCTGGTTGAACTGCGTCTCGCTGACCACGAATCCGGTGGGGTTGGGATTCTGGCTGGTGCTTGGACTCGGGTTGGGGCTGGGCTCTCCGCCGACGCAGGTGTACGGGTCCCAGTACCAGGTGCTGACCGTGGGGTTCCAGCCCGGGTTGTCGTGTTCGGCCACGTAGTGCTTGCCGTCGCTGTACTTGACGACATCGCCCGTCCGGTAGTTGGTGCCGAAGCTCCAGTTGGGGGCGTTGGTGCACTTGGCATCGGCGGCGGGGGCGGCAGTTGCTGTGGGGAGCAAGCTTGCCGCGGCCAGACCGCTTGCGGCGACGATGGCAACGAGCCATGCCTTCATGCCTTTTCGCACGCGCTGTCTCCTTTGCGCGAGGAACGGCCGTGCCCGGAAAGGGAGGTGGGGGCTCCGGGCAAGGCCGAGGTGGGGGGTTGTACCACTCACTCAAGCGCTTCGGTCTAGCCCAGTCAAGGTATAGACCAATGCGAGTTCGTGGTCTCTCGGCGGGCTCAGCGTGGCACAACTGTGCTGATCACACGCCGAGTTGAGGCAAAGTCCGAGGTGGGACGCCTCGCCAACGCGTCGGGAGGGAGCGGGAGTGGACGGTTGAATTCCGGCGGACGTCGAGTGAAGGGCGTGGTCGATCGCCACGGCCCGCCGGTCTCGTGGCCCGCCTTCGGCCCGTGGTCCGGGACTTTTCGCGAGCGACGCCATACGCCATCGATGCCCCCGTGGGTCGCGGAACGTCGTACCTCCCGATCGCCGCGTGATGGCCCGTGAGGCCGAAGGGTCGTTGCGGTACGCAGCGAAAGGCCGGCGGATTGCGGTCCCGGCAGTCGGTTCCCGGCCCGGGCAGTGGTGATCTCGGGCGAGCGGGCGCACCCTGGAGAGGTACCTGCGGAGGTGATCCACCATGCAGACACTCGTCGGATGGCACATCGAGCTGGAGTTTCAGGAGGAGAACGATCGGACCCGGGCCGCGGCCATGGTGAGACTCGCGGACGGGACCGAGTTCCGCTCGCACGGGCTTGCACAGCGTCACCCGTCGGACCCGGAGCAGTTGCGGGTGGGCGAGGAGATCGCCGGTGCGCGGGCCCTGATGGAACTCGCCTCACAGTTGTTGCAGAAGGCCCACACCGAGATCGACGAGGCATCGGGCCGTACGTCCCACATGCTCAAGTGATGGCACCGGGTGACCGCTGGTGCGCGGTGCGCTCACGGACACCGGTCGGTCCCGGGGCGGTCGGTCGTGGGCCCACTTCACGGACGACCCGATATGTGGGCGCTCCGGTCATCCGGGCCTCGGCCTTGCCGGCGAGACCCTTGAGGGCCGCTCCGATGGCGGCCATCCTGCCCTCGGTGTCGGACATCGCCACGAAGTCGCGGTAGCTCGCCTCGCTCTCCCAGGCGACGATGTTGTAGACGCGGGTGCCGTCGGTGCTGATGTGGAACCGGGCGGAGCGGTAGCCAGGGTAGTGGCTCACCCATGTCTCGATGATCTCCGCGAAGGCGTCCACCAGGGCTGTCTGCGTCGCCTGGCCGTCGACGGTGTAGTCGATGATCGAGTAGAAGCCGCGGTCGGTGGTCATGCCGGTCCTCCTGGGGATGAGCGGTGTCGATGGGGCTGCTGGTCGCCTCCTTGAGGAGAGTTTGGAACCTCAAGGGAACTTGAGGTCAAGGGGTGTGGAGGGGTGGGGGAAAACGGCTCGGCACACGCACGAGGCCGCGATCCCCGGGGGGACCGCGGCCTCGGTGTGCTGACGGAGCCGTACTACAGGCGCTCGGGGGTACGGATGCCCAACAGCGCCATGCCCTGGTGGAGCGTCCGCGCGGTCAGATCGATCAGGAACAGTCGGTTCTCGACGACCTCGGGCGGGTTCGCGTCGCTGAGGACCTGGCACTGGTCGTAGAACTTCGTCAGGTGCGACGCCAACTGGTACAGGTACGCCGCGAGCTTGTGCGGCTCGTACGCGGCCGCCACCTCGGCGATCGTCTCGCCAAACCGGTCCACGTGGAGCGCCAACGCCCGCTCCGCCGGGGCGAGTTCCAACTCCGGATGGGCGATCGGGCTGACCGCCCCCGCCCTCCGCTTGATCGATTGGATCCGGGCGTACGCGTACTGGAGGTACACGGAGGTGTCGCCGTTCAGCGACACCATCTGGTCCAGGTCGAAGCGGTAGTCCCGGGTCGCCGACGTGGACAGGTCGGCGTACTTGATCGCACCGATGCCCACCTGCACACCGCGCTCAGCGATCTCCGCCTCGGTGAGCTCGCCGCGGGTGTCCTTCTCCCGTACGACCTCGGTCGCGTGCTCCACGGCCTCGTCGAGGAGGTCCACCAGCCGGACCGTCTCGCCCTCCCGGGTCTTGAACGGCTTGCCGTCCTTGCCCAGGACCGTGCCGAACGCCAACTGGACCGCCTTCACGCGGTCGTTGAGCCAGCCCGCCCTGCGGGCCGTCTCGAAGACCATCTTGAAGTGCAGCGCCTGCCGGGCGTCCACCACGTACAGCAGGGTGTCCGCGGAGAGGTTCTGCACCCGGTCCCGGATCGCGGAGAGGTCGGTGGCGGCATAGCCGTAGCCGCCGTTCGACTTCTGCACGATCAGCGGCGTCGGCTTGCCGTCGGGGCCGAGGATGTCGTCGAAGAAGACGCAGAGCGCGCCCTCCGAGCGGACCGCGACTCCCGACTGCTCCAGGAAGCGGCAGGTGTCGTCGAGCATGTCGTTGTACCCCGACTCGCCGACGACGTCCGCGTCGTGGATCTCCATGTCGAGCTTGCCGAAGACCGAGTAGAAGTAGATCTTCGACTCGTCGACGAACCGCTGCCACAGGGCCAGAGTCTCGGCGTCCCCGGCCTGGAGGGCGACCACCCGGTCCCGCGCCCTGGCCTTGAACTCCTCGTCGGAGTCGAAGTGGGCCCGCGAAGCCTTGTAGAGCCGTCCGAGCGACGACATGGCCTCCTCGCCCGAGACCTCCTCGCCCTGCTCGTGGTCCAGCTCGTGCGGGTGCTCGACCAGGTACTGGATGAGCATCCCGAACTGGGTTCCCCAGTCGCCGATGTGATGGCGCCGGATCACCTTCTCGCCGGTGAACTCCAGGATCTCCACCATGGCCGCGCCGATCACGGCGGACCGCAGATGTCCGACGTGCATCTCCTTGGCCACGTTCGGCTGGGCGTAGTCGATGACGGTGGTGCCGGCGTGCTCGTCGTACGCGACCCCCAGCCGGTCGTCGGCGGCCCGGGCGGCCAATGTCTCCACGATCGCCCGGTCGGTGACCGTGATGTTCAAGAAGCCCGGTCCCGACACCTCGACGTCCCGGAAGAGGTCCCCCGCGGGGAGGGCGTCGACGACCTTGGTCGCCAGCTCGCGCGGATTGCCCTTGAGCCTCTTGGCGAGGGCCAGGATGCCGTTGGCCTGGAAGTCGGCCCGGTCGCTGCGTCGCAGAAGCGGGTCGGCGGAACCGGCCTCCGGCAGGGCTGCCGAGAGGGCGTCCGCGAGGCGCTGCTGCACGGTCGAAGCGAGGGAGGGGACCGAGGCCATGAGCTTCCGTTCCTGGGAGAGTGGGGCATTACCGACTGTCAAGTGTCCCATGGGCACGACGGCGCCTTCCGCCAATTTCGGGTGGCCCCCTCGGGGGTGTGTGACCGATGATCGGCAGGCATACCGGACTGCCTCGGAGCCGGTCCTTCCGTCTGGGACAATGGTGTGCGCCGAGTAATCGAGGGGTTTCGAGAAAGAAGGACGTGCCGACCGTGGCTCAGAGCAGCACCGAGACCGACTGGGTCTCCCGTTTCGCGGACGATGTCATTGCGGAATCGGAACGGCGTGCGCCTGGGAAACCTGTCGTCGTCGCCTCCGGGATCTCCCCCTCCGGCCCCATTCACCTGGGCAATCTCCGTGAGGTCATGACTCCGCACCTGGTCGCGGACGAGGTCAGGCGGCGCGGCCACGAGGTCCGTCATCTGATCTCCTGGGACGACTACGACCGCTTCCGCAAGGTTCCCGCGGGCGTCGAGGGAGTGGACGAGGGCTGGGCCGAGCACATCGGACGCCCGCTGACGTCGGTCCCCGCACCGCAGGGCTCCCCCCACCCGAACTGGGCCGAGCACTTCAAGGCCGTGCTGATCGCCTCCCTGGCCGAGCTGGGCGTCGTCTACGACGGCATCAGCCAGACCGAGCAGTACACCGCGGGCGTCTACCGCGAACAGATCCTGCACGCCATGAAGCACCGGGGCGACATCGACGCGATCCTCGCCCAGTACCGGACGAAGAAGGCCCCGGCCAAGAAGTCGCAGAAGCCGCTCGACGAGGCGGAGCTGGAAGCCGCGGAGGGCTCCGGCGCCGCGGCCGAGGACGACGGCAACACCTCCGCCGGCTACTTCCCGTACAAGCCCTACTGCGGCAACTGCGAGAAGGACCTCACCAACGTCACCGCGTACGACGACGAGAGCACCGAGCTGACGTACACCTGCACGGCGTGCGGCTTCTCGGAGACCGTCCGGCTGAGCGAGTTCAACCGCGGAAAGCTGGTGTGGAAGGTCGACTGGCCGATGCGCTGGGCCTACGAAGGGGTCGTCTTTGAGCCCAGCGGTGTCGACCACTCGTCGCCCGGCTCGTCCTTCCAGGTCGGCGGCGAGATCGTCGGCAGCATCTTCGGCGGACAGCAGCCGATCGGGCCGATGTACGCCTTCGTCGGCATCTCCGGCATGGCGAAGATGTCCTCGTCGCGCGGTGGGGTGCCCACGCCGGCCGATGCGCTGAAGATCATGGAAGCGCCGCTGCTGCGCTGGCTGTACGCGCGCCGACGGCCCAACCAGTCGTTCAAGATCGCGTTCGACCAGGAGATCCAGCGGCTGTACGACGAGTGGGACAAGCTCGGCACGAAGGTGGCCGACGGATCCGCGCTGCCCGCCGATGTGGCGGCGTACACCCGTGCCGTCGGCACGGCCGCCGGCGCCCTGCCGGCGACGCCGAGGCCGCTCCCGTACCGGACGCTGGCCTCCGTCGTAGACATCACCGCAGGCCACGACGAGCAGACGGTACGCATCCTCAGCGAGCTCGACCCGGCGAATCCGCTGACCTCGCTGGACGAGGCGCGACCCCGGCTGGACCGCGCCGAGAACTGGATCACCAGCCAGGTCCCGGCCGACGCACGGACCGTCGTGCGCTCCGAGCCGGACACCGAACTGCTGAAGTCGCTCGACGACGACGGTCGGGAATCGCTGCGGCTGCTGTTGGAGGGCCTCGACTCGCACTGGTCCCTGGACGGTCTGACCACCCTGGTCTACGGGGTGCCGAAGGTCATGGCGGGCCTGGAGCCGGACGCCAAGCCGACGCCGGAGCTGAAGGCGGCCCAGCGGTCGTTCTTCGCGCTGCTGTACCGGCTGCTGGTGACCCGGGAGACGGGACCGCGGCTGCCCACGCTGCTCCTCGCGGTGGGTGCGGATCGCGTCCGGACCCTGCTGGGAGCCTGATCTCAGCCGTAGCTGCGGCAGCCGGGGCCGGGTGCTCCTCCTTCGGGGGGAGTGCCCGGCCCCGGCTCTGTCCCATGGGCCCGGTGCCCCGGCCCGGTCCGGGGCCGGCACAGGGGCCGCCCCCGGCCGTCCGCTGCATCCTTCGGTCTACCGCCCGTTCCGACGTGCGCATGACGCAACGCGGTCCGGCGCGGGGGACCGTGGAGACATGAAGAACGAAATCCTCCTCATCATCGGCTGGATCGCCGCCATCCAGGGCGCACTCGGAGCGGCGGGCCAGATGTTCGGCGAGAACCCGTGGGGCTTCGTCCATCTCTGGTGGGACGTCCCCGTCGGCGGGTACCTCGCGCTCTTCCTGGTGGGCGCGGCCCTCGCGTTCATGGGGGAGATGGCACGCAAGAAGGAGAAGGGGTGACCGAGAAGCCCGAAAGCGGGCCGCGGCGGCGAACCGCACGGAACGGATCGTTCCTTCCGGCCGGTGTGCGCCACTCCGGGGCCTGCGCCCGACACCGATCCACCTTAGAGACCTCCGGGCGACGGCCGGTCCATCGCCCGGAAGACTCCCGCAAGCCGGTCGCCCGCTGCTGTCAGAGGGCGACCGACTGCTGTCGGGCAGGGAATCCGTACGACGGCAGGGCGTAGCGGGCCGCCCCGCGCCCGTGCCTGACCTGCGCATCGGTGTCACCAGGGGTACAGCGGTGCGATCGACCGCCGGTACGGGGGTGTCCCCCTGCTCTCCCTACTCCCTGTGCTCAGGCGATGTGCTCGGCGGCCAACTCGGCGTCCATGCGCTGCCGGAACTCCGGCATCGCCTGGCGCAGCAGGGCCGCACCCCGGGGGTGGTTGATGCCGTGGGCGTCCGACAGCTGGATGTCGAGCTGTTCGGCGCTCGGGTACTTGCCCAGATCCCGGGAGAGCGAGGCGAAGACCGGGTAGGCCGCCTCGTAGAACTCCTGGTCCTCCGCGAGTTGTCGGGCGTCCGGCAGCTCTGCCGGTTCCGTGCCGCCCTCCCGCAGCTGCTCCCGTATCTGCTCCTGCGTCGGCTCCTGTATCTGCTCCTGCACGGACCTCTGCACGGACCCCTGCATGGGCGTCTGCTCCATGGGAGACGTCGCCTCGACCGGCTGTGCGGACTGCGGGATGGAGTGGTGGGCCGGCTGTTCGCCCTGCGGCGGGTTCTGCGGCTGCGCGGCCGGTGACGGGAGCGACGGGCCCTGCGGCCCCCTGAAGTGCTCCTGCACCTGCTCGGGCGAGTGCGGATGGGGCTGGGCGTACATCTGCGGGTGCGGCTGGGCGTCGGGGGCGAACACCTCGTGGGGCTGGGGGTGACCCTGCGGATGAGCCTGCGCCTGCGGGTGGGGCTGCGCCTGAGCCGGATACGCGGCCATGCCCTCGGAGCGCTGGCCCGGGATTCCGCCGAGCGGGCGCGTACGGCCGGGACCCGAAGGGACCCGTACCGGCGTGGGCTCCAGCCCCTCCACGTACGTCGGATTGAATCCCTGCTCCGCAGCGTCCTGTGACATCTGCACGGCGTTGAACCACGGACTGTCATGAGCGCCCGGCCCGACGTGCTGCGGTGCGACCTCCTCGTACTGCTGGGGGTGCTGTTGCCCCTCGACCGGGGCTTGCGCCCTCGGCAACTCCGGCTGGGCGCTCGCCGCCGTCGGAGCCTCCAACGTCGGCTGTGGCTTGGGGGCCGGAGGCAGCAGCACCGGATCGATGCCGGCCGCGGCCAGACCGGCCGCAGCCGTCTCCGCGAGCGGTACGCCGTACTTGGCCAGCCGCAGCGGCATCAGCGACTCCACCGGTGCCTTGCGCCGCCAGGACCGCCCGAACCGCGCCTGGAGCCTCGCCTGATAGATCAGCCGGTCCTGCTCCAGCTTGATCACCTGCTCATAGCTGCGCAGCTCCCAGAGCTTCATCCGCCGCCAGAGCTTGAAGGTGGGGACGGGCGACAGCAGCCAGCGGGTGATCCGGACACCCTCCATGTGCTTGTCGGCGGTGATGTCCGCGATCCTGCCGACCGCGTGCCGTGCGGCCTCGACCGTGACGACGAACAGGATCGGGATCACGGAGTGCATACCCACGCCCAGCGGGTCCGGCCAGGAGGCCGCGCCGTTGAACGCGATGGTGGCCACGGTCAGCAGCCATGCCGTCTGCCGTAGGAGCGGAAAGGGGATCCGCATCCAGGTGAGCAGCAGATCGAGCGCGAGGAGCACACAGATGCCCGCGTCGATGCCGATCGGGAAGACGAGCGCGAAGTCGCCGAACCCCTTGCGCTCCGCCAGATCCCGTACCGCCGCATACGAGCCGGCGAACCCGATCGCGGCGATGATCACGGCGCCCGCGACCACGACCCCGATGAGTATGCGGTGTGTGCGTGTCAGCTGCATTGCGGCCACCGCGACCCCCTCCCCTGTTCGTCATGCGTACGCATGTCCGGGAAAGGAACAGGTTCTTGGGTGCGCATGGTGAGGAACGCGCGCACAGGAACGCATGTTCCTTTCCGGCCAGGGGCAGGCTACTTGTTGGCGGCCGATACGGCAGTAACGGTCTCCTTCGCCGCGGGAACGGCATTGTTCACCAGATCGGCCACTGCCGGGGACTTCGCGCCCGCGTAGCCGGTGCCGTTGTACGTCAGCGTGATGAGGATGTTGTCCGTACGCGTCACGATCGTGACGTACGAGAAGTCCACGCCCGTCTTGCGGAGTTGGTAGGTCAGGGCGGTCGCCTCCTCGCCGACTCCAGCCGCGGGCACCGACTTCATGCCCTTCGCGCCGGTGGTGGCGCGGGTCTTGGCCACCTCCTTGGCGTACGACTCCTGGGCGCGCTGCTTGCCGCTGGTGGCGAGGGCCGCATCCGATTCGTAACGCAGGAAGGAGACGTCGAGCCAGCGGTACTGCGAGCCCTTGACGCCCTTGTCTTCCAGACCGTTCCACGAGCAGCTGGCGCGGACGAGGAGATCGGTGGACCGACCGGCCGTGCCCGAGGGGGACTTGGTCGACGGCACCAGCTTCTTGACGGTCTTCGCCGGGACGGACTTGCAGGCGTCCGGCAGCTTGGCGAACTTGACCGGGGCGACCACCGGCTTCTTCTCCGCCTCCGGGGTGGCCAGGGGCGCTCCGCCCGAGCTGCCGGTCTTCTCCTTCGCCTGGGACTTCTCGGCCTTGGGCTTGCTGTCCGGGTCCGACGAGCAGCCGGAGGCGACGAGCATCACCGGGACGGCTGCGCAGGCGAGTATGCGGGCGAGTCGCGGGGCTGTTCGGTGCATGGTTCCCTCAGTCGTGGTCGTACGGTCTTCGGTCGTTCGCCGGGCCGGCCGGAGCGATCGGCCGGCGATGCCACCGTACGCGGACCGTGCGCATCGGCGGTGAGCCTGTGGATAACGCGGACGGCGCCTGTGGACGGGCGGACCGCCCGTCCCCTGCGCCCGCGAAGGGGTCAGTCGTTGAACTTCTTGACCAGGTTCTTGGCCAGACGCTGGGCCTTTTCCTGGAGCGCGGCGCTGTCGGGGGTCACCGTGAGCTGGCCCGACTGCTCGGTGTACACCACCGTCGCGATGACGTTCGATGTGCGGAACACCACGCTCACGGTGCGCCGCTGCGCGGTCGAGCCGGCGCCGGGGGAGGCGAGGTCGTCATCGAGGTAGGCGGCGTCACCGAGGCCGTCGAGGACGCGTGAGCCGAGGACGGGGGTTCCGCCTGTGGGGTCGGTCGACGGCGGGTTGGTCCCGGGCGTGGAGGCGGCGGTGGACGGCGATGACGACGATGACGACGAGGGGGCCGAGGCGGCTCCGGGGACGGCCGCCGCGAGTTGTTTCTCGGCGAAGAGTGCCTGTGCCCGGTCCTCGTCGCTGACGGCCGGGTCGTAGGACACGACCCGTTCGAAATCGAGGTTCAGGCTGTGCGAAGCCTCCGACGCATCGGACTTCCAGGCGCAGCTGACGCGTCGATCGGTGTCGAAGGTGCTGCCGGCGGTGCCGCGGAGGGCCTCGCGCTGCCGCTCGTCGGGCAGTTCGGCGGCGCCGGGCAGGAGGTTCTTCAGCTCGGATCCTCCGATGGCGCCGCACGGTTCGAACAGGGTGCGGTACTTGCCGGGCTGGGCCACGGCCTTGGTTCCGGTGCCCGCTTTGGAATCGGTGGTGGAACCGGAGGCTCCGGTGTCGGAGGTGCAGCCGGCCGCGAGCACGGCGAGGAGGGCGGCTTGGAGCGCCGCGGCCCGCCCCGACGGGGACGCCTTCGTCCTGCGGTGCGATACGTACGCCCGTGCCTCCGGGCGGGGTGCGTACGCCTTTCGTTGCACGGTCCCAGGCTCCCTTCGAGCGGAAAAGCTGTTGCCGCACGAAGGCGGCCGATGGACACAATGTCTATCGCACACGCTGCCGTGGATGTCGATTCGCTGGGGTTTTCGCGGGCATTGACACCGGTTTTGCGTTTCAATGATTTTAGGAATGCTTTCGGGGGGTTTGAGGGGCTATGTCGTATGTAGAAATGCCGGGTGCGAAGGTTCCCATCCGCATCTGGACCGATCCGGCCACCATCGAAGACGCCGCGATGCAGCAACTGCGGAACGTGGCGACGCTGCCGTGGATCAAGGGCCTGGCCGTGATGCCGGACGTCCACTACGGCAAGGGCGCCACGGTCGGTTCCGTCATCGCCATGAAGGGTGCCGTGTGCCCGGCCGCGGTGGGTGTCGACATCGGCTGTGGGATGTCTGCCGTCAAGACCTCCCTCACCGCCAATGACCTGCCCGGTGACCTCTCCCGACTGCGCTCGAAGATCGAGCAGGCCATTCCGGTGGGTCGTGGGATGCACG
Organism: Streptomyces sp. NPDC005963; assembly: GCF_040638655.1. NCBI lineage: Bacteria > Bacillati > Actinomycetota > Actinomycetes > Kitasatosporales > Streptomycetaceae > Streptomyces > Streptomyces sp. NPDC005963. Next base: position 78,345 of record NZ_JBEXVD010000027.1, on the reverse strand, counting down.
ACGAGCCCGTCGACGTCGACCGGGTGTACGGCTTCGACGCACAGGGCTGGGGCGACTTCTGGAGCCGGTTCGACTCGATCGCCGACCCGGTGAAGTACCGGCGCGACCGGGCGGCCAAGCAGTTGGGCACGCTCGGCGGCGGCAACCACTTCGTGGAGTTCTGCCTGGACGAGACCGGTGCGGTCTGGCTGATGCTCCACTCCGGCTCCCGCAACATCGGCAACGCACTCGCCGAGCACCACATCGGCGAGGCCCAGAAGCTGTCGCACAACCAGGGCCTCGTCGACCGCGACCTCGCGGTGTTCATCGCTCAGACCCCGCAGATGGACGCCTACCGCAACGACCTCTTCTGGGCGCAGGAGTACGCGAAGCACAACCGCGCCATCATGATGGGGATCTTCCAGGAGGTCGTCCGCCGCGAGTTCCGCAAGGCGCGGGTCACCTTCGACCCGGTCATCTCCTGCCACCACAACTACGTGTCGGAGGAGCGGTACGACGGGATGGACCTGCTGGTCACCCGCAAGGGAGCGATCCGGGCGGGCAGCGGCGACTACGGCATCATCCCCGGTTCGATGGGCACCGGCTCCTACATCGTCAAGGGCCTCGGGAACGAGAAGTCGTTCAACTCTGCCTCCCACGGCGCCGGTCGCAAGATGAGCCGCAACGCCGCCAGGAAGCGGTTCACCACCGCGGACCTGGCGCAGCAGACCCAGGGTGTCGAGTGCCGCAAGGACGCCGGTGTGGTGGATGAGATCCCGGGGGCCTACAAGTCGATCGAGCAGGTCATCGACCAGCAGCGGGACCTGGTACAGGTCGTGGCCAAGCTCAAGCAGGTCATCTGCGTCAAGGGGTGAGGCCGCACGACGGACCCGACGCCTGCGCGGCACGGGCCAGCCGTGCCGGGGGCGATGCCCGGAAGTCGATGTCGGGCGTCGCTGCCCGGCGGCGATTCCCTGTTGGGGAGCGGCAGCCGGGGCGGCTGTCGCTCAGAGCTCCCGGTGGACCTTGGAGTTGGACGCCTGGGCGCGCGGGCGGACCACCAGCAGGTCGATGTTGACATGCGCCGGACGGCTGACCGCCCAGGCGATGGTGTCCGCCACGTCGTCCGCGGTCAGGGGCTCGGCCACGCCCTCGTACACCTTGGCCGCCCTCTCCTCGTCGCCGCCGAACCGGGTCGTGGCGAACTCCTCGGTCTTCACCATGCCCGGTGCGACCTCGATCACCCGGACCGGGGTGCCGACGATCTCCAGCCGTAGGGTCTCGGCCAGCACATGGGCGCCGTGCTTGGCGGCGACGTATCCCGCGCCGCCCTCGTAGGTGGCGTGGCCCGCCGTGGAGGTCAGCACCACGACCGTGCCGTCACCGCTGGCGGTGAGCGCGGGCAGCAGTGCCTGCGTGGTGTTGAGGGTGCCGATCACATTGACCTCGAACATCCGGCGCCAGTCGGCCGGGTCGCCGGTGGCCACGGGGTCGGCGCCGAGTGCTCCACCGGCATTGTTGACCAGGACGTCCACCCGGTCGAGGCCGGCGGCGAAGGCGTCGACGGCCGCCCGGTCGGTGACGTCCAGCTGCTGGGCGGTGGCCCGGTGGCCCGCGACGACGAGCTCGTTGACCAGCGCTTCTAGTCGGTCCTTCCGGCGGGCGGTGGCGACGACGTGGTAGCCGGCCCGAGCGAGCTGTCGCGCGGTGGCCGCCCCGATGCCGCTGCTGGCCCCGGTGACGACGGCGACGGGCGTGGAGGGAGTGCTGGCGGTGGTCATGTTCCTGCTCCTCGCGCAAATGATCGAACCGGCTCCCAGGATAGGCAGCGTCCCCGGGCGGTCGATCGTCAGCGCCCCCGTGGTGCGTACATGATCAGAGCCATGCCCGCCAGACAGATCAGGGCCCCCAGGATGTCCCAGCGATCCGGACGGTATCCGTCCGCGACTACCCCCCAGGCGATCGAGCCGGCGACGAACACCCCGCCGTAGGCCGCCAGGATGCGTCCGAACTCTCCGTCGGGCTGGAGGGTGGCCACCACCCCGTAGGCGCCCAGCGCGATCACGCCGGCGCCGATCCAGATCCAGCCGCGGTGTTCCCTGATGCCCTGCCAGACGAGCCAGGCCCCACCGATCTCGAAGAGCGCGGCGACGACGAAGAGGGCGATGGACCGGGCGACGAGCATGACCTCAGCCTGCCACGGGATTCGTTCGAGACGCGCCGAGCCGAGGGACTATCAATATGATAAACCCTCAAAAAGGTATCTTCTTCGCTATGTATGCCAAACGTCAGGTGCTGCTCACGGTCGCCGCCGTGCTCGCAGCCGGAGTGATGGTCGCCGGTACGGGGGTCCATGCCGCCGGCGCGGACGACGTGGTGCCCGAATCGGACCTCGCCCACCACGGCCATGCGTCGCTGACCGACGGCCGGCTGAGGATCTCCCTGGTCTCCACCAACCTCGGCCCCCGGGGCCTCGCCGACTCCACCGCACGGCTCGAACTCTCCACCCCGCTGGCGGACGCGCAGTCCCTGCCGCACGGATGCCTACAGGCCGGTGATCGGGAGGTGCTCTGCACCACCGGACCGCTCCGGGCGGGCGCGGCCGGCTTCCGAAGGGTCCTTCACCTCCGTACGGCGGACGAGCAGGACGAGGTGATCGTCACCGTCGGCACCCGGTGGAACGGCGGTGTGCCCGACCCCGAAGCCGGCAACCACGAACACGACGTCCTGGTCCCGGCCACCGGAGCCCCCTATGCGTTCTGAGGCGAAGCCGCAGCGCCCGCCCTCCCGCACCGGCGGTGTACGGACGAGGAGCGCACGCACCCGCTAGGCCGCACCGCCGCCGAACTCCCGGACCGCCCCGTCGACGATCGCGACCAGCCGGGAGTGGTGGGCGCCGCGCCAGTAGGCCCTGCCGCACGCGGTGCACTGGGCGAAGACGTCGTAGTTCCGCTGGGTCCCCTGCTGCAACTGGTCCTGTACGGAGTCCTTGTCGGCCGGGACCAATCGGCCGTTGCAGGCGGTGCACCGCGTCCAGGGAGCCAGGGCCGGAGCGAACCGTTCCAGGACGTCCCTCAACTGCTCGTCGGGCTGGTCGCTGTAGACGTAACCCCCGGCCCAGAGCTCCCGGCGGCGCAGCAGCCCCCGGTCCCGGGAGAGCATCACCCGCTTCTCCCGCGCGGAGAGTGCCGCCAGCGCGGGATCGCCGATGTCCTCGTTCTCGTAGGCCGCATCGACCCCGAGCAGCCGCAACCGGCGCGCCAGCGTGCCCAGATGGACGTCGAGCAGAAAGCGCAGGGGCGCCCCCGGGACCCGCTGCGGACGGCTGACGGCCAAGACCTCGACGCGCTCACCGGCCGCGGGCACATGGGAGACGGCCGTCGGCATCCCGTCGACCAGGATCCGGCCCGCTTCGGTCAGGGGCACGCCCAGCGACTCGATGACGTGACCGAGCGTGGAGGAGCCGTCGGTGAGCAGGTCGGTCGGTCCCTGCCGACGGTCCGACGGTACGAAGAGACGCAGCTCAGGGGCGACGGTCAGCTGAATTTCCGGTCCATTCACCCGGGCAGCATGTCATTCGAGGCACGCCGGGGCATTCGGGTTATCGGGTCACTGGGGGAGCTGGCCCCCTTGCTGAAGGGGGTTCGGGAAGGGGCCCGGGAAGGGGTGCGGCCGTTGGAGGTCGAGCCGCCAGTCGTTCACCTGGAGGGGATGGCCCGGCGGGTACTCCACCTGGCACTCGCCCATCGCCGTGAAACCGACCTTGCGGCACACGGCGTTCGACGCCTCGTTCCGCACGCTGGGGAAGGCGTGGAGATAGCGGTGACGACGCTCGGCGCGGGCCGCTTCCACCACCGCCAGCGTCGCCGCGGTGGCCGCGCCGCGGCGCTGGAACCCCGGGAGGACCGTCCAACCCGTCTCGTAGACCTGCCCGCCGAGCCATTGCTGTTCCCAGAAGCCGATCGTGCCCATCGACTCGCCCGTGCCCGCCGACACGATCCGGTACATCCGACCCTTGCCGCCGCTGTCCGTGCTCAGTCGGAGATAGCGGAGGTGGCGCGCCACCACCTGCTCGTCCGATTCGGGGCCACCCAGATGGCTCATCAACTCCGGCGCGTTCGCCGCGCGGAGCAGATCGAGATCGCCCTCGGTCCATGCCTCGATGTGTACCGCAGCAGTCGTGTCGCCCATGGCCCCACGGTAGGCGGTGCCACTGACATCGACACCGGTGCAGCTGACAGGGGTCTTCAGGGCTGGCGGGCCGAGGTGCGCCAAGGGTCCGTGCGGTGCTTCAGGGGGTGTGCCCCGGGCGGACACCCGCTTCCGGAGCCGAGCGACACGGCGGCCGGGCCTCAGCAGACGCGTACGGCGCCGATCACGGCCACACCAGACAGTACGGCTGGTGTCCGGCCTCGTGCAGCCGATGGCTGAAGTCCTGCCATTCATGGAGGAGTCGGTACACGGTGAAGGCGTCTCGGGGCCCGCCCCGATCCGGAACCGTCGACCAGATGAAGGCCGCCGCGCCCACGGACTCCTCGCCCAGGTCGCGCAGGGGGTCCACCACGGTCATCGGGAGTTTGACCACCGCGTAGTCGGGGTGGAGGACCACGAGCTCCAGCGGTGGGACCTTGTTGAGCGGCATGCCTTCGATGCCCATCAGGACCATGGCGGCTATGGTCTCCGGCTTGATCTTGGTGAACAGCCCGCCCATGCCGAGCTCGTCCCCGCCCAGTTCCTCCGGGCGCATCGATATCGGCACCCGGGCAGCCGTGGCCCCGTCGGGCGCGCCGAAGTACTTGTAGGTCACCCCCACCCGGCCGCTCCTGCCTCCTGTGGCATCCGCGTCCGCGTCGCCTCGTCGGTGCCTGCCCCGACGGGCAGGGTCAGGGCCCAGGTCGTCAGTCCCCTCGCCCAGTCCGCCACCGCGATACATATCTCCACCCGACCACTCGCAGCCCCCGCCGCGCAACCCGATCATCGTGACAGTGACCTCCCCCACGAGCGTCAGGTGAAACACCTGTCCGTGAGGAACACCGTGGCCTCTGACACCATGGATTCCGTGAGCCTTCCCTGTGTCGTCCCAGTTTCGCAGATACGAGGGGGGTGATGCCCTTTCGTCATACGAGGAGATCGCGCTCCCTGCTCACCCGTGGCCGAGATCATCCGCCCCGGTCACCCGAACCCCACCATCGTTAGATCAGGACCAACGTGGCGTATTCATACGAAGCCCCAGTTTCGCAGGCGCTCTTCGACCGTGCGTCCCTCGTGACGCCCGGCGGCGTCAACTCTCCCGTGCGGGCCTTTCGAGCCGTGGGCGGTACGCCACGGTTCATGGTGTCCGGCACCGGCCCGTACCTCACCGACGCGGACGGACGCGAGTACGTCGACCTCGTCTGCTCGTGGGGGCCGATGATCCTCGGTCATGCCCATCCGGCCGTGATCGACGCCGTCCAGGCGGCGGTGGCGCGCGGTACCTCCTTTGGTACGCCCGGTGAGGGCGAGGTCGCGCTCGCCGAGGAGATCGTCGCCCGGGTCGGCCCCGTCGAACAGGTGCGACTGGTCTCCAGCGGTACGGAAGCGACGATGTCGGCGATCCGGCTCGCCCGTGGGTACACCGGTCGGGCCAAGGTGGTGAAGTTCGCCGGGTGCTATCACGGACACGTCGACGCACTGCTGGCCGCGGCCGGTTCTGGCGTCGCCACGTTCGGGCTGCCCGACACGCCCGGGGTCACGGGCGCCCAGGCGGGGGAGACCGTCGTCCTCCCGTACAACGACCTCGAAGCCGTTCGGCAGGCGTTCGTCGCACACCCCGGGGAGATCGCCTGTGTGATCACCGAGGCGTCGCCGGGCAACATGGGCGTGGTGCCGCCACTGCCCGGCTTCAACCAGGGACTGAAGGACCTCTGCCGCGAGCACGGCGCGCTCTACATCTCCGACGAGGTGATGACCGGCTTCCGCACCAGCAGGGCGGGCTGGTACGGCGTGGACGGTGTCGAGCCCGATCTGATGACCTTCGGCAAGGTCATGGGGGGCGGGTTCCCGGCCGCCGCGTTCGGTGGGCGTGCCGAGGTGATGGCCCATCTGGCTCCTGCCGGTCCCGTCTACCAGGCGGGCACCCTCTCCGGGAACCCGGTGGCGACCGCGGCGGGCCTGGCGCAGCTCCGGCTGTTGGACCCGGCCGCGTACGAGAGGGTCGATGCGGTCTCCGCGCAGATCCAGCGGCTGGTCGTCGACGCGCTGACCAAGGAAGGGGTGGCGCACCGGCTTCAGAACGCGAGCAATATGTTCTCCGTCTTCTTCACCGCGGACGAGGTGCGGAACTACGAGGACGCCAAGCGGCAGGAAGCCTTCCGCTTCAATGCCTTCTTCCATTCGATGCTCGCCGACGGGGTGTATCTGCCGCCCTCCGCGTTCGAGTCGTGGTTCGTCTCCACGGCCCATGACGAGCGGGCGATCGAGCGCATCGCCGCCGCCCTGCCCGCCGCCGCCCGGGCCGCCGCGGAGGCCGTGGCATGAGCGGCGTCGACAGCACGGGACGGGCTCACGACGGCCCCGGGGGCAAGGCCACCACCGTCGTCCATCTGATGCGGCACGGCGAGGTGCACAACCCGGACGGCATCCTCTACGGCCGCCGCACCGGCTACCACCTCTCCTCGCTCGGTCGGCAGATGGCCGACCGGGTCGCCGAAGCGCTCGCGGACCGTGACGTCACCCATGTCGTCTCCTCCCCGTTGGAGCGCGCCCAGGAGACCGCGACACCGGTCGCCAAGAGCCACGGTCTCGCCGTCGGCACCGACGACCGGCTCATCGAGGCCGGCAACGTCTTCGAGGGCAAGACCTTCGGCGTCGGGGACGGTGCCCTGCGCAGACCCGCGAACTGGCGGCACCTGACCAATCCGTTCCGCCCGTCCTGGGGCGAGCCGTACATCGAGCAGGTGGTGCGGATGATGGGGGCCCTCAACGACGCGCGGGACGCCGCCCGCGGGCACGAGGCGGTCCTCGTGAGCCACCAGTTGCCGATCTGGATCGTCCGCAGCTTCGTCGAGCGGCGGCGGCTGTGGCACGACCCCCGCCGACGGCAGTGCACCCTGGCTTCGCTGACCACGTTCACCTACGAGGGCGATCGCATCGTTTCGGTCGGATACTCGGAGCCGGCACGTGATCTCGTCCCGCCGCATCTGCTCGCCGGCGCCAAGCCGGTGAAGGGGAAGTCGAAAGCATTCGGTGCATAGCTCTCCGTTAGTTTCGAGATCGTTCTCGGATTTCTTGCCGAGGAGTTCCAAGCGCTCCCTGACGCCTCCTCATAAATGAAGGAGCCGGTTCCTGGAACCGGCTCCTTCATTGTGTCCTCTCCCTCAGTAGCCGGTATTCAGCTGGTGATCATTTAATCGGGGGGCTCTCCTTCGGGAGGGCGTGTGGACGGGATCGATATGCGGGACATCAGTCGAAGGAGCGTGCTCGGCGCGGGGCTCGGAGCCGCCGCCGTGCTGGGAACGGCAGGTTGCGGTGCTCTTGGCCTCGGCGGGGACGGTGGAGGCAAGGGGGACGGCGGACGGGTGGGCGCCGGCAAGGCGTCCGGTGCACTCCAAGGGCGATTGATAGGCGACGGCTCCACGTCGGACACCGGAAAGCAGCCGAACCAGCCACCCGCTCCCGTACCGCTGGAGCCCGGTCAGGCGCCGCCGCAATTCGTGATCTTCTCTTGGGACGGCGCGGGCGAAGTGGGCAATGGACTGTTCCCGCGCTTTCTCGATCTCGCCAAGGAGTACGACGCGGGAATGACCTTCTTCCTCTCCGGGATCTATCTGCTTCCGGAGTCCAAGAAGTCGCTCTACCGACCGCCGAACAATGCGGTCGGCGCCTCGGACATCGGCTATCTCGCCGACGAGAACATCAAGAAGACCCTCACTCACGTGCGGCAGGCGTGGCTCGACGGCCATGAGATAGGCACCCATTTCAACGGGCACTTCTGCGGCGGCTCGGGATCGGTGGCCAACTGGACCCCCGCCGACTGGGAGAACGAGATAGAGCAGGCCGTGTCCTTCGTCACCCGGTGGCGGACCCACAGCGGCTGGGACGACCTCGACCCGCTGCCGTTCGACTACAGCAAGGAGCTCATCGGCGCCCGCACCCCCTGTCTGCTCGGGCAGGAGAAGCTGCTCCCCACGGCCAAGAAGCTCGGTTGGCGCTACGACGCCAGTTCGCCCGGCGGACGGCAGGTGTGGCCCGTGAAGCGGGACGGCCTGTGGGACCTGCCGCTCCAGGCGGTGCCGTTCCCCGGGTACTCCTTCGAGGTGCTCTCGATGGACTACAACATCATGGCCAACCAGTCGCAGAACTCGACCAAGGGCCCGCCCGAGCACCATCCGCGCTGGAAGAAGCAGGCCATCGGCTGCTACGTCAACGGCTTTCGCCGGGCCTACGAGTCCAACCGCGCACCCCTGTTCATCGGCAACCACTTCGAGCAGTGGAACGGCGGCATCTACATGGACGCCGTCGAGGAGGCGGTCAAGGCCATGGCCGGGCAGAAGGACGTACGACTGGTCTCCTTCCGGCAGTTCTGCGACTGGCTCGACGTGCAGGACCCCCAGGTGCTCGCCACACTCCGCGGACTCGACGTGGGCCAGGCGCCCGCCGGTGGCTGGAACGCTTTTCTTAAGGCTGCTTGATAAGGGGTTTTTATGTGCCTTCCGGGCACTAAGGGGGGCGCAGAAGATCGTCTGATGGGCCATGCGAAACTTTTCACATGAGCTCTAGCCGTGCCCAGCGCGCCGTCCTGCTGACCGCCCTCACCGCGGCCGGCGCGCTCGCCCTGTCCGCGTGCGGCGGCGGGGACACCGGGAAGTCAGGCGGGGGAGGCGGTACCGGGTTCGTCACCAACACCGGTGGCATCTCGACCGTGGCCGAGGGACATCGCAAGGCGACCAAGAAGGTCGCCGGCGAAACCCTGGAGGGTGACCAGCTCGATCTCGCCGACTTCAAGGGCAAGGTCGTGGTCGTCAACGTCTGGGGCTCCTGGTGCGCACCCTGTCGGGCGGAGGCGAAACATTTCGCCAAGGTCGCCACCGAGCTGGAGCCCAAGGGCGTGCAGTTCGTCGGCCTCAACACCCGCGACCCCAGCAAGAGCCCGGCCATCGCCTTCGAGCGCGAGTACAAGATCCCGTACCCGAGCCTGTACGACCCGATCGGCAAGCTGCTCGTCAACGGCTTCCCGCGGGGCACGTTGATGCCGCAGGCCATCCCCTCCACGATCGTCCTCGATCGGGAGGGGAAGATCGCCGCGCGGGCTCTGAAGGCGCTCTCGGAGGAGGACCTCCGCAAGTTGATCGACCCCGTGCTCGCGGAGAAGTGATCCTGTGGAGAATGCAGCTGCCGGCGCGGTCCTGGCCGCCTCGACCTTCAACGAGACGGTCTTCAGCGGCGCCCTCGCCCTCGCCCTCCCCATCGCCGTACTGGGGGGCCTGGTCTCCTTCTTCTCTCCCTGCGTGCTGCCACTGGTCCCCGGCTACCTCTCCTATGTGACGGGTGTCACCGGAGCGGACCTCGCGGAGGCCAAGCGCGGCCGGTTGGTCCTCGGCGCCTCCCTCTTCGTCCTCGGCTTCACCGCCGTCTTCGTCTCCGGCGGCGCGCTCTTCGGCTTCTTCGGCCAGCGACTGCTGGGCCAGCAGGAGATCATCACCAAGGTCCTCGGCGTGTTGATGGTGCTGATGGGCGCCTTCTTCATGGGCGGGATGCCCTGGCTGACGCGCCGTGAGTTCCGCATCCACAAGCGGCCGGTCTCCGGGCTCGTGGGCGCTCCCCTGCTGGGCGTGCTGTTCGGCGTCGGCTGGACCCCGTGCATCGGCCCCACGCTGGCCGCCGTGCAGATCCTCGCCGCGGAGCAGGGCAGCGCGGGCCGGGGGGCCATACTGACCGTCGCGTACTGCCTCGGTCTGGGCGTGCCCTTCGTCCTGGCCGCGATCGCCTTCCGCAAGGCGCTGGGGGCGTTCGGCTGGGTCAAGCGCCACTACGTCTGGGTGATGCGGATCGGTGGCGTGATGATGATCGCCACCGGTGTGCTGCTGCTGACGGGCATCTGGGACCTCATGATCCAGCAGATGCAGACCTGGTCCAACGGCTTCACGGTAGGGATCTGACGCTCATGAGCAAGACCGAGACCGCCGCGGCGGAGACGGACGGAACCGAGCAGCGTCGGGACGAGGCCGCCGGTGCGCAGCTGACGACCGCTCCCCAGGAGGAGGCGATCACCGGCCCCACGCTCGGCATCGTCGGCTGGGCCCGCTGGTACTGGCGGCAGCTGACCTCCATGCGGGTGGCGCTGATCCTGCTGCTGATGCTGTCGCTGGCCGCCATCCCCGGCTCGCTGATCCCACAGAACAGCGTCGACGACCTCAAGGTCCAGGACTGGCAGAAGAACAACCCGACCCTGACGCCCGTCTTCGACAAGCTCCAGCTGTTCGACGTCTACAGCTCGATCTGGTTCTCGGCGATCTACATCCTGTTGTTCGTCTCGCTCATCGGCTGCATCGTGCCGCGCACCTGGCAGTTCATCGGTCAGCTCCGCAGCCTTCCGCCGGGTGCCCCCGGCCGGTTGACCCGGATGCCCGCGTACGCGACCTGGCGTACGGAGGCGGAGCCCGAGCAGGTGCGGGAAGCGGCGCTCACCCTGTTGAAGGGACGTCGGTTCCGTTCCCACACCGTGGGGAACGCCGTCGCGGCGGAGAAGGGCTTTCTGCGCGAAGCAGGGAACCTGGTCTTCCATATCTCGCTGATCGTGATGCTCATCGCCTTCGCCTGGGGGCAGCTCTTCAAGTACGAGGGCGGCAAGCTCGTCATCGAGGGCGGCGGCTTCTCCAACACGCTCACGCAGTACGACGACTTCCGTTCCGGCACGCTCTACGGCGTGGACGACCTGGAGCCGTTCAGCTTCACGCTGGACAAGTTCACCGGCACGTACGAGCGGACCGGACCCCAGCGCGGCACGCCCCGCACTTTCGAGGCCGACGTCACCTGGTCCCAGCCCGGCGGCAAGGACCGCAAGTCCACCATCCAGGTGAACAAGCCGCTGGTCATCAATGGGACGAAGGTCTATCTGCTGGCCCACGGCTACGCGCCCGTGGTGACCGTGCGGGACCGCAAGGGCGAGGTCATCTTCAAGGACCCCGTGCCGCTGCTGCCCATCGACGCGAACGTCACCTCCACCGGCGCCATCAAGGTCCTGGACGGCTACCGCGACAAGAACGGCAAGAAGACGCAGCTCGGTTTCGAGGCGTTCTTCGTACCGACCTTCGGCGGCGTGGGCAAGGGCACGATGTTCTCCCAGTTCCCCGGACTGGACTTCCCGGTACTCGCGCTCAACGGCTACATCGGCGACCTCGGCGTGGACTCCGGACTGCCGCAGAACGTCTACCAGCTCGACTCGACCAATATGAAGAAGTTCACGGACAAGAACGGGGACACCCTCCGGGCCAGGCTTCTGGAGGGCGAGACGATGACACTGCCCGACGGCGCCGGCTCGATCACCTTCGACGGTGAGGTCAAGGAGTGGGCCACCTTCCAGATCTCCCAGCAGCCGGGCAGCGGCTGGGCGCTGGGCGGTGCGATCGCCGCGATCGCCGGGCTGGCGGGTTCCCTCTTCATCCAGCGCCGTAGGGTCTGGGTGCGTGCGGTACGGGGGGCGGACGGCGTGACCGTCGTCGAAATGGCCGCACTCGGCCGGAGCGAGTCACCGAAATTGCCACAGGAGCTCGCCGACCTGGCCGAGAAGCTCCATGCCGAGGCGCCGACCGCGCCCGAGCCCGGGAGCGATCCCGCAACCGAATCCGCAGTGTCTGCCGAAGGGGCCAAGGAGTGACTCTCGCCGCCGCTACCAACGAGAACCTCGCCGAGATCAGCAACGTCCTGATCTATTCGGCGATGGCCGTGTACACCCTGGCCTTCCTCGCCCACATCACCGAATGGATCTTCGGCAGCCGGAGCAAGGTGGGGCGCACGGCCGCCGAGCTCACCAAGGCGCCCGCGGTCAAGGTCCAGGTGCGCCAGCAGGGCGGCGGCACCACCGTTCTCGACAAGCCCAAGGTCATCACCCGTACCGCACCCGGTGAGCGGGACGTCCCGGACGGGCCCGGCGCGGCCGGAGGCACCGTCAAGGGTGACCTCTACGGCCGGATCGCGGTCTCGCTGACCCTCCTGGCCTTCCTGATCCACGTCGGCGGGGTGCTGGCCCGGGCCTTCTCGGTCCAGCGGGTGCCCTGGGGCAACATGTACGAGTTCTCGATCACCTTCTCCATGGTGGTCGTGGGCGCCTACCTCGCCTTTCTGCTGACCAAGAAGAAAGTCCGCTGGCTGGGCCTGCCGCTCGTCGGAACCGTCCTCATCGACCTCGGCATCGCCACCACCGCCCTCTACACCGAGAGCGACCAGCTGGTCCCGGCCCTGGACTCCTACTGGCTGATCATCCACGTCTCCACCGCCATCTTCTGCGGCGCGGTGTTCTACCTGGGCGCGGTCGGCACGCTGCTCTACCTCTTCAAGGACTCGTACGAGAAGAAGGTCGCGGCCGGCGAGAAGCCCGGCGCCTTCGCGACGTCCGTCCTGGAGCGGCTGCCGGCCGCCGCCACGCTCGACAAGTTCGCGTACCGCATCAACGCGGCCGTCTTCCCGCTGTGGACCTTCACGATCATCGCGGGCGCGATCTGGGCCGGAGACGCCTGGGGCCGCTACTGGGGCTGGGACCCCAAGGAGGTCTGGTCGTTCATCACCTGGGTCGCGTACGCCTGCTATCTGCACGCACGGGCGACCGCCGGTTGGAAGGGCCGCAAGGCCGCCGTCCTGGCACTGATCGCCTTCGGCTGCTGGCTGTTCAACTACTACGGCGTCAACATCTTCGTGGACGGTCTGCACTCCTACGCGGGCGTCTGAGCCGCGGAACCACATCCATACGAGAGCCCCCGACCGATGTGCGGTCGGGGGCTCTCGCATAGGCGCGGCCGGCGGGGGCTCACGCCTCCTCGTCGTCCCGGTCCTTCTTCTCGTCCTTCGGCGCGGACTCGTCCTTCGCGACCGGTTCGTCCTTCTTCAGCGACTGGAGGAACTCGGGGTTGTCGTCGGGGGCCACCCACTCGGCGCGCCGACCGCCGCCGAAGCCCCCGCTCTTGCGCGGTCGACCCGCGATGAACCAGGCGACGGGCCCGAGCAGCACCTGCCCGAAGAGGAGCACGATGAAGACCCACGCCAGCTTCGGCAGGTGCCTGACCTCCTTCTCCGGAGTCTGCAGGCAGTCGATGAAGGCGTAGATCCACAGCGCCAGGACCAGCAGGAAGGGCAGATACCTGAGCATGGCCGTACGGTCCCCCAGTGAGAGGCGGTGGGGCACGGAACGGCCCCCGGTGACGCCGCCAGGGTAACCGGTACCGGATACTGGGGCGCATGGCTTACGACGATCTTCGCTCCCTGCTCAGGGCCCTGGAACGCGAGGGAGACCTCAAGCGCATCAAGGCGGAAGTCGATCCCCACCTAGAGGTCGGGGAGATCGTCGACAGGGTGAACAAAGCGGGCGGACCGGCGCTGCTCTTCGAGAACGTGCGCGGTTCGTCGATGCCACTGGCGATGAACGTCTTCGGCACCGACCGGCGGCTGCTCAAGGCGCTCGGCCTGAAGTCGTACACCGAGATCAGCGACAAGATCGGCGGACTGCTGAAGCCGGAGCTCCCGCACGGCTTCGTCGGGGTGCGCGAGGCGTTCGGCAAGCTCGGCTCGATGGTGCACGTGCCGCCGAAGAAGGTGAAGGACGCCCCCGTACAGGAGGTGGTCCTGCGCGGTGACGACGTCGACCTCGACCAGTTGCCCGCGCTGTTCACCTGGCCCAAGGACGGCGGCTCCTTCTTCAACCTGGGCCTCACCCACACCAAGGACCCCGAGAGCGGGGTGCGCAACCTTGGCCTCTATCGGCTCCAGCGCCACGACCGCAACACCATCGGGATGCACTGGCAGATCCACAAGGACAGCCGCAACCACTACCAGGTCGCGGCCCGCCGCGGTGAGCGCCTCCCGGTCGCGATCGCCTTCGGCGCACCCCCCGCGGTGACGTACGCCTCCACCGCCCCGCTCCCCGGTGACATCGACGAGTACCTGTTCGCGGGCTTCATCCAGGGCAAGCGGATCGAGATGGTCGACTGCAAGACGGTCCCGCTCCAGGTCCCGGCCCAGGCCGAAGTGGTGCTGGAGGGCTGGTTGGAGCCGGGGGAGATGCTCCCCGAGGGGCCCTTCGGCGACCACACGGGCTTCTACACCCCGCAGGAGCCCTTCCCGGCGCTGAAGATCGACTGCATCACCATGCGGCAGCGCCCGTTGCTCCAGTCGATCGTCGTGGGCCGCCCGCCGACGGAGGACGGTCCGCTGGGCCGTGCCACGGAACGCTTCTTCCTACCCCTGCTCAAGATCATCGTCCCGGACATCGTGGACTACCACCTCCCCGAGTCCGGCGGCTTCCACAACTGCGCGATCGTCTCGATCGACAAGAAGTACCCCAAGCACGCCCAGAAGGTGATGAGCGCCATCTGGGGCGCCCACATGATGTCGCTGACCAAGCTGATCGTGGTGGTGGACTCGGACTGTGACGTCCACGATCTGCACGAGGTCTCCTGGCGCGCCCTCGGGAACACGGACTACGCCCGTGACCTGACCGTCGCCGAAGGCCCTGTGGACCATCTGGACCATGCCTCCTACCAGCAGTTCTGGGGCGGCAAGGCGGGTATCGACGCGACGAAGAAGTGGCCCGAGGAGGGATACGTCCGCGACGGCGGCTGGCCCGACATGGTCGAGTCCGACCCGTCGACGGCGGCCCTGGTGGACCGCCGCTGGAAGGAGTACGGGCTGTGACCGCATCGGCGGCTGCGGTCCCGGGCCCGAGCCGGACCAAGGGCTTCCTGCGGTTGGTGATGATCGAGCACTCGGTCTTCGCGCTGCCGTTCGCGTACATCGCCGCGCTGACCGCGATGTTCCTCCAGGACGCCGGCTCCGTCGACTGGGTGACCCTGCTGCTCGTCACCGTCGCCATGGTGGGCCTGCGGACCTTCGCCATGGCGTGCAACCGGATCATCGACCGTGAGATCGACGCCCGGAACCCGCGCACGGCAAACCGTGAACTGGTCACGGGAGCGGTGAGCGTGCGGTCCGCGTGGACGGGCGCACTGATCGCGGTCGTGGTCTTCCTCGGGGCGGCGGCCCTGCTCAACCCACTCTGTCTGGCACTGGCGCCGATCGCGGTCGTCCCGATGGTGGTCTATCCGTACGGCAAGCGCTTCACCAACTTCCCGCACGCGATCCTGGGCCTCGCCCAGGCCATGGGGCCCATCGGCGCCTGGCTCGCGGTCACGGGGGAGTGGTCCTGGGACGCGGTGATCCTCGGGTTCGCGGTCGGCATCTGGATCGGGGGCTTCGATCTGATCTTCGCCACCCAGGATGTGGAGTCGGACCGTGAGCAGGGCGTGCTGTCCGTCCCCGCCCGCTTCGGTGTCCCGGCCGCGCTGTACGGCGCCCGCGCCTGCCATGCGATCACCACGGCCCTGTTGGTCTGGTACGCGCTGGCGACGGACGCGGGAGCGTTCTTCTGGGTCGGTCTGGTGATCGTGGCGGCGGCGTTCGCCTATGAGCACTCGATCGTGCGCCCGCACGACCTGTCCCGGTTGAACCGGGCGTTCTTCACCGTCAACGGGTTCATCGGGATTGCCCTGTTCGTGTGCGCCCTGCTGGACCTGGTGGTGCGCGGTCTGACGGTCTGACCACGGACCCCGGCCGGCCGGCCAGCGCAGGAGGAGGACGCCGGCACGACCCCCTCACCCCGCCGGATAGGCTCCCCATGTGGAGCCAGCACAGAACGAACCCCGCCGACCCTGGATCGTCGGTGTCTCCGGCGCGTCCGGGACGCCCTATGCAGCCGCCGTGCTGCGGGGGCTCATCGACGCCGGTGAGAGCGTGGATCTGGTGGTCTCGCGGGCCTCCCGGCTCACCCTGCTCGACGAGACGGGGATCTCCTTCCGGGACGCCCACTGGCGCGACGACCTGCGCGAGTGGCTCGGCCGTGGCGCGGACGGCAAACCGGACACCTTCCGGGTCGACCTCGACGACGTGCGCCACTGGGCGGCGGGTGACCTCGCCGCCGGGCCGTCGTCCGGGTCGTACCCCGCCAAGGGGATGCTGATCGTGCCCGCTTCCACGGCCGCCGTCGCCGGGGTCGCCCTCGGACTCTCCAAGGACCTCCTCCAGCGTTCGGCGAGCGTCGTGCTCAAGGAGAGGCGTCCGCTGGTCGTCGCCGTGCGGGAGACCCCCCTCAACGGGCAGACGCTGCGGCACCTGGTGCGCCTGGACGACGCGGGGGCCGTGGTGCTGCCCGCATCGCCCGCCTTCTACGCGGGCGCGACCCACATCCAGGACCTGGTGGACTTCGTCGCCGGGCGGGTGCTGGACGCGGCAGGGGTGGAACACCGGCTCTACCGCCGTTGGAAGGGCGAGCTGGGCGGCGCACGTACCGACTGACTCCCCGCCCGGAAGATCATTGCTGGATTCTCGGGACGTTAGGCAGGGCTGTGGGCCCTGCACCCCCTGAAGGTTCTAAGACAAGGGAAGGTCCAGG
Source organism: Streptomyces sp. NPDC005963 (assembly GCF_040638655.1). NCBI lineage: Bacteria > Bacillati > Actinomycetota > Actinomycetes > Kitasatosporales > Streptomycetaceae > Streptomyces > Streptomyces sp. NPDC005963. Next base: position 61,733 of record NZ_JBEXVD010000027.1, on the reverse strand, counting down.
TACATGGACGCGGTGGACAGGCAGCTCATCCAGGCCCTCCGGGAGAACGGCAGGGCCTCGTACGCAGAGCTGGGACGGCTGGTGGGCCTCTCCGGCCCCAGCGTCACCGACCGGATCAACCGCCTGGAGGCGGCGGGCGTCATCACCGGCTACCGCGCCACCGTCGACGCGGCATCGCTCGGTCTCGGGGTGACCGCGCTGATCGGGATCTCGCTGTCGGACGCGGCCGACCACGAGGACGTGGCGCGCAGGCTGCGGGACCTGGCGGAGATCGAGGACTGCTGGTTCATCGCCGGCGACGACTCGTACATGCTCAAGGTGCGCGTCGGTGACGTGGACGGGCTGGAGAAGACCATCCGCAGACTCAGCGGCACCCGGGGCGTCTCCCGCACCCGCACCACCATCGTCCTGTCGACGAAGTGGGAGAACAGAGTGGGTGACCTCCCCGAACAGGACTGACCACGAGCCCAGGGGGCATGCCCGGCCGGTTCCGTACGGGGGAGTACGGTGGGGGAGCCCGATTTGGCAGACACATGGGAGGCGGGCGCATGGACGCTGGGCTCAAGCGCGAGCTGGAGGAGAAGGTCAGGGCCGGTGAGCGGCTGACCCGCGAAGACGGCATCGCCCTCTACGACTCGGACGACCTGGCGTGGCTCGGCGGTCTGGCCCACGAGGTGCGCACCCGCAAGAACGGCGATGTCGTCCACTTCAACGTCAATCGCCACCTCAACATGACCAATGTGTGCACCGCGTCGTGCGCGTACTGCTCGTTCCAGCGCAAGCCGGGCGAGAAGGACGCGTACACCATGCGGATCGAGGAGGCCGTTCGTCTCGCCAAGGCGATGGAGAACGAGAACCTCACCGAACTCCACATCGTGAACGGCCTCCACCCCAATCTGCCGTGGCGCTACTACCCGCGTTCGCTCAGTGCGCTGAAGGAAGCCCTGCCGAACGTCTCCCTGAAGGCGTTCACGGCCACCGAGATCCACCACTTCGAGACGATCTCGGGGATGTCGGCGTCGGACATCCTCGACGAGTTGATCGAGGCGGGTCTGGAGTCGCTGACGGGTGGTGGCGCGGAGATCTTCGACTGGGAGATCCGTCAGCACATCGTCGACCACAAGACCCACTGGGAAGACTGGTCGCGCATCCACCGCCTCGCGCACAGCAAGGGCCTCAAGACCCCGAGCACCATGCTGTACGGGCACATCGAGGAGCCGCGCCACCGGGTGGACCACGTGTTGCGGCTGCGGGAGCTCCAGGATGAGACCGGCGGTTTCCAGGTCTTCATCCCGCTGCGCTACCAGCACGACTTCGTGGACATGAAGGACGGCAAGGTCCGCAACAAGCTCCAGGCGCGCACCACCATGGCGACTGGGGCCGAGGCGCTGAAGACGTTCGCGGTATCGCGGCTGCTGTTCGACAACGTCCCGCACGTCAAGGTCTTCTGGGTGATGCACGGCGTGCAGACCGCCCAGTTGGCGCTCCAGCACGGCGCGGACGACATGGACGGTTCGGTCGTCGAGTACAAGATCACGCACGACGCCGACAACTACGGGACGCCGAACAAGCTGACCCGTGACGATCTGCTCGACCTGATCCGGGACGCCGGGTTCCGCCCGGTCGAGCGCAACACCCGTTACGAGATCATCCGTGAGTACCCGGGGCCGGACGCAGACCGGCGCGAGTCGCCGCAGCCCATGCGCGTCTGACTCCCGGCAGCGATCGAGAGCTTCGTCGGGCGTTGATGGCGGCGGTCGCGGACGCGGCCCGTGGGCTCGACGGCATCGAGGCCATACGGTTCGGCTGCCGGGGCGGCATGGGCATCGAGCGGTTCTACGCGTCCTGCGGTTACCAGGAGGTGGGTCGGGTGCCCGGAGCGATCCGGGTGGCACCGGGCGACGGGCGCGACGACATCGCGATGCTCCTGCCGCTGTACTGATCGAAAAGCGAGCGTGCTTCACTGGTTTGGCACGATCTGTCATTACGAGGAGAGAAGGCCAGCCGTGTCAGCCAAGTCGAGCGCCGCGATCAAGTACACCGGTATGCGCTTCGCCGTCTTCGTCGGCTGCTTCGCGGTGGTCGGGGGCCTGGTGCACTTCGGGGCGCTGCCCAAGGGGCTCGGGGACTCCAACTTCGTCTGGGTCGTCCTGTTGGCCCTGGTGATCTCGGCGCCGTTGAGCTTCATCCTGCTGCGCAAGCAGCGGGACGCGATGTCCGCGCAGATCGTCGGCAAGGTCGACGAGACGAAGGCCCGTCTGGAGGCCAACCGGACGCGCGAAGACGGTGTGACCCTGTAGTTCCGGGCTCCGGGTCCCTGCTTCTGGGTTCCCCGTTCGCCCCGTCGAGCCCCGATCCCGGCCCTGTGAAGGGGTGTTTTCCACGGGATCCGCCTATGTCATGCATCACATGCCCCGGTGCGCGGTCGTGCGCGCCGGGGCTCTGTCGTGTCGCGATCTCCCCTGGCGCGCAGGGGAGTTGGGCGATCAGTTTGCGTGCATGGGCCATGGAGAGATCCCAAAGAACGTCTTTGAGGTACTCAAAGTTCCGGTGTTAACGTGTTCGGCATGACGACACCAGTGCGCTTCAACGATGCCGCGAGCCCCCCGCTCGTGGCGCGCCTGCATGTCGATCTCTGCCGCTGCATGTCGGCGGTCTGTCGCCGCTCGGTCTGACCCCGGCATCCTGGTGGAGCCCGCCCCCTCGCGCACGGGCGCCCCGCACCCCTCTTCGTACGTCCCCACCTTCTTCTCCCCTGCCACAGGAGTGTGTCCGTGTCCGCGAACACCGCCACGACCACCCCCGGAACGCCCTCGGGCTCCGGATTCCGCATACCCAAGGTCCCGTTCTGGGCCCAGATCGTCGCCGGTCTGGTGCTCGGCGTCCTGCTCGGCTGGCTCGCCAGGGGCCAGGACATCGGCTGGCTCAAGGACACCCTGGAGCAGATCGGCGGGATCTTCGTCCGGCTGCTGAAGCTCGCCGTCGCCCCGCTCGTCTTCTTCGCGATCCTGGTGTCGATCACCAATCTGCGGAAGGTCAACAACGCCGCCCGGCTGGCCGGTCAGACCCTCCTCTGGTTCATGATCACCTCATTGATCGCGGTCGCCATCGGCATCACGATCGGTCTGATCACCAACCCGGGAGCCGGCACCGGCCTCACGCCCAAGGACGGCAAGGCGCCGGAGAACACGGGCAGCTGGATCGACTTCCTCACCGGAATCATCCCGACGGACGTCATCACGCCCTTCACCGAGCTGAACGTCCTCCAGATCGTCTTCCTGTCCGCCGTCGCCGGCATCGCCGCGCTGGCGCTCGGGGAGAAGGCCCAGCCGATCCTGACCCTCAGCGAATCCGTTCTGGAACTGCTCCAGAAGGCCCTGTGGTGGGTCATCCGCCTGGCACCGCTGGGCACCGTCGGTCTGATCGGCTTTGCCATCGCCGACTACGGCTGGAACCTGATCAGCAAGTACGCGACCTTCACCGCCGATGTCTACATCGGCTGCGCCCTGGTCCTCTTCGGCGTCTACCCGCTGCTGCTGGCCACCGTCGCCAAGGTCAACCCCGTCCACTTCTTCCGGGGTGCCTGGCCCGCGATCCAGCTGGCCTTCGTCTCCCGTTCCTCGGTGGGCACGATGCCCGTCACCCAGCGGGTCACCGAGCGGCTCGGCGTCCCGAAGGAGTACACCTCGTTCGCTGTTCCCTTCGGTGCCACGACCAAGATGGACGGTTGCGCCGCCATCTACCCGGCACTGGCGGCGATCTTCATTGCGCAGATCTTCGACGTGCAGCTCGGCATCCAGGACTATCTGCTGATCGCGTTCGTGTCGGTCGTCGGATCGGCCGCGACGGCGGGTCTGACCGGTGCGACGGTCATGCTCACGCTGACCCTCTCCACGCTGGGGCTGCCCCTGGAGGGCGTGGGCCTGCTGCTGGCGATCGACCCGATCCTGGACATGATCCGTACGGCGACCAATGTGGCGGGCCAGGCCCTGGTGCCGGTGATCGTCGCCTCCCGCGAGAAGATCCTCGACCACGACGCGTACACCTCGGCCACCGCGTCGCCGATCGACGAGGACACCACCGCCGACTCCAAGCGGAAGGTGACCGTCCCGGTCCCTGCCTGACCTCCGTTGCTCATGCGAAGCGCCCTGCCGCACTCTGCGGCAGGGCGCTTCGCGCGTCTGCCCGCACCAGGGCCTTCTGAGGTCCGGATGCTCCCTTTTCGGTGATTCTCAGGCCACAAAGATGCAGAAAGAGCAGAAATACGTTCGGGTCGAGTCGGGATATGGCCCTCTTTCTGTCGTGTCAGCGGTACGCGTCCGTAAAGAGGGCCTTCGCGTGTTCTGGTGAGCTCCCTGACACGTAGGCTTGCCGCGCAGTACGGGGAGCAGGGGGAGGGGAGTTCTCACGATGAGCGCTGTCGAGAGCGTGAAAGGCAAGCGACTGCCGCGGGCCGTTCGGGAAGAACAGATGATGAACGCGGCGGTGCAGACCTTCGCGCGGCGCGGCTACCGGGCGGCCTCGATGGATGAGATCGCCCAGTTGGCGGGGGTTTCCAAACCGCTCGTCTATCTGTACTTGAACTCCAAGGACCAACTGTTCACCGCCTGCATCCGCCGTGAGGCCCAGGCGCTGCTCGCCGTAGTGCAGTCGGCGATCGAACCGGGGCTGGCCGCCGATCGACAGCTGTGGGCGGGGCTCACCGCGTTCTTCGCCTACACCGTCGACAACCCCGACGGCTGGGCGGTGCTGCACCGGCAGGCGCGGACCCACGGTGAGCCCTTCGCTCGGGAGGTCGCCACGATGCGCGATGAGATCGTCGCCTTCGTGGCCGTACTGATCCAGGCCGCGGCGACCGAGGCGGGCGAGGCCAGGCCCGAACCGGAACTGGCCGAGCGGGACATGGCCGCGCTGGCGCAGGCGCTGGTCGGGGCGGCCGAGTCGCTGGCCGGTTGGATGAACGACACCGGGAGCATCACGGTCAAGGAGGCGTCGGCGACGCTGATGAACTTCGCCTGGGTGGGGCTCGGGCAACTGCTGGAGGGGGAGCGCTGGTCGACGCGTGACCCGCAGGGGCCGGCGGCCGTTCCGGTGGGCGGGTCCTGACCTCCCGGGGCCGGTCATCGCTTCTGCTTCGCTTCGGTGTGGAGCAGGAGGGGTGCGGGGCTGTGCCTCTCCGGGGGCTGAAGAGTCGATCCCATGCCCCCTTCTCTCCTACCGCCATAACGGGCACAAGGTGACATAGGTCAATAAACTCCCCGTCTGTCGTGGGTGGAGCAGTGCGCTCCACGACGCACGTAGGACGACGGACGGGAGCGAGACATGCAGCCGAAGCGGTGCCGGACCGCCCGGTATGAGCCGGATCGCGCACGGTCGACGACCACCGTCCGGTGCGGCGCATGACCGTCGCACCGAACACCCCGGTCGACCCCGCCCCCCTCCGCACCTCGGGACCCGACACCACCGAGCGTCCCGCGGTCTTCCGCGGGGGGCCCGCGACCCCGCCCCGGACCCTGATCGACGTCTTCGACGAAACCGTCCGCCATCACCCCGATGGGCTCGCCATCGATGACGGATTGGCGCCGTTGACCTATCGGGCCCTGCGGACGGAGATCCATGCACTTGCCGGGCGGCTGGCCGCCTCCGGTGTCGGCCGTGGCGACCGGGTCGGTGTCCGCGCCCCGTCCGGTACGGCCGACCTGTACGTCTCGATCCTCGGAGTGCTCGCGGCGGGCGCCGCCTATGTGCCGGTCGACGCCGACGACCCGCCGGAGCGCGCCGCCCTGGTGTTCACCGAGGCACGGGTGCGTGTGGTGATCGGAGCACGACGGACGATCGAGCCCTGGCCGACGATCGCCAGACCCCCGACCGATGAACTGCCGACGGATCGACCGCCGACCGCCGGACCCCCGACCGAAGAACCGCGGACTGAGGGGCGGCCGAAGGACCCGGAGGCGCATCGACCGGCCGACCCGAGCCGGCCCGACGAGCACGCGGACCGGCCCCGTACCGACGACGACGCATGGGTCATCTTCACCTCCGGGTCCACCGGCCGACCCAAGGGCGTCGCCGTCACCCACCGCAGCGCCGCCGCCCTCGTCGACGCCGAGGCCCGGCTGTTCCTGCGCAGGGCTCCGCTGGGCCCCGGCGACCGGGTGCTCGCCGGGCTCTCCGTGGCCTTCGACGCCTCCTGCGAGGAAATGTGGCTGGCCTGGCGGCACGGCGCCTGTCTGGTGCCCGCGCCGCGCTCCCTGGTCCGCGCGGGCGTGGACCTCGGAGCGTGGTTGGCACAGCGGCGGATCACCGTCGTCTCCACCGTGCCCACCCTCGCAGCCCTCTGGCCCGCGGAGGCGCTCGACGAGGTCCGACTGCTGATCTTCGGCGGTGAGGCGTGCCCGCCCGAGCTCGCCCGGCGGATGGCCGTGGCGGGCCGTGAGGTCTGGAACACCTACGGCCCCACGGAGACCACCGTCATCGCCTGCGCCGCCCGGCTGACGGGTGAGGGTCCGGTACGCATCGGCCTGCCGCTCGACGGCTGGGAACTGGCCGTCGTCGATCCGTCGGGCGCCCCGGTCCCGATGGGCGGGGTCGGTGAGCTCGTCATCGGCGGGGTGGGGTTGGCCCGCTATCTGGATCCGGCGAAGAACGCCGAGAAGTACGCACCGCTGCCCGCACTAGGCTGGTCACGGGCCTATCGCAGCGGTGATCTGGTGCGCGCTGAGGAGCGCGGCCTGCTGTTTCTGGGGCGGGCGGACGATCAGGTCAAGGTGGGCGGCCGACGGATCGAACTCGGCGAGATCGACGCGGCACTGCAAGCGCTGCCCGAGGTGTCCGCCGCTGCCGCCGCCCTGCGCACCACGGCCGCCGGACACCCCCTACTGGTCGGCTATCTGGTGCCGAAGACCCCCAGCGCCCTTCCGTTCGATCGCACCGCCGCCCTCGATCACCTCCGTACCGTGCTCCCCGCACCGCTCGTCCCCCTGCTCGCGCTGGTGGCGGAGTTGCCCGTACGCACCTCGGGCAAGGTGGACCGGGACGCCCTGCCCTGGCCCCTGACCACCGCCGACCAGCCCGTGGAGACGTCAGCGCCGGGCACCGCGGCGCCCGAGCCGCTGACCCCCGCCGAGGAATGGCTCGCCGCCCAGTGGTCCGAACTGCTCGGCGCCCCCGTCACCGACCCCGAGGCCGACTTCTTCGCCCACGGCGGGGGCAGCCTCGCCGCCGCACAGCTGGTCTCGCGCATCCGTGAGCGCCACGGCACCGGTTCGGTCGCCGACGTCTACCGCCACCCCCGGCTGCGCGCCCTCGCCCTGACCCTCGGGCCGCCGGACGTCAGCGCACCGGAGCATCCGGGCCGCGACGGGGTACGCGCCGTTCCCCGCCGGGCCCAGGCGGTGCAGCTGGCCCTGCTCGTACCGCTGTTCACGGTGGCCGGCCTGCGCTGGGGCGTCATCGCGGTCGCCGTGGGACGGCTGCTCGGTGTGGGGCCGGCGATCTCGTGGTGGTGGGTCGCGCTCGGATGGCTGGTGCTCCTCAGCCCGCCCGGACGGATCGCCATCGCCGCGGGCGGGGCCCGGTTGCTGCTGCGGGGGCTGCGCCCCGGCGCCCATCCGCGCGGCGGCCCGGCCCATCTGCGGCTGTGGACGGCCGACCGACTGGCCGAGATGAGCGGTGCCGTCCATCTCACCGGCCCCTGGCTCAGTGTGTACGCACGGGCCCTGGGCGCCCGGATCGCTCCCGATGTCGACCTCCATGCCCTGCCGCCCGTGACCGGCTGGCTTCGGCTCGGTCGCGGCTGCGCGGTCGAACCCGAGGTCGATCTGTCGGGGTACTGGATCGACGGCGACCGCCTGCGGATCGGCCCGGTGCGGATCGGTGCCGATGCCGTCGTCGGGGCACGCGCCACCCTCTTTCCGGGGGCCAGGATCGGGAAGCGCGCGATGGTCGCTCCCGGAGCGGTGGTGACCGGGACCGTCCCCGCGGGTGAACGCTGGGCGGGCGCCCCCGCCACGCGTGCCGGCCGGGTCCGGCGCACCCGGCAGCCCCGCCCGGTGCGTCGGCGCTGCTGGAGCGCGCTCTACGCCCTTGCCTCGCTGGCCCTCACCCTGCTGCCCGCGGTGGCCGTCGCGGCCGGGCTGCTGGTGGTGAGGGCGCTGATGGACGGGCCCGGCGATGTTCCCGGAGCGTTCGCCGCTGTGCCGCTCGCCACCGTCACCGCCGTGCTCGCGTACGCCGTGGTGACCCTCGTGGGCGTCCGCGTGCTCAGTCTCGGCCTGCGCGCGGGTAGCCATGCCCTGCACGGTCGGATCGCCTGGCAGATCTGGGTGACCGAGCGGTTGATGGACATGGCCCGCACCCATCTCCATCCGCTGTACGCCACATTGCTGACACCGGTGTGGCTGCGGGGGCTCGGAATGCGGATGGGGCACGGTGTGGAGGCGTCCACGGTGCTGGCGGTGCCGGCCATGACCTCGGTCGGTGACGGGGCGTTCCTCGCCGACGACACCATGATCGGCTCCTATGAGTTGGGGGGCGGACGGCTACGGATCGCGGCTGTGAGGATCGGCAAGCGGGCGTTCCTCGGGAACTCGGGGATGACCGCTGCCGGCCGTCGCGTGCCCAAGCGCGGTCTGGTCGGCGTGTTGTCGGCGGCGCCGAAGCGGGCCAAGGCTGGCAGTTCCTGGCTCGGCCTGCCGCCGATGAAGCTGACCAGGCCCTCGACCGCGGGGGACGAGACCCGTACGTTCGCCCCGCCGCGGCGGCTCCGCTGGGCGCGGGCGGCCGTCGAGCTCTGCAGAATCGTTCCGCTGATCTGTGGGGCCGCACTCGCCCTCGCCTGGGCCGTCGCCTTCGGTGCCCTCGCCGTCCGACTGGGCCCCCTCGCAGCGCTCTTCGGCGGACTCCTGCTCCTCCTGTGCGGAGCGGTCGCCGCACTGCTCGCCATCACCGCGAAATGGCTGTTGGTGGGCGCGTTCAAGCCCGGTGGGCACCCCCTGTGGTCCGCCTTCGTCTGGCGCGACGAGTTGGCCGACTCCTTTGTGGAGAGCCTGGCCGTGCCCTGGCTCGTGGGACCGGTGCCGGGAAGCCCCCTGATGCCGCTGTGGCTGCGCTGCCTGGGGGCACGGCTGGGACGCGGGGTGTGGTGCGAGTCGTACTGGCTGCCCGAGCCGGATCTGGTCCGGGTGGGAGCGGGCGCCAGCATCAACCGCGGATGCGTGGTGCAGACCCATCTCTTCCACGACCGGATCATGCGCCTGGACACCATTGCGCTCGGCGCGGGGACGACCCTCGGTCCGCACGCGATCGTCCTGCCGGGGGCGGTGATCGGGCAGCAGGCGGTGATCGGCCCCGCGTCGCTGGTGATGAGCGGCGAACGGGTACCGGGGGACAGCGCCTGGCTGGGCAACCCCATCGCCGTCTGGAGACGTCACGAAGCACCCGCCGCCCTGCCGTCCCGGCCGGGTGGCCCGCCCGTACCGGACCCGGGCAGCACGCCATGAACCGCGCCGGTCCGTTCTGGTCGCGCCGTGACCCCGACCCCGGCACCGAGGAGGCCGAAGCGCCCCTGCACGGCGACTACCTGCCCCAGTACGGTGACCGCCGCTTCCACGCCCTGGCCTATGACCTGGCCCTGAACTGCGTCCCGCACACCGGTCGCATCACCGCGCGGGCCGTGCTCAGCGGCGTCGCCCGGGAGCCGCTGGCCGAGATCGTCCTCGACCTCGGCCGGTTCCGGGTGAGCAAGGTCCTCCTCGACGGGGCCAGCCCGCCCCGCTACACCCATCGGGGGGACAAACTACGCATCCGCCCGCCGCGCCCGCTCCCCGTGGGCACCCCCTTCACCGTGGAGGTCCGGTACGCAGGTGTGCCCCGCCCGATCCGTAGCCGACAGTGGGGCGAACTGGGCTGGGAGCAGTTGGCCGAAGGGTCACTGGTCGCCTCGCAGCCCCACGGAGCCCACTCCTGGTATCCGTGCAACGACCGGCCCGCCGACAAGGCGCGCTACCGGATCGCGATCACCGCACCCACCCCGTACGCGGTCGTTGCGAACGGCCGGCTCCGCTCCCGTTCGGTCGGTGCGTCCACCACGACCTGGGTGTACGACCAGCCGGCGCCCATGGCCGCGTACTTGGCGACGGTGCAGATCGGACCCTACGCACTGGTGTCCCTGGACGATTCGGGTCCGGTTCCCCAGCGGGCGGCCGTGCCACCGTCGCTGCTCGGGGGCCGGTTCGAGCACGACTTCGCCCGCCAGCCGCAGATGATGGAGCTCTTCCAGGACTTTTTCGGGCCCTACCCCTTCGACGAGTACGCCGTGGTGGTGACCCCGGACGAACTGGAAGTCCCGGTTGAGGCCCAGGGGCTGTCGATCTTCGGCGCGAACCACGTCGACGGCAGGCGCGGGAGCGAGCGGCTGATCGCCCATGAGTTGGCGCACCAGTGGTTCGGCAACAGCCTCACGGTCGCCGACTGGCGGCACATCTGGTTGCACGAGGGCTTTGCGAAGTACGCGGAGTGGCTCTGGTCCGAGTGGTCGGGCGGCCCCGGTGCGGCGGTCCTCGCCGACAGGGCGCACGGGCGACTGGCCCTGATGCCCCGGGACATCGTGATCGCCGACCCCGGACCGGAGCGGCTCTTCGACGAGCGCGTGTACGAGAGGGGGGCGCTCACCCTGCACGCCCTGCGCACGCTGCTGGGGCTGGAGGCATTCGGCGCGCTCCTGCGCGAATGGACGGCCACGCACCGCCACGGTTCGGTGACGACCGCCCAGTTCCTGGCCCTCGCGGACCGCGGTTCCCCCTCTCCGCTGGAGGGGTTCTTCCGAGCGTGGTTGTACGAGAGGCAATTGCCGGAGTTGCCCGATCGGCCGCCCTGACAATGGCTTGCCCCGTCATGGACCCGAAGCCATGTCCGGGGCGCCCTGGGGAAAGGCAGGAGCCCCGTTCCTGAAAAGGACGGAGCTCCTTGGGTACTGCTATTTAAGTCGGTTACGCGATCGCCAACCCGGACCCAATTAGGCCGGGGTGACGTTCTCCGCCTGCGGGCCCTTCGGACCCTGGGTGACGTCGAAGTTCACGACCTGGTTCTCCTCAAGCGAGCGGAAACCAGACGCGTTGATCGCGGAGTAGTGGACGAAGACATCCGGGCCGCCGCCGTCCTGGGCGATGAAGCCGAAGCCCTTTTCAGCGTTGAACCACTTGACGGTTCCGGTAGCCATAAGCCCTCCTTGGGCCAAAGGGTTGCCCTGCTCCAGAACCTGCAAACAAGTCTGAAAACTACAAAAGCCTGCGGGTCACATGCTCCGCAGGCTCTGTACTGCAAGGGAAACCAAACTGCAACTTGCGTCGAGCCTAGCACGCACTGTGTTGGCAGCGGTAGAGGTAAAGATCACTTCACTCGGACGCTTGACGAGCTCCCCCGTACGCTGACGAACCGCAGCTCAACCGGGGCTTGTGGCCCCGGGGGCCGGTTCCCGGGGCGACCCGCTGGGCCGCCCCGCGTGTCCGGAGTGGGCCCGCCGGACTAGCCTCACCTTGTGGACAGTCTCGGAGAAACCCCAGCAACCGACCACCCGCGCAGCCGGCCCCGGGTCGGACATATCCAGTTCCTCAACTGTCTCCCCCTCTACTGGGGGCTGGCGCGTACCGGAACGCTTCTTGACCTGGAGTTGACCAAGGACTCCCCGGAGAAGCTCAGCGAGCGACTGGTGGCCGGTGAACTCGATATCGCCCCGATCACTCTGGTGGAGTTTCTGCGCAATGCCGATCAGCTGGTGGCATTTCCTGATCTGGCCGTCGGATGCCACGGTCCGGTGATGTCCTGTGTGATCGTCTCCCAGGTCCCCTTGGAGAACCTGCACAAAGCGCCCGTCGCCCTCGGCTCCACATCGCGCACTTCGGTACGACTCGCACAACTCCTTCTCGCCGAACAGTTCAAGGTGGAACCGGACTATTTCACCTGCCCGCCCGATCTCGGCCTGATGATGCAAGAAGCACAGGCGGCCGTGTTGATCGGCGACGCCGCTCTGCGTGCTTCGCTGCACGACGCGCCGCGGCTCGGGCTCGACGTCCACGACCTCGGCACGATGTGGAAGGCGTGGACCGGGCTGCCCTTCGTCTTCGCCGTGTGGGCGGTGCGCAAGGAGTACCTGGCGCGTCACCCAGCGCTCGTCAACGAGGTGCACCAGGCGTTCCTCACCTCGCGGGACCTGTCGCTCGAAGAGGTGGTCAAGGTTTCGGAACAGGCCGCCCGCTGGGAGAGCTTCGACGCCGAACTGCTGGAACGGTACTTCCGGACCCTCGATTTCCGCTTCGGCTCGGAGCAACTGGCCGGCGTACGGGAGTTCGCCCGCCGCATCGGATCGACCACCGGCTTCGCACCGGACGTCGAGGTCGCTCTGCTGAACCGCTGAAGCCCCCTACCCCGCTGCCTCACTGAACACCGCGGCCCCGCAGCTTCGAGCCGGCCGGGAACACCTCGCGTTCCGACAACCGCTTCCCCACACAGAACCGCCGGACGATCCCCTGGGACCGCGCCCCCGACCCCCCTACCCTGAGACGCGGCAGAAGCGGACAGTTCGGCCGACCGGGGGAGTTCACAGATGCAGCCGCTCGATCCAGGGGACCCACACACCATCGGCCCCTACCGGCTGCTGGGCCGGCTCGGCGCGGGCGGCATGGGCCGCGTCTACCTCGGGCGCAGCGCCGGTGGCCGCACGGTCGCGGTCAAGGTCGTCCACCCCCACTTCGCGCTCGACGAGGAGTTCCGCGCCCGCTTCCGCCGTGAGGTCGCATCGGCGCGACGCGTCGGTGGCCAGTGGACCGCTCCCGTACTCGACGCCGACCCCGAGGCGCCCGTGCCCTGGGTCGCCACCGGATACGTCGCCGGACCGGCGCTCTCCCGGGCGGTCACCGACCACGGACCGCTGCCCGTCCCCGCCGTCGGTGCGCTGGGCGCCGGCCTCGCGGAGGCGCTCGCCGCCGTACACGCCCTGGAGTTGGTGCACCGCGATGTGAAGCCGTCCAATGTGCTGCTCGCCCTGGACGGGCCGCGGCTGATCGACTTCGGGATCGCCCGGGTCACCGACGGCACCGCTTCGCTCACCTCCACCGGGGTCTCCGTCGGCTCGCCCGGCTATATGTCGCCCGAGCAGATCCTCGGCAAGGGCATCACGGGCGCGGCCGACGTGTTCTCGCTGGGCGCGGTCCTCGCGTACGCGGCGACGGGCTCGGCCCCGTTCAGCGGTGACTCCTCCGCCACCCTCCTGTACAAGGTGGTGCACGAGGAGCCCGAACTCGACGGTCTCGACGGCCGGCTGAGGGAACTGGTCGCCCGCTGCCTCACCAAGGACCCGACCGCCCGTCCATCGCCCGAGGAGATCGCCCGGCAACTGGCCCCGGGCGGGGCCGCCGCGCTGATCGCCGGTGGCTGGCTACCGGGCGCCCTGGTGGAGCAGGTGAGCCGGGCCGCGGTGGAACTGTTGGGTCTCGAACCCGCCGAACCGGCACCCGGCCCGGCCGGATCGCCGTCCGGGCCGGTGGCGTTCAGCAGCCCGTCCGTGCGCGGAGCCGAGGCGGCCGAAGGACGGGCCGTCGATCCGCGCCAGCCGGGAGGAGCCCCCGCGGGCGTGGTGGCAACGACGGGCTTCGGCCCGCCGATCGAACCCGCACCCCCCTTCCCTCCTGCGTTCGGCCCCGCCCCACAGGCGTCACCGGCCGTAGCCGCCACCCCGGCGCCCGACGGTTCCCCATCCGACCGGCCCCGACGCAAGATCAGCTGCACCCTGACCCTCACCCTGGCCGCCGCACTGGCCGGCATCACCCTGGGCGTCGGCTTCCTCGCCGACCTCTGGCCCGGCTCGGAGGGCTCCGACAAGGGTGAGAACAACCACTCGGACGTCGGTGCCGCCCCCTCCCGGGCGAGCAGCCCGCCCCCGGCCACACCAGGTGCCGGGGGCCACGCCGTACCGCAGGCGTTCATCGGCACCTGGAAGGGACCGTTCACCATCAGCCTGGCGGGCACCGACCTCAAGGCCGGCACCTTCACCCTCGTCCTCCACCAGGGCAAGCAGGGCGCCGCAATAGGGACCGCCGCCCAGTACGACGCCCTCGGCAACCTCACCTGCACCGACAACCTCGTCCTGCGCCGGGCGGCTGCCACCGAACTGGTCACCGACGGCACCTCGAACGGCCAGGCGGGCAACAAGTGCACCCCCGGCGCCCACACGGTGACGCTGAAACGGGAGGGCGACACGATCCGCTACACCTCCGACGAACCCCGCGCCGGCAACCCGCGCGCCACCCTCACCCGCTCCACGGGCTGATCTGCCCTGCCTCGGGGCTTGCCGTCGACCGGCCCACGGTCCGACCCGGGCCCTGACGTAGGCTGGACCGGCCCGCAGCCCGTCCGACGAAGCCTTGCCACGAGGCTTTGGAGAACCACCGAAAGGTGACACCCGGTGACCGAGAAGGCCGACCTTCAGTCCGTGCTGGACCGCGCTGCCGAGGGCGGGCGAATCACCCCCGAAGAGGCGCTCGACCTCTACCGCTCCGCCCCGCTGCACGCGCTGGGCAGCGCCGCGGACGCCGTGCGCCGCCGCCGCTACGCGGGCACCGAGCACATCGCGACGTACATCATCGAGCGCAACATCAACTACACCAACGTCTGTGTCACCGCCTGCAAGTTCTGTGCCTTCTACGCCGCACCCAAGGACACCGCGAAGGGCTGGACCCGCGACCTCGACGACATCCTGCGGCGCTGCGCGGAGACCGTCGAGCTCGGTGGCACCCAGATCATGTTCCAGGGCGGGCACCACCCCGACTTCGGCGTGGAGTACTACGAGAAGCACTTCTCGGCGATCAAGTCGGCCTTTCCCCAGTTGGTGATCCACTCGCTCGGTGCGTCCGAGGTCGAGCACATGGCGAAGATCTCCGGGGTCTCGGTCGAAGAGGCCATCCAGCGCATCCACACCGCAGGTCTGGACTCCTTCGCCGGCGCCGGCGCCGAACTGCTGCCCGCCCGCCCGCGCAAGGCCATCGCCCCGCTCAAGGAGTCCGGCGAACGCTGGCTGGAGATCATGGAGACCGCGCACCGACTGGGCGTGGAGTCGACGTCCACGATGCTGATGGGCACCGGCGAGACCAACGCCGAGCGCATCGAGCACCTGCGGATGATCCGTGAGACGCAGGACCGCACGGGCGGCTTCCGCGCCTTCATCCCGTACACGTACCAGCCCGAGAACAACCGTCTCAAGGGGCAGACCCAGGCGACGCTCTTCGAGTACCTGCGGATGATCGCCATCGCGCGGCTCTTCTTCGACAACGTCGCCCACATCCAGGGCTCCTGGCTGACCACGGGCAAGGAGGTCGGCCAACTGTCGCTGCACTACGGCGCCGACGACCTCGGTTCGATCATGCTGGAGGAGAACGTCGTCTCCTCGGCCGGTGCCAAGCACCGCTCCAACCGCCAGGAGATCATCGACCTGATCCGCAAGTCCGGACGGGTCCCGGCGCAGCGCGCCACCACGTACGAGCACCTCGTGGTCCACGACGACCCGGCGAACGACCCCGTCGACGAGCGCGTGGTCTCGCACATCTCCTCGACCGCCATCGAGGGCGGCACCGCCCACCCGGAGCTCAAGCTCCTGAACGCCAACTGATCACGACGTGCTGACGACCCGCGCGGCGGACGCCCCGTGCTGACGATCCACACCGCCGATGCGGTCCTCGGCCATCCCGGTCACCAAGCCGTACTCGTCGACGGCGGCCGGATCGTGGCGATCGGCTCGCCCGAGGGGCTCACCGTCACCCATCTCCGGGCCCGGGTCCGACGCTGGCAGGGCCTGCTGACCCCCGGGCTGCTGGAACCGGCCGCCGCCGCGCTGTTGGAATCCGCGTACCACCCCGATCCGCGCGAGGCGGGCGAACTCGGCACCGAACCGCTCACCGGCGACGATCTGATCGCGCTGGGCATGGACGACACACGGTGGGGCCACAGTGCGCGGCGCGGCCTCCAACGGCTGCTGTCCCGCGGCACCACGGCCGTGACCGGCCCCTTCGAACGACCTTCGGTCCGTACCGCCGTGACCCGTTCGGGGCTGCGGGTCCGGGAGCCGGGGCCGTCGGGCTCCCCTGCCCCGGAGTTGGTGTACGACGGCGAACTGGCACTCGGCGCCCCGGCCGACTTCGCCGTCTTCGGCGTCACCGGCAAGGTGCTCACCCCGGCGGACACACCCCGGTGCGTCGCCACCGTCCTCGGCGGCCGACTGCTCTACCGCCGGGCGTAGCCGTACGGGGCCGCCCTGCTTGAATGGGGAGCGTGAACCGAGCATCCCTGGACAAGCAGCCGCACGAAGTCGCCTCCATGTTCGACGCCGTGGCGGCGAACTACGACGTCACCAACGATGTCCTGTCGTTCGGCCAGGACCGGCGCTGGCGCAAGCAGGTCGCCCGGGCCGTGGACGCCCGCCCGGGACAGAAGGTCCTCGATCTGGCCGCAGGCACCGGCACTTCCTCGCTGCCGTTCGTCGAGGCCGGCGCCTATGTGGTGCCGTGCGACTTCTCCCAGGGCATGTTGCGTGAGGGAAAGAAGCGCCACCCCTGGTTGCCGCTGACCGCGGGCGACGGGACAAAGCTCCCGTTCCGTGACGACGTCTTCGACGCGGTCACCATCTCCTTCGGACTGCGGAACATCGCCGACACCTCAGCGGCGCTGCGCGAGATGCTCCGGGTCACCAAGCCGGGCGGCCGGATCGTGATCTGCGAGTTCTCCCACGCGACCTGGGCGCCGTTCAGGACGGTGTACGAGGAGTACCTGATGCGGGCGCTGCCCCCGGTGGCGCGGGCGGTCTCCTCCAACCCCGACGCCTATGTCTATCTCGCTGAGTCCATCCAGTCCTGGCCCGAGCAACCCGAGTTGGCGCGCATGTTGCAGGACGCGGGCTGGGGGAAGGTGGCGTGGCGCAATCTGTCGGGCGGTGTCGTGGCGCTGCACCGGGGGTTCAAGCCCGCCTGAACGGCATCGGGCCCGAGTGGCGGGCGTACGGTTCGTTAGGGCGCCGGCTGTGCGGAGCCTGTGCCCCGCGGGGCACAGGCCGACCCGCCGAGCGGGTCGCTGGTCTTCGTTCCATCGGTCCGGACGGTCCGCACACCGTCCCTCCGGTCGCGCGGTGCCTACAGATCAAGCCGGAAGCAGTGCGCCTCGCGCTGGGACGGCGTCCGGTAGGTCTCGCCCAGGTCCATCCCGAGCCGTCTGGTCACGGCTATCGACCGCTCATTGCGGGCGTCCACCATGGCCACCACCCGGGGGACGCCGGCCGCCCGTACCCGCTCCAACGTGGTGTGCGCCGCAGCGGTCGCATACCCCTTGCCCCATGCCGGCCGCGCCAGCCGCCAGCCGATCTCGATCTCGCCGGCCGGCCCGAAGTCGGCGTACGGCCACGGCTGGGCGCCGGTGAAGCCGATCACGTCGCCGTCCTCGTCCAGCACCGTCCACAGGCAGAATCCGCGCTCGGCGTCATGCCGGCGCTGCCGCGCGGTGAGCTCCTGGTAGGCCGACAGTTCGTCCCGACCACCGTGGAACTCCATGACTTCCGGGTCGGCGAACACACGATGCCAGGCGTACGCGTCCTCATCGGTGGGCACACGCAGCCTGACGGCGGGGAGAAGCCTGCTCATAGGGGGAGCCCTTCAGTCGAGGGAACGGCACACACCCATAGACTGCACATGTCCTGTGCTTTTTAGGCACGCGAATATTGAGTCGTACGGGAGAACCAGCCGTGACTGAGCCCCTCTCCGAACACAGCGCAGATGTGATCGTCGTCGGGGCTGGCCCGGCCGGCTCCACCGCCGCTTACTACCTCGCCAAGGCCGGACTGGACGTCCTGCTGCTGGAAAAGACGGCCTTCCCCCGGGAGAAGGTCTGCGGCGACGGACTCACCCCGCGCGCCACCAAGCAGTTGGTGGCCATGGGCATCGACGTCTCCGAAGAGGCCGGTTGGCTGCGGAACAAGGGCCTGCGGATCATCGGCGGCGGAGTTCGTCTCCAGCTCGATTGGCCGGAACTCGCCTCGTATCCGGACTATGGACTGGTCCGCAAGCGCGATGACTTCGACGAGCAGCTCGCCCGCCAGGCGCAGAAGGCCGGCGCCAGGCTGTACGAGCGCTGCAACGTGGGCGCACCGATCATCGACGACCGTACGGGCAAGATCACCGGGGTGGAGGCCAAGCTCGGCGAGGAGAAGACCCCGGTCACCTTCCACGCTCCGCTCGTGGTCGCAGCCGACGGCAACTCCTCCCGGATCTCCCTCGCGATGGGCCTGCACCGCCGTGAGGACCGCCCGATGGGCGTCGCCGTACGCACGTACTTCACCTCGCCGCGCCACGACGACGACTACCTGGAGTCCTGGCTGGAGCTGTGGGACCGGCGCGGCCCGGGCGAGGACCGGCTGCTGCCCGGCTACGGCTGGATCTTCGGCATGGGCGACGGCACCTCCAACGTCGGCCTCGGCGTCCTCAACACCTCGGCTTCCTTCAAGGAACTGGACTGGCGCGAGGTCCTCAAGGCGTGGTGCGCCTCCATGCCCGAGGAGTGGGGCTACACCGACGAGAACATGACGGGTCCGATCCGCGGTGCCGCGCTGCCGATGGCCTTCAACCGGCAGCCCCACTACACCCGCGGGCTGCTGCTCATCGGTGACGCGGGCGGTCTGGTCAACCCCTTCAACGGCGAAGGCATCGCCTACGCCATGGAGTCCGCCCAGATCGCGGCCGACGTGATCGTCCAGGCCCACGCCCGAGCCACCCCCGCCCATCGCGAACTCGCCCTCCAGCGCTACCCGAAGGTCCTCAAGGACACGTACGGCGGCTACTACACGCTGGGTCGCGCGTTCGTGAAGCTGATCGGCAACCCGCAGGTCATGAAGATCGCCACCCAGCGCGGTCTGACGCACCCGGTGCTGATGCGCTTCACGCTGAAGATGCTGGCCAACCTGACCGACCCGACCGGCGGGGACGCCATGGACCGCATCATCAACGGCCTCTCCAAGGTGGCCCCGAAGGCATAGCCGCTCGACGCACACCGCTCGCCCGTCGTGGACCACCTCCGCGACGGGCGGGCGTCGTGTCGGTGCGTACGCGTGAAATCGGGCAGGTCGTCCGTCTGGTTCCACCGCAGTTGCTGCCCTTAGCGTGGAGTACGTGGACGAGGACGAGGACCGACGGTTGGGGCGGATCGCCCCGGACATCTCCCAAATATCGATCGGCCTGCTGCGCAAGGTCGTCGGCGTCTATCCGGAAGAACGCATCGGCGAAGAGGCGCTGGGCACGGCGGACGAGGTGCTGGAACGGTACGGAACGGACGGGCTACGGGTGCTCGTCATGAGCCTCACGGGCTGGGCCGCGGTCCAGATCGAGAAGGAGGCCCAGATGACAGGCCGCACCCACGAAGCCCTGCTAGACGACATGGACCTCACGAGGTTCGAGACCAATCCGGACGGCTGGTGCCGCAGTGTTGTCTGAAGCAGGGGCAATTCCGCATTCCTGATCATGACGACCACGCCCCCATACCGAAGCCCTGCCCGGAAGTGCGGGATCACCATTGCGTACGAGTGCCTCGGTGAACAGCCAGAGGACTTCCGGGCCATTGACCCCCGCCCGCCGAAGGGAATAGCGACCCACACGGGTGCCTTTACCGCGACACCCTTTGCGCGGGCTGGTCAGGGGTTCTTCCCGGCCCGAGGCGAATAGTCGCGAATCTCCGCTGGCAGGGGTGCCATCAACGATAGATCGGCTAGTCGACCAGATGGTCGAAATCCCCGTTCTTCACTCCGAGGATGAAGTCTCGCATCTTCTCCTGTGTGGTCGTGACTATTGATTCGGGGTACTCACTTTCGCGCAGCAGTATCGCGTCACCATCTCGCATGACCCCGACACATGAGTTTCCTGCCTGGCAGAAGGATGACTGCTGCCAATGATTCTCTGACATCGTTTGGCCTCTCAGAGTTGTTCCACGATTTGATAGATGAAATCTGAGGATTCACGTGCCGGAAGTGCCTTCGCGTTCATTCGATCCAGCAAACTTCGATAGTTCTTCAACTGGGCTGGTGAATCAAGGAAGATGACCCCGTGGGTGGCATCCAGCTGCACAGTGTCAAGTTCCGGAACATCGCCTTGAGCGTAGAAGATCGATTGTCCTGAACCAGCGAAGCCACCCGCATCGAATGGGATGACCTGGATCGTCACGTGTTCATGAGAGCCCATTGCTAGCAGGTGTTCAAGTTGGGCGCGGGCAACCTTCCTCCCTCCGAACTGCATGCGCAGAGCGGCTTCGTGAATGACTGCTTCATACCGCGGAGGCGAATCCCCCTTCAGGATGAGTTGCCGTCGCACTCGATGGTTGATCCGCCTGTCTAGTTCGAACCCCGTCAGCGGCGGGTTTGTTTCAGAGAAGATTGACTTGATGTGATCCTCGGTCTGCAAGAGCCCAGGGATGTGTGCGATTTGATACGTGCGCAAGCCTTGGCAGTGATGTTCGAGTTCCGCGATGTCTAGAAAATCGGCTGGGAGCTTCTCTCTGTACTCGCTCCACCATCCCCGAGTTCGATCTTCAGCGATCTTCGCGAGCGCGTCGATGTAATTCTGATCGTCACATCCGTACGCGCACGCGAGGGTACGGACGCGTTCATTGCTGACTCCGAAGCGGGCGGTCTCCATCTGGCTGATCTTGGTGTGGTCGATACCGAGAAGTGACGCTGCCTCACGGGAGTTGTGGCCTGCGGCCTCTCTGAGTCGTCGAAGTTCAGCACCGAGGCGTCGCTGTCGCGCAGTGATGACGGTCCGAGGTGGCATGTCGACAGTCTGCCCGGATGGGACTGACGGGTCCAACTCCGTCAACATTGCTACACAGAGAGTAGTAATAGTGATCCCGAATGCCCTATGGTTCTCACAGCACCGCGTGCAGCGCAGGAACTTGCCGAAGTGCAGCCGCTGGTGTGTGCCCTTGTGCAGGGGTGCACGAGCCATGAGCGGCCGGGCCACGGTGGCGCGAAGCGCGGATCCCATCCCTCATTCGGGAGATGCCCATGCAACCCTCAACAGTCTTACGATCACCTGCCGACCGTCTTTCATCCGGTTCGCGCAGATTGCGCCTAGCGGTCCCGAACACCCGCACGGCCGCCAGAGCGGCTCGGCACTGGCTCGCCGCGGTCCTGCGCGGAAGTCCCCATCCCCAACTCGCCGATGACGCGATGCTCTGTCTCTCGGAGCTGGTCACCAACGCGCATCGACACACAAGCACGCCCACCATCCGCGTACAGGCGCTCATCGCCGTGGAGTTCGTGGTAGTTCGGGTGCGGGACAACCATCCTGAGCCGCTGCCCCCGGCCCCCGAAGCGGGTTGTCCGGGCGACGAAGGCGAGTGCGGCCGTGGTCTCGCGCTCGTCGAGGCGTGCGCCGACGCCTGGGGCGTGACCTTCTTCGGCGGTGCACGCCCGAGAGGGAAGTCGGTCTGGTTCAAACTGCTCGCCCGCGAGGGGCCAGGATGAGGGCCGATGCCCCAAGTGCGCCCGTACCGACATTGCTCACCGCAGCGTGCATGAGCTGTCGGGGGCTCACCGCCGCAACGATCCGCGGAGAGTCCGACCGATATGCGTGCCCTCGGTGCGTGCCCGCCGTCGTCCCCGGGCCGGTCCCCTACGAGTTGGAACCCGACGCGTTGGAGTTCGCGGAGCGGTGAGCACACATGCCGATGGGGTCGACGGGGCCCTCGCCCGTCGACCCCATCGGCCAACTCACCGGTACTTGTGAATCAGAGCACGCGCACCGCGCCCGTCGCGGGGTAGCCCGAAAGGTCCTGGATGACCACGCCCTTGCTGGGGTTGGCCGCGTCCAGGTACTTACCGTCGCCGATGTAGACACCCGTGTGGTACGCGCTGCCCGCGGCACCCCAGTACAGGATGTCTCCGACCTTGAGGTTGCTGGTGCCGACCTGCCTGCCCGCGGTCGACTGGTCCTGCGAGACGCGCGGGAGCTCGATGTTCACCTGGCGGAAGGCCGCGCGGACCAGGCTGGAGCAGTCCCATGAGTTGGGGCCCGTCGCACCCATCACATAGGCGTCGCCGACCTGGGCCCTGAGGAAGGCGATGACCGTGGCCACGGAGCCACTCGCCTGCTGGGAGGACTGGTTGGAGGACTGGGCCGAAGACTTGGCCCCGGAGGAGGACTTCGAGCCCACGGAGGAGAGCTGGGTGCGCTCTGCGGTCCGGGAGGCGCGCTCCTGCGCCTCGGCCCGCTTCTTCTCCTCGGCCTTCTCGGCCTCTGCCTTGCGGATCGCCTCGGCCTTCGCCTTCTTGGCGTCCTTCTGGGCCTTGGTGGCGGCAGCGTTCTCCTGGACCTGGAGCTCCAGGTCGAAAGCGACCTGCTGCTGTGCCTGAGCGGTCTGCTCGAACGTCTTGGCGAGGCCCGCGGGATTGATCGTGGGCATCTCGATGGTCTCGGTCACCGGCTCGGCGTTCGCCGGTCCAGCGGCGCCGGCCACTGCGATGGTGCTGAGGACGCCACCGGCAACTCCGGCACGGAGCGCCATCGTGGAGGCGCTACGACGGCGGGGCTTCCGGTGGCTGGGTATGTGAGCGGTGTGGGGCATAGGAACAACCGCTACCAGCCACCTACGGTTCCCATCAAGAAACGTGTCTTGCGCCACAGTTGCGAGCGGAATCCCCTCGTCCGCTCGATGGCGACGTTTATTGACGCCGTAACGGGCAATACGGACACGGGTGTTCAGGGCTGTGATCATGCACTTTTGGGAAAAGGTCCGAATTGCCCTTCGCTTACCATTGGTTAAGACCGATGGCCAAGCCCGGTTTTCCTAACGATTCATGCGTGTGACGCAGGTCACAGAATGATTGACGCCATCGCGGTGACGGTGACGGATCGTCAGATCCAGCGCTCCATGAGTTCGCGTTCGAGCGGGAAAGGCTCGACGATCTTCGAATGAACGTCGGGGAGCGACCTCGGCGATCTCCATGGCTGGGAATCGAATTCCTGTGACGGCGCCGGAGGTAACTCCCGGCGGTGACCCTGGGAATGCCACTCGACTCACAGAGTAACCAAGGGGTCATGGGTCGATGCGAGCGGGGTCCCTTCTATAAGGGGGCGTTCCGTTGGCGCCTGGGTCACCACCCGCACACCGGCAGTCACCACCGTACTCGCCGAGGGTGTGCGCCGGGCGCGCAAGATCGTGAACCCGTGCACGCGCTCGACCCCCTCCGCCCCCTCGCCCGCATCGGCCCGGGAGGCCCCTCCGGAGGGGGGATGCGTTGGCCCTATCACCCCTCGGCGACCGTTGCGAATTTGCTTAGGTATGCCTTGCCTTGATAGTGCGGACCCCCTTTCACCAGCCATAACGCATGTGGTTGTCACTTCTGGTAACCACTCGCGCGCTTCACGTATGAAGATCACCTCTCATCCGGCTTGATGCTCCTTCGCCAGGTGGTGGAGATCACAAGAGCGGTTACCGACCCCGTGTCGCAGATCACAGACCGGCGGGCATAGGATGCGGGGCAGTCGGGCTTGTGAACTGCCTCACATGAACACGATCTTCGAGGCGGCTCGAATAAGACGCCCGGTGCGGTCCAACGGTCAAGGACGACTGGAAGGAGCGAGGAGGGTGAATGCTTACGCGCCCATCCTTGTACTCGGCGCCCTCGGGGCAGGGTTTGCGATCTTCTCCGTGGTCATGGCCACGCTAATCGGCCCCAAAAGGTACAACCGGGCAAAGCTAGAAGCGTATGAGTGCGGCATCGAGCCGACCCCTACGCCGGCCGGTGGTGGTCGCTTTCCCATCAAGTACTACCTGACGGCGATGCTGTTCATCGTCTTCGATATCGAGATCGTCTTCCTCTACCCCTGGGCGGTCAGCTTCGACGCCCTGGGGCTTTTCGGGCTCGTGGAGATGCTGCTCTTCGTGCTCACCGTCTTCGTCGCCTATGCGTATGTGTGGCGGCGCGGCGGCCTGGAATGGGACTGAGGGGCTGAGAGGCACCAAATGGGACTCGAAGAGAAGCTGCCGAGCGGATTTCTGCTGACCACCGTCGAGCAGGCCGCGGGCTGGGTGCGCAAGGCATCCGTCTTCCCGGCGACGTTCGGACTGGCCTGCTGCGCCATCGAGATGATGACGACGGGCGCGGGCCGCTACGACCTCGCCCGGTTCGGCATGGAGGTCTTCCGCGGCTCGCCGCGACAGGCCGATCTGATGATCGTGGCAGGCCGGGTCAGCCAGAAGATGGCCCCCGTCCTGCGGCAGGTCTACGACCAGATGCCCAACCCCAAGTGGGTTATCTCCATGGGTGTTTGCGCATCGTCGGGCGGCATGTTCAACAACTACGCGATCGTGCAGGGAGTCGACCACATCGTCCCGGTCGACATCTATCTGCCCGGTTGCCCGCCCCGCCCCGAGATGTTGATGGACGCGATTCTGAAACTCCATCAGAAGATCCAGTCCACCAAGCTCGGGGTCAACGCGGAGGAAGCCGCCCGCGAGGCGGAGGAGGCGGCCCTCAAGGCGCTTCCTCTGATCGAGATGAAGGGGCTGCTCCGATGAGCCGCGTCACTGCGGCCCCGGTGCCGCACCTCGCGCAGGCGGCGCCCGTGCGCCGCACGGGCCAAGAAGCCACCGAAGAGGTACAGCGATGACCGACCAGCCGAACCCCGAGAAGGAACTGAGCGAACAGAACCTTCCGGGCCAGCGCGGCGACCACGGCGAGGAGATCCGCGTCCAACGCGGCATGTTCGGCGCCAACAACGGCGGCGACACCTCCGGCTACGGCGGTCTCGTTCGCTCCGTGCGCCTGCCGGGGCCGGCCAGCCGTCCCTACGGCGGCTACTTCGACGAAGTGGCCGACGAGTTGGAAGGCGCGCTGGAGGAGCAGGGGCTCGTTCCTGAGAACGCCATCGCGAAGACGGTGGTCGACCGTGGAGAGTTGACCTTCCACATCGAGCGCGAGCACCTGCTCGTCGTCGCCCGTACCCTGCGCGACGACCCAGCCCTGCGGTTCGAGCTCTGTACGGGGGTGAGCGGTGTGCACTACCCGGACGACAAGGGCCGGGAACTGCACGCCGTTTACCACCTGCGGTCGCTCACCCACGGCCGGTTGATCCGCGTGGAGGTCTCGGCGCCGGACAGCGACCCGCACGTCCCGTCACTGGTCTCGATCTATCCGACCAACGACTGGCACGAGCGTGAGACGTACGACTTCTTCGGCCTGATCTTCGACGGCCACCCCGCCCTCACCCGGATCATGATGCCGGACGACTGGCAGGGCTTCCCGCAGCGCAAGGACTATCCGCTCGGTGGTATCGCCGTCGAATACAAGGGCGCTCAGATTCCGGCTCCTGACCAGCGGAGGTCGTACTCATGAGCACGTCGCACGCATCTCCCCGCGAGACCACCGAAGGGACCGTCTACACGGTCACCGGCGGTGACTGGGACGAGGTCGTCGAGAGCGCGGCCAAGGCGGACGACGAGCGCATCGTCGTCAACATGGGCCCGCAGCACCCCTCCACCCACGGAGTGCTCCGGCTGATCCTGGAGATCGACGGCGAGACGGTCACCGAATCCCGCTGCGGCATCGGCTACCTCCACACCGGCATCGAGAAGAACCTCGAATACCGGACCTGGACGCAGGGCACCACCTTCGTCACGCGCATGGACTACCTCACGCCGTTCTTCAACGAGGCGGCGTACTGCCTGGCCGTGGAGAAGCTGCTCGGCATCGAGGACCAGATCCCGGACCGGGCGAGCGTCATCCGTGTCCTGCTGATGGAGCTCAACCGGCTCTCGTCCCACCTGGTCTGCATCGCCACCGGCGGTATGGAACTGGGCGCCACCACGATCATGATCTACGGATTCCGGGACCGCGAACTGATCCTGGACATCTTTGAGTTGATCACGGGCCTTCGGATGAACCACGCGTTCATCCGCCCCGGTGGCCTCGCCCAGGACCTGCCCCCCGGGACGATCGACCAACTGCGCGACTTCGTGAAGACCATGAAGAAGAACCTGCCGGAGTACGACAAGCTCGCCACCGGCAACCCCATCTTCAAGGCCCGCATGCAGGACATCGGCTATCTCGACCTCACCGGGTGCATGGCGCTCGGTGCCACCGGGCCGATCCTGCGCTCCGCCGGCCTCGCGCACGACCTCCGCAAGACCGATCCGTACTGCGGCTACGAGAACTACGAGTTCGACGTGCCGACGGCGGACACCTGTGACTCCTACGGCCGCTTCCTGATCCGGCTGGAGGAGATGCGGCAGTCGCTGCGGATCGTCGAGCAGTGCATCGCCCGGCTGGAGCCGGGACCGGTCATGGTCGCCGACAAGAAGATCGCCTGGCCCGCACAGCTGGCGCTCGGCCCGGACGGTCTCGGCAACTCCCTGGACCACATCAAGAAGATCATGGGCACCTCCATGGAGGCCCTGATCCACCACTTCAAGCTGGTGACCGAGGGATTCAGGGTCCCGCCGGGACAGGCGTACGTCGCCGTGGAGTCGCCCAAGGGCGAACTCGGCGCGCATGTCGTCTCCGACGGCGGCACCCGCCCCTACCGGGTCCACTTCCGCGACCCGTCCTTCACCAACCTTCAGTCCATGGCGGCGATGTGCGAGGGCGGCCAGGTCGCTGACGTCATCGTCGCCGTCGCGTCCATCGACCCCGTGATGGGAGGCGTAGACCGATGAGCACCCAGCCGGCCCAGTCACCCAACCAAGAGGTGCAGCTGGGAATGCCCCAGCTCCCCGCACCCGACTACCCGGCCGATGTACGCGCCCGGTTGGAGGCGGACGCGAAGGAGGTCATCTCCCGCTATCCGGACTCCCGTTCGGCGCTGCTGCCCCTGCTGCACCTCGTCCAGTCCGAGGAGGGCTTCGTCTCCCGGACCGGTATGCGGTTCTGTGCCGAGGTGCTGGAACTGACGACCGCCGAGGTCACCGCGGTCGCCACCTTCTACAGCATGTACCGGCGGAAGCCCTCCGGTGAGTACCAGGTGGGCGTCTGCACCAACACCCTGTGCGCGGTCATGGGCGGCGACGCGATCTTCGAGGACCTCAAGCAGCACCTCGACGTGGGCAACAACGAGACCACCGAGGACGGCAAGGTCACGTTGGAGCACATCGAGTGCAACGCGGCCTGCGACTTCGCCCCCGTGGTGATGGTCAACTGGGAGTTCTTCGACAACCAGACGCCCGATTCCGCCCGGCAGCTGGTCGACGACCTGCGCGCGGGGCGCCCGGTGGAGCCGACCCGCGGGGCGACGCTGTGCTCCTTCAAGGAGACCTCGCGCATCCTCGCCGGTTTCCCCGACGAGCGGCCCGGTGCCGTGGAGGCGACGGGCGGCGGCGGCCCCGCCTCGCTGATCGGTCTCCGACTGGCCAAGGGCGAGCCGATCCCGGCCCGGGTGGTCTCCCCGCGCGGCGGACCGCAGGCGCAGGAGCGCACCCACCACGAAACGGACGGCGCGAGCGATGAGCAGAGGTCGGCCTCCCGGCACCTCAGCTCCCACGACGCGCCCCAGAGGACCTCGGACTCCGATCCCAGCCACCCGGCCGGACCCGTCACCGAGGAGGGGGAGTGATGACGTTGGCACCCGAATACGGCGGGAGCTCCCGTCCCGGCGCCGGAGCCGAGACGAGCCCCGAGAAGCTGCTCGCGCCCGTGCTCTCCGCCTTCTGGGACGACCCCAAGTCCTGGACGCTGGAGACCTATCGGCGTCACGAGGGCTACGAGGGACTGCGCAAGGCCCTCGCGATGCCGCCCGACGACCTCATCGCGTACGTCAAGAACTCCGGACTGCGCGGACGCGGCGGCGCCGGCTTCCCCACCGGGATGAAGTGGCAGTTCATCCCGCAAGGGGACGGCAAGCCTCACTATCTAGTTGTCAACGCCGACGAATCGGAGCCCGGGACCTGCAAGGACATCCCGCTCCTCTTCGCCAACCCGCATTCCCTCATCGAGGGGATGGTGATCGCCTGTTACGCGATCCGTTCGAACCATGCCTTCATCTATCTGCGCGGTGAGGTCGTCCCCGTACTGCGGCGACTGCACGAGGCAGTGCGCGAGGCGTACGAAGCGGGATACCTCGGCAAGAACATCCTCGGCAGCGGACTCGACCTCGAACTCACCGTGCACGCCGGCGCCGGGGCGTACATCTGCGGTGAAGAGACCGCGCTGCTCGACTCACTGGAGGGCCGTCGCGGACAACCCCGGCTGCGACCCCCTTTCCCCGCGGTCGCCGGTCTGTACGCGTGCCCCACTGTCGTGAACAACGTCGAATCGATCGCTTCGGTTCCCGCGATCCTCCAACGCGGAAAAGACTGGTTCAAATCGATGGGGAGCGAGAAGTCCCCCGGCTTCACGCTCTACTCCCTCAGCGGCCACGTCGCCGGCCCCGGCCAGTACGAGGCCCCGCTCGGGATCACCCTGCGCCAACTGCTCGACATGAGCGGCGGGATGCGCCCCGGGCACCGGTTGAAGTTCTGGACCCCCGGCGGCTCCTCCACCCCGATCCTCACCGACGAGCACCTCGACGTACCGCTCGACTACGAGGGCGTCGGCGCCGCCGGTTCCATGCTCGGGACCAAGGCGCTCCAGTGCTTCGACGAGACGACCTGCGTGGTGCGGGCCGTCACCCGCTGGACCGAGTTCTACGCCCACGAGTCCTGCGGCAAGTGCACGCCCTGCCGCGAAGGGACCTACTGGCTGGTCCAGTTGCTGCGTGACATCGAGGCGGGCAAGGGCCTGATGTCCGACCTCGACAAGCTCAATGACATCGCCGACAACATCAACGGCAAGTCGTTCTGTGCGCTCGGCGACGGTGCCGCGTCCCCGATCTTCTCGTCGCTCCAGTACTTCCGCGACGAGTACGAGCAGCACATCACCGGGCGCGGCTGTCCCTTCGACCCCGCGAAGACCACCGCGTGGGCCGACAAGCACCTGGAGGTGTCCGCATGACCGAGGCGCACGCGCCGAGTGCCGGCGCAGGTCGACCTGCGAGCGGAGCACGGCAGTCCGACTCGCACCGCGCGGAGGTGTGGGCATGACCGTCACCACGTCCAACCCGGCCGGAGGCGGCGCAGCCGTCCCGCCCGAGGACCTCGTCTCGGTGACCATCGATGGCGTCCAGATCAGCGTGCCCAAGGGCACGCTCGTGATCCGGGCCGCCGAACTCATCGGGGTCGAGATTCCCCGGTTCTGCGACCACCCCCTCCTCGACCCCGCGGGCGCCTGCCGCCAGTGCATCGTCGAGGTCGAGGGCCAGCGCAAGCCGATGGCCTCCTGCACCATCACCTGCACCGACGGCATGGTCGTCAAGTCGCAGCTCAGCTCGCCCGTCGCCGAAAAGGCGCAGAAGGGCGTGATGGAGCTGCTGCTGATCAACCACCCGCTGGACTGCCCCGTCTGCGACAAGGGCGGCGAATGTCCGCTCCAGAACCAGGCGATGTCCCACGGCGACGCCGAGTCCCGCTTCGAGGGCAAGAAGCGGACGTACGAGAAGCCGGTGCCCATCTCCACCCAGGTGCTGTTGGACCGCGAGCGGTGCGTCCTGTGCGCACGCTGCACCCGGTTCTCCAACCAGATCGCCGGCGACCCGATGATCGAACTCATCGAGCGAGGTGCCCTCCAGCAGGTCGGCACCGGCGAGGGCGACCCGTTCCAGTCGTACTTCTCCGGCAACACCATCCAGATCTGTCCGGTCGGCGCGCTCACATCGGCGGCGTACCGCTTCCGTTCCCGGCCGTTCGACCTGGTCTCCACGCCGAGTGTGTGCGAGCACTGCTCGGGCGGCTGCGCGACCCGCACCGACCACCGGCGCGGCAAGGTGATGCGCAAGCTCGCCGCCGACGACCCCGAGGTCAACGAGGAGTGGATCTGCGACAAGGGGCGGTTCGGCTTCCGCTACGCACAGCAGCGGGACCGACTCACCACCCCGCTGGTGCGGGACGCCGACGGCGTCCTCCAGCCGGCGAGTTGGCCGGAAGCGCTGGCCAAGGCGGCCGAGGGACTGGGCGGAGCCCGCGGTAGGGCGGGCGTGCTGGCCGGCGGCCGGCTCACCGTCGAGGACTCGTACGCGTACGCCAAGTTCGCCCGGGTCGCACTCGACACCAACGACGTCGACTTCCGGGCCCGGGTCCACTCGTCCGAGGAGGCCGACTTCCTGGCCGCCCGGGTCGCCGGACAGGGCCGGGACCTCGACGGGCGCGGCGTCACCTACTCCGCGCTGGAGAAGGCGCCCGCGGTCCTGCTCGTCAGCTTCGAGTCCGAGGAAGAGGCCCCGGGCGTCTTCCTGCGGCTGCGCAAGGCACACCGCCAGCGCGGTCAGCGCACGTACGCACTCGCCAGCCACGCAACCCGCGGACTCGCGAAGGCCGGCGGCACCCTGCTCCCGGCCGCACCCGGCACCGAAACGGAGTGGCTGGACGCACTCGCGGGCGGGGTCGGGCTCGACGGCGAAGGGGCCAGGGCCGCCGAGGCCCTGCGCGGTGACGGCGCGGTGATCGTCGTCGGCGAGCGCCTCGCGGGCGTGCCCGGCGGACTCACCTCCGTCGTACGGACCGCGACCGCGACCGGCGCCCGACTGGTGTGGATTCCGCGCCGGGCCGGCGAACGCGGCGCCGTCGAAGCCGGCGCGATCCCCTCCCTGCTGCCCGGCGGCCGTCCGGCCACCGACCCGCAGGCCCGGGAGGAGACCGCCGAGATCTGGCGGGTACGCGACCTGCCGCACCGCTACGGCCGTGACACCGGCCAGATCATCGAGGCCGCGGCCACCGGTGAGCTGGGCGCGCTGCTGGTGGCGGGCGTCGAGGTGGCGGACCTGCCCGACCCGAACCGGGCCCGTGCCGCGCTGGACGCGGTCGGCTTCCTCGTCTCGCTGGAACTGCGGCCGAGCGAGGTCACCGACCGGGCCGATGTGGTCTTCCCGGTCGCCGCGGTCGCCGAGAAGCCCGGAACCTTCCTCAACTGGGAGGGCAGGGCGCGGATGTTCGAAGCCGCGCTCAAGCCCGAGCAGATGACGCGCACCCTCGCCCCGAACGACGCCCGGGTGCTCCACATGCTCGCCGACGAGATGGACGTCTTCTTCG
Source organism: Streptomyces sp. NPDC005963 (assembly GCF_040638655.1). Taxonomy (NCBI): domain Bacteria; kingdom Bacillati; phylum Actinomycetota; class Actinomycetes; order Kitasatosporales; family Streptomycetaceae; genus Streptomyces; species Streptomyces sp. NPDC005963. The sequence continues at coordinate 30,602 of NZ_JBEXVD010000027.1, read as the reverse complement.
GACTGCCCGATCTCGCCTCCGTACGCAGGGAACTGGACCGGTTCGCCGGATGGAGCGGTGCACGGGCGTCCGAGCCGGTGCACTCCGCACAGCCGGTGCCCCGCGCGGGCGAGGGCGAGGCCGTCCTGGCCGGACACCGACTCCTGCTCGACCAGGGTCTGCTCCAGCAGGGCGACAAGGCACTCGCCGGCACCCGGCACGAGGCCGTGGCCCGGCTCTCCGCGGCGACCGCGGCGGCGACCGGCGTCAAGGACGGCGACGAACTGGCCGTCAGCGGCCCGGCGGGCACCGTTCGGCTACCGCTCCAGGTGACCGAGATGCCCGACCGGGTGGTGTGGCTGCCGCTGAACTCGGTGGGCGGCGGAGTCGCTTCCGACACCGGAGCCCGCCCCGGCGAGCTCGTCCGCATCGGACCGGCACCGGCACCATCGGATGCCGCAACGGACGCGCCGGAGGTGCGCTCATGATCGCTGAGGTCCAGTTCCTCGCGGCGGAGGACCTGTCGATGTTCGGGCGCGACCCCTGGTGGCTCGTCGCCATCAAGGCCGTGTTCTGCTTCGCCTTCCTCATGGTCACCGTGCTGCTCTCCATCGTGTGGGAGCGCAAGGTCGTCGCCTGGATGCAGCTGCGCATCGGGCCCAACCGGCACGGTCCCTGGGGCATGCTCCAGTCGCTCGCCGACGGCATCAAGCTGATGCTCAAGGAAGACGTGGTCGTCAAGCGCGCGGACAAGGTGGTGTACATCCTCGCGCCGATCATCGCCGCCGCACCCGCCTTCATGGCGGTCGCGGTCATCCCCTTCGGGCCGGCCGGTAACGAGGTGTCCATCTTCGGCCAGCGCACGACGATGCAGCTCACCGATCTGCCGATCGCGATGCTCTATGTCCTCGCGATCGCATCGGTCGGCATCTACGGCATCGTGCTCGCCGGTTGGTCCTCCGGCTCCACCTATCCGCTGCTCGGCGGATTGCGCTCCTGTGCCCAGATGATCTCGTACGAGATCGCGATGGGTGCGGCGTTCGCCTCCGTCTTCCTCTACTCCGGGTCGATGTCGACCTCGGCGATCGTGGAGGCGCAGGCGGACCGCTGGTACGTGATCCTGCTCCCGGTGTCCTTCATCATCTACGTCATCACGATGGTGGGCGAGACCAACCGCGCCCCCTTCGACATGCCGGAGTCCGAAGGCGACCTGGTCGGCGGTTTCAACACCGAGTACAGCTCCATCAAGTTCGCGATGTTCATGCTCGCCGAGTACGTCAACATGGTCACCGTCTCCGCCGTCTCGGTGACCCTCTTCCTCGGCGGCTGGCGCGCCCCCTACCCGATCTCCACCTTCTGGGAGGGCGCGAACCACGGCTGGTGGCCGATGCTCTGGTTCATCATCAAGGTCCAGTTGCTGCTGTTCTTCTTCATCTGGCTGCGCGGCACGCTCCCACGCGTCCGCTACGACCAGTTGATGAAGCTGGGGTGGAAGGTCCTGATCCCGGTATCGGTGCTCTGGCTGATGCTGGTGGCCACCGTGCGAGCGCTGCGGAACGAGGACTACCAGTTCCAGGAGATCCTGCTGTACGTGGGGGGCGCGGTCATTGCCGTACTCCTGCTGTCCGTGGTCGTGGACATGTTCCGCGGCAAGAGGGACCAGCAGGAGCGCGAAGCGGAAGCCGCAGCCAAGAACGCCGAGTTCGATCCCATGGCCGGTGGGTTCCCGGTTCCGCCGCTGCCCGGTCAGACCCTGCCGCCCGTACCGCGCAGGCGTCCGCGCCGGGAGCGCGAGTTGATTGTCAGTGGCGGGCCGGACACTTCGAGTGACGGACCTCGTGACGGAAAGGAGGCTGACGGTGTCTGAGACATCCGAGGGCAAGTTCCACAATCCCGTCGCCGGCTTCGGCGTGACCTTCAAGGCCATGTTCAAGCGGCGACTGACCGAGCAGTACCCGGAGCAGCAGAAGGTCACCGCTCCGCGCTTCCACGGACGGCACCAGCTCAACCGTCACCCGGACGGTCTGGAGAAGTGCGTCGGCTGCGAGCTGTGCGCCTGGGCCTGTCCGGCCGATGCGATCTACGTCGAGGGCGCGGACAACACCGAGGAGGAGCGCTACTCCCCGGGTGAGCGCTACGGCCGCGTCTACCAGATCAACTACGCCCGCTGCATCCTGTGCGGGCTGTGCATCGAAGCCTGCCCCACCCGCGCGCTGACCATGACCAACGAGTTCGAGTTGGCGGACAGCTCCCGCGAGAACCTCATCTACACCAAGGAGCAGCTGCTCGCCGGTCTGGACGAGGGCATGGTGGACTCGCCGCACGCGATCTTCCCCGGCATGGACGAGGGCGACTACTACCGGGGGTTGGTCACCGAGGCCGCCCCCGGCACCGTCCAGCAGGAGGCGGCCTCCAAGGCCTCCGAGGAGGACAAGCCGAAGGACGCCGCCACCTCAGGTGAGGGCGAGCCGACCGGGCACAAGGCGGTCGGCGCATGAACGCCCTGAACACGCTCGCCGCCAGCACCACGTCCACCGGCGAGGCCGTGCAGTTCTGGATCCTCGGGACGGTCGCGGTGATCGGTGCGCTCTGCACCATCCTGATGAGGCGGGCCGTGCACAGCGCGCTCTGCCTCGCCGGGACCATGATCATCCTGGCGGTCTTCTACCTCGCCAACGGGGCGTACTTCCTCGGCATCGTCCAGGTCGTCGTCTACACCGGCGCGATCATGATGCTGTTCCTCTTCGTGGTCATGCTCGTCGGCGTCACCGCCGCCGACTCCCTCAAGGAGACCCTGAAGGGACAGCGTTGGCTGGCGGCGCTCTGCGGCCTGGGCTTCGGTGTCCTCCTGATCGGCGGCATCGGCAACGCATCCCTGAACAACTTCACCGGGCTGAGCGCTGCGAACGGCGCCTACGGGGGCAACGTCGAAGGGCTCGCCGCCCTGATCTTCACCAAGTACGTCTTCGCCTTCGAGATCACCGGCGCCCTGCTGATCTCCGCGACCGTCGGCGCCATGGTGCTCACGCACCGCGAGCGCACCGAGCGGGCCATGACCCAGCGCGAACTCGCCGAACAGCGGGTCCGCGAGGGCAAGCACCTCCCGCCGCTGCCCGCACCCGGCGTCTACGCCCGGCACAACGCCGTGGACATCGCCGGACTGCTCCCCGACGGCACCCCGTCCGACCTCACCGTCAGCAAGACCCTGCGGGAGCGCGGCCAGATCCGTGATGTCTCCCAGCAGGCGCTGGACGACCTCAAGGCCCTCGAACAGCGCTCCGAGGAGCGGCTCGGGCGCAAGGGGCTCGCCCGTGAGGGCGGCGCGGCGGATGCGGACCGGCGCGACGGGTCCGCACCCGACCGGGACGAAGAGGAGGCCACACGGTGAATCCGGTCAACTACCTCTATCTCGCCGCCCTGCTGTTCACCATCGGCGCGGCCGGCGTACTGCTGCGGCGCAACGCCATCGTCGTGTTCATGTGCATCGAGCTCATGCTCAACGCCTGCAATCTCGCGCTCGTCACCTTCTCCCGGATGCACGGCAACCTCGACGGCCAGATCATCGCCTTCTTCACGATGGTCGTCGCCGCCGCAGAAGTCGTGGTCGGGCTGGCGATCATCGTGTCGCTGTTCCGTTCCCGCCACTCGGCCTCGGTCGACGACGCCAGCCTGATGAAGCTGTGAGGGGCTGACTGATCCGTGGAAAATCTCATTGCGCTGCTCATCGCGGCGCCACTGCTCGGAGCGGCGGTGCTGCTGTGCGGCGGGCGCAGGCTCGATCGCACCGGCCATCTGCTGGGCACCGCGCTCTCCGGCACGTCGTTCGTCATCGGTGCAGTGCTGTTCATCGACATGCTCACCAAGAGCGCCGACGAACGCGCCCTGCACCAGAAGCTGTTCAACTGGATCGACGTCGGCGGCTTCCAGGCGGACATCGCCTTCCAGCTCGACCAGCTCTCGATGACGTTCGTCCTGCTGATCACCGGCGTGGGCACCCTGATCCACGTCTACTCCATCGGGTACATGGAGCACGACGAGCGGCGCCGCCGCTTCTTCGGCTATCTGAACCTCTTCCTCGCGGCGATGCTGCTGCTGGTCCTCGCGGACAACTACCTGCTGCTGTACTTCGGATGGGAGGGCGTCGGCCTCGCCTCGTACCTCCTCATCGGCTTCTGGCAGCACAAGCCGAGCGCGGCGACCGCGGCGAAGAAGGCGTTCCTCGTCAACCGCGTCGGTGACATCGGTCTGTCCATCGCTATCATGCTGATGTTCACCACCTTCGGCACCTTCGCCTTCGGGCCGGTGCTCGGGTCGGTGGGCGAGACCAGCGAGGGAATGCTCACCGCGATCGGTCTGATGCTGCTCCTCGCCGCCTGCGGCAAGTCGGCACAGGTGCCCCTCCAGTCCTGGCTGGGGGACGCGATGGAGGGCCCCACCCCGGTCTCCGCGCTGATCCACGCGGCCACCATGGTCACCGCGGGCGTCTACCTCATCGTGCGGTCGGGGGCGATCTTCAACGCCGCGCCCGACGCACAGTTGGTCGTCGTCATCGTCGGTGCGGTCACGCTGATGTTCGGTGCGATCGTCGGTTGCGCCAAGGACGACATCAAGAAGGCGCTGGCCGGCTCCACGATGTCGCAGATCGGCTACATGATCCTGGCCGCCGGCCTCGGGCCGATCGGCTATGTCTTCGCGATCATGCACCTGGTGACGCACGGCTTCTTCAAGGCCGGCCTGTTCCTCGGCGCCGGTTCGGTCATGCACGGCATGAACGACGAGGTCGACATGCGCAAGTACGGCGGCCTACGGAAGTACATGCCGGTCACCTTCGTCACCTTCGGACTGGGTTACCTCGCCATCATCGGCTTCCCCGGACTGTCCGGCTTCTTCTCCAAGGACATGATCATCGAGGCGGCCTTCGCCAAGGGCGGCACCGAGGGCTGGATCCTCGGTTCCATCACCCTGCTGGGCGCCGCGATCACCGCGTTCTACATGACACGCGTGATGCTGATGACCTTCTTCGGCGAGAAGCGCTGGCAGCCGGACGCCGAAGGGCATCTGCCCCACCCGCACGAGTCCCCGAAGTCCATGACCATCCCCATGATCATCCTGGCCTTCGGCTCGGTCTTCGCGGGCGGCATCTTCGGCATCGGCGACCGCTTCCTCAACTGGCTCGAACCGGTCACCGGTTGGGACCACGGCCATGCGCCGATCAGCGCCACCACCGTCACCGGGGCGACCGTGGTCGCCCTGTTGATCGGTGTCTCCATCGCCTGGGTGATGTACGGGCGCAAGTCCCGGCCCGTTCCGGTCGTCGCACCCCGCGGCTCGGTGCTCACCCGCGCCGCCCGCCGCGATCTGCTCCAGGACGACTTCAACCACGTGGTCCTGGTCCGCGGCGGCGAACACCTCACCCGCTCGCTCGTCTACGTCGACCACACCCTGGTCGACGGCGTGGTCAACGGCACGGCCGCCTCCGTCGGCGGACTCTCGGGCCGACTGCGCAAGCTCCAGAACGGCTACGCCCGCTCGTACGCCGTCTCGATGTTCGGAGGTACGGCGGTGCTGATCGCCGCGACCCTGCTGATGAGGGCGGTGTAACTGTTATGTCCTTCCCGCTCCTCACGGCGACAGCGGCGCTCCCGGCAATCGGCGCGATCGCCACCGCCGCCGTCCCCGCCGCACGCAGGACGACGGCCAAGTGGATGGCGCTCGGGTTCTCGCTCGCCACCTTCGTCCTGGCCGCGCTCGTCGTCGTACGGTTCGAGCCCGGTGGCGACCGCTACCAGCTCACCGAATCGCGCTCCTGGATCGCCGACTTCGGCGTCCGCTACGAGCTCGGTGTGGACGGCATCGGAGTCGTCCTCATCGCGCTCACCGCGCTGCTGGTGCCCTTCGTGATCCTCGCCGGTTGGCACGACGCCGACCCGCTGGAGAACTCCAGCTCCCGCTGGCGTCCCACCCAGGGCTTCTTCGCCCTCATCCTGATGGTGGAAGCGATGGTGATCCTCTCCTTCGAGGCCACCGACGTCTTCCTCTTCTACATCCTCTTCGAAGCCATGCTGATCCCGATGTACTTCCTCATCGGAGGCTTCGGGGACCGGGCCCACTCTGGCAGCGACGCGGCGGCGGCCACGCAACGCTCGTACGCCGCCGTCAAGTTCCTCCTCTACAACCTCGTCGGCGGACTGATCATGCTGGCGGCGGTCATCGGGCTCTACGTCGTCGCGGGGAGCTTCTCGCTCTCCGAGATCGCCGCGGCCCGGGCGAGCGGCGAACTGGAGATGGCCACCAACACCGAGCGGCTGCTGTTCCTCGGCTTCTTCTTCGCCTTCGCGATCAAGGCGCCGCTGTGGCCGCTCCACACCTGGCTGCCCAACGCGATGGGGGAGGCCACCGCCCCGGTCGCCGTCCTGATCACCGCCGTGGTGGACAAGGTCGGCACCTTCGCGATGCTGCGCTTCTGCCTCCAGCTCTTCCCGGAGGCATCGAAGTGGGCCACGCCGGTGATCATCGTCCTGGCGCTGATCAGCATCGTGTACGGGGCGTTGCTCGCGGTCGGCCAGCGCGACATCAAACGTCTGGTCGCCTACGCCTCGATCTCGCACTTCGGCTTCATCATCCTGGGCATCTTCGCGATGACCTCCCAGGGGCAGTCGGGCGCCACGCTGTACATGGTCAACCACGGCATCTCGACGGCCGCCCTGATGCTGGTCGCCGGCTTCCTGATCACCCGTCGCGGCTCGCGGCTCATCGCGGACTACGGCGGGGTGCAGAAGGTCGCACCGGTACTGGCGGGGACGTTCCTCATCGGCGGTCTGGCGACGCTGTCCCTACCGGGGCTGTCGCCGTTCGTCAGTGAGTTCCTGGTCCTCGTCGGCACCTTCGCGCGCTATCCGGTGGCCGGCATCATCGCCACCTCCGGCATCGTGCTCGCCGCGCTCTACGTCCTCGTCCTCTACCAGCGGACGATGACCGGGCCGGTGAAGGCGGAGATCCAGGGGATGCCCGACCTCAGGGTCCGCGAACTCGTGGTCGTCACCCCGCTGATCGCGCTGCTGCTGTTCTTCGGCGTCTTCCCGAAGCCGCTGACGGACATCGTCAACCCCGCGGTCGAGCACACCATGTCCGACGTGGAGAAGAAGGACCCCCGGCCCGAGGTGGAGGCAGCCAAGTGAGTGCTACAGGTGTCCACAGCCTGTGGACAACGGCGGCCGGTCCGATCGATCAGATCAAGGCCCCCGACATCGAGTACGCCCAACTCGCCCCCGTACTGATCGTCGTGGGAGCGGCGATCGTGGGGCTGCTGATCGAGGCGTTCATGCCGCGCAAGGCGCGGTACCACGCCCAGGTCTTCGTCACCGTCCTGGCGATCGTGGCCTCCTTCGCCGCGGTCCTCGGACTCGCGCAGGCCGGCTACGGCACCACGAAGGTGCGGATCGCGGCCATGGGCGCGATCGCGATCGACGGACCGACGCTCTTCCTCCAGGGCACGATCCTGTTGGCGTCGCTCGTCGCGGTCTTCACCTTCGCCGAGCGCAAGCTCGACCCCGAGGTCAACGGCCACCAGATCGACGCCTTCGCCGCCCAGGGTGCCGCCGTACCCGGCAGCGACAACGAGAAGGCCGCGGTCCGGGCCGGGTTCACCATCACCGAGGTCTATCCGCTGACCCTCTTCGCCATCGCGGGCCTGCTGGTCTTCCCCGCGGCGAACGATCTGCTGACGCTCTTCATCGCCCTGGAAGTCTTCTCGCTCCCGCTCTACCTCCTGTGCGCACTCGCCCGCCGCAAGCGGCTGATGTCACAGGAAGCGGCCGTGAAGTACTTCCTGCTCGGCGCGTTCTCGTCGGCGTTCCTGCTGTTCGGGATCGCCCTGCTCTACGGGTACGCGGGATCCGTCGCGTACGCCAAGATCGCCGACGTCGTCGACGGCAGCATCCGCACCATCGACCCCGTCCTCGCGGACACCATGGGCAATGACGCACTGCTGCTCATCGGTGGCGCGATGATCCTCATGGGTCTGCTGTTCAAGGTCGGCGCGGTGCCGTTCCACATGTGGACCCCGGACGTCTACCAGGGCGCGCCCACGCCACTGACCGGCTTCATGGCCGCCGCGACCAAGGTGGCCGCGTTCGGTGCCCTGCTGCGACTGCTGTACGTGGTCCTGCCGGGCATGAGTTGGGACTGGCGTCCGGTGATGTGGGGCGTCGCCATCGTCACCATGCTCGGCGGTGCGATCGTCGCCATCACCCAGACCGACATCAAGCGGCTGCTGGCGTACTCGTCGATCGCCCACGCCGGCTTCATCCTGGCCGGTGTGATCGCGTTGACGCCCGACGGCGTGTCGTCGGTGCTGTTCTATCTGGGCGCGTACTCGTTCGTGACGATCGGCGCCTTCGCCGTGGTCACGCTCGTGCGCGACGCGGGCGGTGAGGCGACCCACCTCTCCAAGTGGGCAGGTCTCGGCCGGCGTTCGCCTCTGGTGGCCGCCGTCTTCGCGGTCTTCCTGCTGGCCTTCGCCGGAATTCCGCTGACGTCGGGCTTCTCCGGAAAGTTCGCGGTCTTCAAGGCCGCGGCCGAAGGAGGCGCGGGCGCCCTGGTCGTGGTCGGTGTGATCTCGTCCGCGATCGCCGCCTTCTTCTACATCCGGGTGATCGTGCTGATGTTCTTCAGCGAGCCGAAGGCGGACGGCCCCACGGTCGCCGTGCCGTCACCGATGACGATGATGGCCATCGGTCTGGGCGTGGTGGTGACGCTGGTCCTCGGCGTGGCCCCGCAGTACTTCCTGGACCTGGCGAGCAGCGCGGGCGTGTTCGTGCGCTGATCACCCGGTGCGCTGATCACCCGGTGCGCTGATCACGCGGTGAACCGATCACACGGTGCGCCGATCACACGGTGAACCGCCGTAGGGCCCGACCTCCGTGGGGGAGGTCGGGCCCTACGTGTGTGGATCGGGCTGGGGGACGTGCCCGCGGCGGGGAGCGATCCCGGTCAGAGCCGGAGTGTTCTTCCGAGGCGGAGTCTCACGGGACCGCCCAGCCCGGCGGGCAGCCATGCGGACGGCTTCCCGCGTACGGGTGGCACGTGCCATCGGGTTGACGGGCCGGCGGCTCAGCCCGGGGTCTGCAAGGCCCGGGCGAATCGGCTGCTCACGGTGGTGATCACCCGCTGGTCGGGTGCCCGCCAGCTTTCGAAGCTGTTGTCGACGGCAGCCGTCACGATCTCCCGGGCCCGGTCATGCGGGAGGCCCTGGTGGGCCAGGAACCAGCTCAGGACCTGTTCGCAGTGGCCGTGCCAGCCGCTCTGGGCCTCGCTGCGGTCGGCGACCAGGGTGACCAGGCGCCTGCACGCCTGCTCCCAGTGCCCGGGCTCGGGCGGACGGGAGGCGGACGGCGTCAGCGCCGCGAAGAGGGCGGCCAGTTCCTCCAGCCAGTCGCGCCATTCCTGAAGGGCTTCCAGCACCAGCCCCGCCGTGTCGGCGGGGGTGCTGACCGAGTGGAGCGCACAGCACCAGGAGCCCACCACGCCTCCATCGCGATCCCCTTCCCCCACGGTCCAGTTCCAGCCGGCGGCCCAGCTGCCGAAACGGTCCACCAGAAGATCGGTGACGGGGTCGATCGCGTCCCAGACGGGTTTGCGGTCGACCCAACGCCTCTTGTGGAGCGCCTTGGCATCCGGCACCAGGGGTTCGATCAGTGCGCGGAGCCCGGCGGTCTCGCGCTCCCCGAGGCGGTGCGGATGCCGGTCGGGATCCACGGCGGCCCAGGGCAGTTCCCCTATGCGTACCTTCTGCGACCCCTCGTGTACCTCCATACCGCAAGCCTTCAGCAGGGTGGGGAGCGTTCCAACCGATTTTGCGCCGAGCAGATCTATGTAGTGGGCACGATTCGGCCAGTGACCTCGCCCAGTCCCACCCGCACCCCGTCCGGCCCGGGTGCCCAGGCCGTCATGGTCACCACGTCGCCGTCCTCCAGGAACGTCCGCTTCCCCTCGGGGAGTTCCATCGGGTCACGGCCGTTCCACGTGAGTTCCAGCAGTGAACCGCGCTGGTGGACCTCGGGGCCGCTGACGGTTCCCGAGCCGTAGAGGTCCCCCGTGCGCAGGGACGCGCCGTTGACCGTCATCTGGGCGAGTTGCTGGGCCGCCGTCCAGTACATGGTGGCGAAGGGCGGTTCGGCGATCACATGGCCGTTGACGGCGACCGTGATCCGGATGTCATAGCCGCCCTTGTCCTCCTCGGCCGCGTCGTCGAGGTACGGCAGGAGGGGGACGTCACGCGGCGGCGGGTCGGTGCGGGCCGCCTCCAGCGCCTCCAGCGGGGTCACCCACGCCGACACCGAGGTTGCGAACGACTTGCCGAGGAAGGGGCCGAGCGGCACGTACTCCCACGCCTGGATGTCCCGCGCCGACCAGTCGTTGAGCAGGGAGAGCCCGAAGACGTGGTCGGGGAAGTCGCCGAGGGCCACCGAACTGCCGAGCGCCGAGGGCGTACCGACGAGGAACCCGACCTCCGCTTCGATGTCCAGCTTCACGGTGGGGCCGAAGACGGGTGCCGGGTCGGTGGGCGCCTTGCGCTGTCCGCGGGGGCGGACGACATCGGTGCCGGAGACGACGACCGTGCCCGAGCGGCCGTGATAACCGATCGGCAGGTGCTTCCAGTTGGGGGTGAGCGCATCGCCGTCCGGGCGGAAGATCCGGCCGACGTTGGTGGCGTGGTGCTCGCTGGCGTAGAAGTCGACGTAGTCGGCGATCTCGTACGGCAGGTGCAGGGTCACCTCGTCCAGCGGGTACAACAGCGGCTCTATCGAGGGCCGGTGGGCCGGGACGGTCACCCACGCCGTCAGGGCCCGTCGCACATCGCGCCAGGCCGTCCGCCCGGCGGCCAGGAGCGGGTTGAGGTTCGGCTGCGCCAGCAGCGCCGCGTAAGGGGAACCGAGTGCCTGTGCCGCCGCTCCCACGTCGAGCACGTGGTTCCCGAGTCGCACCCCGAGCCGGCGCCGATCGGGTTCGTCGGAGCTGGTGAAGACGCCGTACGGGAGGTTGTGCGGGCCGAAGGGGTCGCCCTCGGCCAGGTCGAGCGGGCTCTGTTGGGTGGGTGCCATGGGGGCCTGCCTCGCTTTCCACGGTGTTGGGGACACACGTTACGTGGACGGGTGCCCCACACGGCAGAGCATGATCCTCTGGCGGATCAGGGCGGCTTCCGCTGCCAGGTCCTGTGGAAGACGATCTCGGCGCCGGCGCGGCACACCACTTCGTCCCGGACGAGGAATCCGGTTCCGTCGCGGGTGAGCGCGCAGTGGGTCTCGACGGTCACGTCCCACGGGATGTCGGGGCGGTGGAGACGGACCGTGCGGTGGGCGTCGGCCGCGGGGCCGCGGGCCGTGCGGATGTCGAGGGCTTCGGTGGTGACCTCCAGACCGTCGGGGTGCCGGAAGGTGCCGACGGCGTGCGGGACCGTTTCGCTCCGCAGCCCGGTCGGGTCGTCCCGAACGATCCGGTGGCTCGGGCGCGGCGGGTCGAGGGTCGCCGGGGAACTGACCCCGAGCGGCTCGGCCTGCTCGGGCGCGTCGAAGGGCCCCTGCCCCTCGGACGGGCTCTGCTCGTCGGGCGCTTTGGGCTCGTCGGGCTCGTTCTGTGTGCGTCGATCGTCGGGAAGTCGGTGTACGCGTACGGGAAGTTCAAGGCGTGAGCCTTCGGGGTGGAGGGTGCAGGGTGCATCGTCCGGTGGGGAGTGCCACGGCCAGTAGGGGCGGGACAGGGCCAGTCGGACGTGATGGCCCGGAGCGACGGCGTACCCGGTGCTGTCCAGCGCGAAGGCGGCCGTCCGCTCGCCGGAGCCGGGGGATGCGGTGAGGGCCAGCACGCCGGAGGTGATGAGCGCGGGCGGCCCGTCGGGGGCGATGTCCCAGAGCCGGGCCACCACGAGGGTGCCGGCTGTTTGCGGTTGCAGTCGCAGGGTGACGCGGGGGCGCCCGAGGATCTCCATCGGCTCGGCGCCGACCGGGACGTCCCAGCAGAACGCCCGTGCGTCGTCGGCGAGCGGATCGGCCGGGGCGGGCGAGGGCAGACCCGGACCGGAAGGGGAGGCGAGGGCGGCGGGCAGGCCGTGGAGGGCGTACGCCGTCCGGGTGAGGCTCGGCGGCGGCCAGCGGGTGGCGGCGGCCCAGTGGGCCCGGTGGCCGCCGATCCAGCAGCGCAGCAGGGGATCGCCCCCGTCCGCCGGGTCGGGGCCGGGACTCCGCAGATGGCGGTCGAACCAGCGGAGGGTCTCCTGGAGGAACCCGATCGCCGGCCCGGGCCGGCCGTGGTCGGGGTAGTGGGCGCCGGACCAGGGTCCGATCAGGCCATGGAAACGATCACTGGGCGTCGCACGCGCCACCCGACTGAGGACATCGTCGTGGTCCGGTGCGCGCCAGCCGCTGACGACGAGCACCGGCGGGGGCGGGCCGGCTACGGGGAGTCCATCGGCGGGCAGCGGCTCGTCGGGGGACGGCGGTGTGACGGCCGCCAGCCGGTTCAGCCACAGGGCACGCCAGGAGGCGCCGGTGTGACGGGGGTCGGGGGGCAGACAGCGGGCCGAGAGGAGGTCGGCGGAGCGGGAGAGGAGTACGTCCGCGGGCTCGGTGGCAGGGGCGGGACGCCGTTCCTTCGGGGCGCCGACCGCCACGACCGCGCCCAGGGGCTCCGGGGCCAGGGCCGCCAGTCGCAGCGCCCAACCCGCACCGGCGCCCAGCCCGAAGGCGCCGATCCGGCCGGTGCACCAGGGCTGTGCCACCAGCCAGGCGATCACCGCCAGACCGTCGGGCAGCGCTGCCGAGGCGTCCGGGGCTCCCTGGCTGCTGCCGTGCCCCCGCGCGTCGACGCGGACCGACGCGTAGCCCTGCCCCGCGTACCAGGGGTGACGTTGGGCATCCCGTGCCGCCGTTGAGTCGCCGAGCCGGTCGGGTGCGTACTCCAGGAGTGCGGGGACAGGCTCGGGAGTGAGGGGCCGCCAGACCCGTGCGTACAGCATCGAGCTCTCGCGGGTGCCACGGGCAGCCAGCGGAATCCACACGTCCTCGTGGCTGGTTTCATAGGGGAATCGACGGCGATGGCGCATGGCTGGCCTCGGTGCGCTGGGCGGCGCGGGTGCAGCCCGTTCGCCGTCCGGTGGGGTCGGTTTCCGGTCCTGCCCTTGGTCCGGTCGCCGTCCTTCGCCGATCACACCGAGCGAGCCCATCCCTGGTCGTATGTTCTGATCACGAACATACCGTCGGTGGCGGGAAGGCGCTCATGGTGATCGAAACGCGACCGGATACGCTGACTTGAGTGAATCCAACGACAGATCGACAATCCGTGTGATGATCAGCAGACAGGAGACCCCCTCGTGACCGTCGTCGGGCCGTTCGGGCTGAGCGTGCGGGACCAGGCTCTTGAGGCCGATGTCCAGACGGGACTGTCGGCCGTCGAGGCGGGTCTGCTCGATGCCACCAAGAGCGAGGTGCCCTTCATCACGGATGCCGCGCAGCATCTCGTGCGGGCGGGAGGCAAGCGCTTCAGGCCACTCCTGGTGATGCTGGCGGCACAGTTCGGCGATCCCCACGCCCCCGGTGTGGTGCCCTCAGCGGTGGTCGTGGAGCTCACTCATCTGGCGACGCTGTACCACGACGACGTGATGGACGAGGCCGAAGTGCGGCGCGGTGTGGCCAGCGCCAACGCCCGCTGGGGCAACTCGGTGGCGGTCCTCACGGGTGACTTCCTGTTCGCCCGGGCCTCCCACATCCTGGCCGATCTCGGTCCGGAGGCCGTGCGCATCCAGGCCGAAGCGTTCGAGCGGCTGGTCACCGGCCAGATCCTGGAGACCGCAGGCCCGCGGGACGGCCGGGATCCGGTGGACCACTATCTCGATGTGATCGGCGGCAAGACCGGCTCGCTGATCGCCGTGTCGGGCCGGTTCGGCGCGATGATGTCCGGGGCGGACGAGCGGGTCGTGGACATCCTCACCCAGTACGGCGAGCGGCTCGGGGTCGCCTTCCAACTCGCCGACGACGTACTCGACATCGCCAGCGACTCCCACGAGTCGGGCAAGACGCCCGGTACGGATCTGCGCGAGGGCATTCCCACGCTGCCGGTGCTCCATCTGAGGGCGCGGGCGCAGGCCCAGGGCCTGCCGGAAGACGTGGAGCTGGTCGAGCTCCTCGACGGCGATCTGACCGACGAGGCGCGGCACGGCGAGGCGCTGCGGCGGCTGCGCCTGCACCCGGCGCTGGAGCAGGCGCGTCGGGACACCGTGCGCTATGCACAGGAGGCGCGGACGGCCCTCGCGCCGCTGCCGGAGTGCTATGCGAAGTCCGCGTTGGAGGAACTCTGCGATGCGGTGGTGCACCGGGCGGGCTGAGGGCCCATCGGTGGATCATGCCGGCCCGCGGGTGGTCTCGTTGGGGTGAAACCGGACGGCTGGACGACGGCGTCCCGGCCGGCTGTGACCGTGTGAGCTGGACCGGAGCACCGCCCTCAGGAGTGTGCGCGGGGCTCGACGGAGTGTGACCCGGGTCATGCCGTCGTGGATTGAGTCCGACGTGAGATCCGATCCGTACTGCTGCGCAGAGGCCAACGCATGGGGCGTCAGGCTCAGTAGGGGGAGATCTCCTGATGAAGTGCACCCAGCACCTCGTGATCGGTACCACCGCAGTCATGGCAGCGGCCGGATTAGGGCTTTCGGTCCTGCCGGCGTACGCGGCCGACGGCGCACAGGACACGGGCGGCGCCGCCCATGCGGGCCGCGGGGGCGCTGCCGACCTGCCCGTCCGCGGCGGGAGCGGAGCGGACGGCGGGTCCCCGGGCGCGGCCCTGTTCGTGGCCAGCATGAACGGCGCCAACGAGGTCCCCACCCGGTCGGGGCCGGCCGTCGGTGACCGCGACGGCGTGGCGCTACAACTGGTGAAGGTGGACGGGCACCGGGTCTCCGTCGCGGTGAAGTTCCGCGGTACGGACAAGCCGACCGCCCTCCACGTCCACCAGGGTGTCAGGGGCACCAACGGCGCACTGAAGATCGACTTCACCCCCTTGCTGGCCCGCAACACCCGGCCCGCCAAGGGCTGGGCGGGCGCGGTGACCGGGACCGTCACGGTGAAGGACAGGTCGCTCCTCGACGCATTGCGCACCGACCCCAACGGCTTCTACGCACAGCTGCACACCGCCCGCTTCCCCGGCGGCGCGGTGCGGGCCCAGTTCCACAAGGTGACCACGGTGTTCCCGTTCGACAAGGCTCTGGTGAATCTTCAGGCGTCCGTCATCCGGGGGCGCCAGATCTACCGGTGCCAACAGGGGACGGACGGAGCGCACGCGTTCGCCCAGTACGACGTCCGCGCCGCGCTCCAGGGGCCGATCGCCCATTCCTTCGTCGCTCCCGGCTCGGGCACACCGCGGTGGACCGCACCCGATCGCAGTGCGGTCACGGGCACCCTCATCAGCCGTACGCCCCACGGTGAGGGGAACATCCCCGAACTCGACCTCAAAGCCGACCAGTACGGCGCGAAGAAGGGGCTGCTCGCCCGGACCCAGGAGATCCTGCGGTTGAACACGGTGGGTGGGGTGGCGCCGGCGGGGAACTGCGTCCGCGGTGCGGTCATCGGGGTTCCGTACGCCGCGGACTACGTCTTCATCCAGCGCTAGACAGCACCGAACAGCACTGGGCTGCACCGGACGGCGACCAGCGGTGATGTACGGAGCTGGTGACGTCCTCGTACGGGAGTGGCCCGTACCCGGCGGAGCAAGGTACGACGACCGACAGTCCGGCGCCTACCCCTACTGGATGGGGGAGGCGCCGGACCCGTTCGTCATCCCTCAGCAGTACGCGGACTTGCACCCGGGGACTGACGCCTTGAGACCCATGGATTTGGTCAGATGGGTAACACCACAGCAGAGCGAGACGACAGCGGGAACAGCAGCCGGACGCAGAGCGGGACGGCAGCCGGGCGACGACAGGGCCCGAGAGGGCGCCACGGAACGGCGAAGGTCGGCATCGATCGGCGCCCGGTTGCTGAGCGGGACCGCTTCTGACCGACCACGGAGGTAGGGCACACCATGGCACCGAACGACAGCGCACAGAGCACCGACGAGGCGAAGGGCTTCAGCGCGGGGCGCCGGAGGGCGGCGCGCTACTTCGTCCCGGTCGCGGTGGCCGGAGTGGCGGCGGCGACCATCGGGCTCGTCCCGGCACTCGCCGCCTCCGGTGACCCGGATCTACCGAAGATCAGCGCACAGGAACTGATCGAGAAGATCGCCGCATCGGACACCCAGCAGCTCTCCGGCATGGTGAAGACGCAGACAGACCTCGGTCTTCCCGCGATCAGTGCCCTCGCCGAAGGGCTGGCGTCCGAGGTCGGCGAAGGGGCCGGGGAAGGAGCGGGCTCCTCCGCCTCGCCCGACGGCAAGCTGATGGAACTGGCGACCGGATCGCACACGCTGCGCGTCGCCATCGACGGACCCGACCGCCAGAAGGTCTCCATCCTGGAGAAGAGCTCCGAGTACAGCCTGATCCACAACGCGGGCGAGGTCTGGGCCTATGACAGCGCGTCGAACGAGGTCTTCCACGCCAAGGAGACCCAGGGGAAGAAGGGCGGCCCGGACGGCTCAGCGAAGGACGACGGACCGGCCGGGGAACTGCCCACCACCCCCAAGGACTTCGCCGAAGAGGCGTTGAAGGCCGCGGGCACCACCACCTCGGTGACCGTCGACGGCACCGCACAGGTCGCGGGACGCGATGCCTACCAGTTGGTCATCAAGCCCAAGCAGAGCGGTTCCACGATCGGCTCGGTCAAGGTCGCCGTCGATGCCAAGACCGGCACCCCGCTGAAGTTCACCCTCAACTCCAACGCCGGTGGCAAGGCCATCTTCGACGTCGGCTTCACCAAGGTCGACTTCGGCAAGCCGGCCGCTTCCACCTTCGACTTCACTCCGCCGAAGGGCGCGAAGATCACCGAAGCGGACGAGCTGGAGAAGCACGCGGACGGCGCACCGCCCGAGGGCGCTCCTCAGGGGCTGCCGCAGGGGACGGGCCTGGACTTCCTTCCGGGCGCCGGCGGGGCCGAGGGCTTCGACGTCATCGGCGAGGGCTGGACGGCCATCGCGAAGGCCAAGACCCCCGGCGGCGAGGGCTTCACCGCGCCCGAGGGCGAGGACGTGCCGGCCGCGGCAACGGACTTCCTGAACGCCCTCGGCGACGAGGTCAGCGGAGACTTCGGCAAGGGCACGATCTTCAAGACCCGGCTGGTCAATGCGCTGATCACCGACGACGGTGAGGTCTACGTCGGCGCGGTCACCAAGGACGCCCTGGTGAAGGCGGCCAACGCCGACAAGTAACCCCGACCGTCCAACCGAGCCGGGACCCACCACACGGGAAGCTCGATCTCCCACGGCCATCGCCCGGAGCGGTGCCGTAGGACGTCGACCACCGGCTCGACACCGAACCACCGGGCAACCCGAACCCTCCGCCCCGCCGTACCCCCGTACGGTGGGGCGGAGGGCTGAACGAGCGGAACGAGGAGCCGGATGACAGCCGTGATCGAGACGCAAGGTCTCACCAAGCGCTATCGCGGCGGTCAACTCGCCGTCGACCGGCTCGACCTCACCGTCCCCGAGGGCAGCGTCTTCGGCTTCCTCGGGCCCAACGGGTCCGGCAAGACCACCACCATCCGGATGCTGATGGGGCTGATCGAACCGACCGCGGGCAGCGCCCACGTCCTGGGCGGGCCCATGCCGAAGGCCGTACGGTCCGTGCTCCCCCATGTCGGTGCGCTGATCGAAGGGCCCGCGCTGTACGGCTTCCTGAGCGGCCGGGACAATCTGGTGCGCTACGACTCCGCCGACCCCACCGCCGATCCCCGTACCCGTGGGGCGCGGGTGGCCGCAGCCCTCGACCGTGTCGGGCTGACCCCGGCCGCGGGCAAGAAGGCCAAGGCGTACTCACTGGGTATGAAGCAGCGCCTCGGGCTCGCCGCGGCCCTGCTCCAACCCCGCAGGCTCCTGGTCCTCGACGAGCCCACGAACGGTCTCGACCCCCAGGGCATGCGGGAGATCCGCTCGCTGGTGCGCGCACTGGCGGCGGACGGGACCACCGTCTTCCTCTCCTCCCACCTCCTCGACGAGATCGAGCAGGTGTGCACCCACGCGGCGGTGATGGCGCAGGGGCGGCTGCTCACCCAGGGGTCGGTCGCGGAACTCGCCGCCGGGGCGCGCGGCAGGCTCGCCGTCACCACTCCGGATCCGGTCGACGCCGCCCGGATCCTCAAGGAACTGGGCATCACGGGGGTCGACGTCGAAGAGGACCGGGTGACCGGCGATCCCCCCGACGACGGTGAACTGTCCGACCTGACCGCCGCACTCGTCCACGGCGGAGTGCGGGTACGGGGGTTCGGTGTCGAGCGGGCCTCGCTCGAAGACGCGTTCGTGGCACTGACGGGGGAGGGCTTCGATGTCGCGGGCTGAGCACACGGACACCGGGCACACGGACACCGGGCACACGGACACCGGGCACACGGACACCAGACGGGCGGACACCGGACGGGCGGTGCAGGACCCCGGAGCCGGGGCCGAACCGCTGCGGGACGCTCCCACGGCCGCCCGTGCGGCGGGGCCGGTGCAGACCGGTGACCGCGGTGCGAGCCGGGCGCTCTGGACCCTCGGGATCTTCCGCTCCGAGTTGCTGACCACCCTCCGGCGCTGGCGCACCCTCGCGCTGCTCGGGGTGCTGGCGGCCGTACCCGTACTGATCGGCATCGCCGTGTGGGTGGAGACGGGCGGTGGCGGAGGGTCGGTGGAGAGCCAGGGAGGCGGGGGACCCGCCTTCATCACCCAGATCACCAACAACGGGCTGTTCCTGGTCTTCGCCGCACTCGCCGCGACCCTCCCGGTCTTCCTGCCGATGGCGGTCGGCGTGGTGGCGGGCGATGCGATCGCGGGCGAGGCGAGCGCAGGCACCCTGCGCTACCTCTTGGTGGCTCCGGCGGGGCGTACCCGCCTGCTGCTCGCCAAGTACGCGTCCGTCCTGGTCTTCTGTCTGATCGCGACCCTGGTCGTGGCAGCATCGGCGCTCGCCGTGGGGGCGCTGCTGTTTCCGCTCGGCGAGGTCACCACCATCTCCGGTACGACGATCTCCTTCGGCGAAGGACTGCTGCGGGCGGTGCTGGTCGCGGGTGTCGTCGCCGCTTCACTGGCGGGCATCGCGGCCATCGGACTGTTCGTCTCCACCTTGGCCGGCAGCGGTATCGCGGCCATGGCGACGACGGTCGGACTGCTGATCACGGTGCAGATCCTGGACACGATCCCGCAGTTGGACGCAGTGCACCCGTATCTGTTCCCGCACCACTGGATGTCGTTCTCGGATCTGATGCGCGAGCCGCTGTACTGGGACGAGGTACAGCAGAACCTCGGTCTCCAGGCGCTGTACGTCGGGGTGTTCGGTTCGGCGGCCTGGGCGCGCTTCACCACGAAGGACGTCAACAGCTGAGCCGCGCCGACGGACGTGGGCGGGGCTCAGTCTGCGGCTCGGTCTCAAGCCCGTTCATGCCGGCCACCCTGGGACATGACTGCATACGCGTGCATATGGGTGGATGCACACGTATGCAGTCTGTGGGGGGTGCGGGGTGGCTGGCGGCGGGGATATGAGTGGGGTGCCCCTGGGGTAGTGCCCGGTCTAGAAGGTCAGCTTCCAACTGTCGATGAAGCCGGTGTCGTTGGCGGCGATGTCCTGGACCCGGAGTTTCCAGATTCCGTTCGCCGGTTCGCTGGAGGCATTGACGGTGTAGGTGGTGATGACGTTGTCCGCAGAATCGTTGCTGCTGGAGTTCTTGAGCCGGTAGGCGCTGCCGTCGGGGGCCACCAGATCGATCACGAGGTCACCGCGCCAGGTGTGCTTGATGTCCACGCCGACCGCGAGGGCTGCGGGGGCGTTGCCCGTACGGCCGGAGACGGTCACCGAGGAGGTCACGGCCGCGCCGTTGTCGGGGACCGTGACATTGGCGGTGTTCTCGTAGGTGGTGCCCGGGGGGACGACAGGGCCGGTGGCCAGGGTCCAGATGGAGTGGGCTATCGCGTCGCTGTTGCGGTCCAGCGCGGTGTCGTTGATGTTGGCAGTGGTGTCACACGCCGAGTGGTAGCAGCGGTCGAACGCCTGGCCTGACGTACCGCCCCACTTCGCGGCCTGGGCCGCGGTCTTGACCCGGCCCGCCCCCGTGAACAGTCCGCCGACCGCTATGCCCACGTTCTTGAAGGACGCGTGGTCGGAGCGGCCGTCCCCTTCGGTCTCGATCTCGGTGGCGACGCCGAGGCCCGAGAAGTAGTCCTTGAAGACCTTCTCCAACGCCACGTTGTCGTCGTAGACGAAGTAGCCCGGGTTCGGGGAGCCGATCATGTCGAAGTTGAGATAGCCGGAGATCTTGGCGCGCTCGGCAGCGGGGAGGTTGCTGACGTAGTGTCGCGACCCGATCAGGCCCAGCTCTTCCGCGCCCCACCAGCCGAACCGCAGCTTCTTGGTGGGTTGTAGACCGGCGCGGGACACCGCGAGGGCGGTTTCGAGTACGCCGGCCGAGCCCGAGCCGTTGTCGTTGATGCCGGCTCCGGAGGCCACCGAGTCCAGATGAGCACCGGCCATCAGCACCTGGTTGGGATCACCGCCCGGCCACTCGGCGATCAGGTTGTAGCCGATCGCACCGCTGGTGGTGAACTGCTGCACGGTGGTGGTGTATCCGGCGGCGTCCAGCTTCGCCTTCACATAGTCGATGGAGGCCCGGTATCCGGGGCGACCATGGGCGCGGTTGCCGCCGTTGGCGGTGGCTATCGACTGGAACTGCGTGAGGTGGCCCTTCACATTGGCCAGCGGTATGTCGGGGGCCGCGAGTGCGGCCTTCGGGGCGGTGGGTGGCGCGGCGACGGCCGCGGGGGCCGCGGTGGCGAACAGGCCGGCCAGGGCGATGACGGCCGCCGCGGCGGTGCGTCTGGGAACGGAGGTCTTCATGTGGGGGCTCCGGATTTCCGTACGGGGACAGGACGGAACGAGCCAGCGCCTGGAGGGGGACGGTTCCAGGGCGGCTGTGGGGCGGTGGGGCGGCGGCGCTGAACCATGGGTCGCGAACGGTCGTTGCAACAGTGGCGTGGGGCGTTGCATCAATGGCATGGAGTGACACGGAAATGCGTGGGGAGGCGCATGTCCGTGCACTCAGTGGCGCGGTGTGTGCATGAGAGTTCAGCGACTGTTCGACATACCGTCAAGGGCGGAAACCGGTCAGTTGTGTTCGAATATCGGGCTCTGAGCTGCGTTTCGGCAGGAGACGAGGCCCGACGTGCGCGGGTTGCGGGGCGGCCGGGCGGGGCGTCCGGCCGCCCCGTAGGGGGAGTTGGCGTTGCGGCGGTGTGCGTCCTACTGCACGCAGAACTCGTTCCCCTCGGGATCCGCCATGGTCGTCCACCGTCCGGCGGGCTGGTCCTGTTCGGCGAGGACCGTCGCTCCGAGTGCCTCCAGTCGGGCGACCTCCTCCGCCCGGCGGTCGGTGCCCGGGTGGAGGTCCATGTGCAACCGGTTCTTGACCGTCTTGCCCTCCGGTACGCGCTGGAACAGCAGTCGGCGGCCCAGTCCCACCCCGTTCTCGGTGTCGACGCGGTCGTCCGGATGCCGGACGGCGGCGTAATCCCGCCATGCGTCGCGGCCGTGGGCCAGGACCGTGGAGTCAGGGGGGAGTTGTCCGTGTTCCCTGAGGCGTGCGATGAGGACGCTGTGGTCCTCCAGTTCGTAGCCGAGGGCCTCGGCCCAGAAGTCCGCCTGGGCGATGGGATCTGACGCGTCGATCACGAGCTTCCAGTCAAGTGCCATGAAACCAGTTATAGGGGTTACGGGTATCGGGCTGCAAGCAATGGGAGTTGGAGTGTCGGTGATGGGGGTCCGATCCCAAGCGCCGCGATCTCGTGCGGGAGGGGTTCGGTGAGTGCATCGGATATGAAACCGCTTATGGTGGTTACGTGAGTGATTCAGTGCGAGGACTGACCCTGCACACGCGGGAAGGGAGCGCCTTCCGCTTTGATCCGGGCTCGCTCTGTCTGGAGCTGCTGGTCACCGGCGGTCCGGGGCCGCTCGCGTACTACGAAGTGCTGTACGGGCCGGCCGATCTGGTGCGCTGGGCCGAGGAGAGCCGGCTTCCGCACGGACTCGATCCGGTGGTGACCCCGGACGAGGTCGGTCGTGCCCGGCTGCTGCGGGACGCCCTGCACCGGATCACGGTGGCCCGGGTCGAGGGCCGCGCCCTGCCCGCCGACGATCTGGCCACCGTCAACGACGCCGCGGGGCAGGCGCCGCCCGTACCCCGACTCACCCCGCAGGGCGAGCACGAGTGGGTCGCGGGCGCGACCGGCACACAACTGCTGTCCGCCGTCGCACGCGACGCCGTCGAACTCCTCACCGGCCCCTTCGCCCACCGCATCCGCGAGTGCGGCGCAGGCAACTGCCGACTGCTCTTCGTCGACACCTCCCGGCCGGGCCGGCGTCGCTGGTGTTCGATGGAGCACTGCGGAAACCGGCACAAGGTCCGCGCGCACCGGGCTCGGCTCCCCGACCGCCCCCTACCGCATCCGGTTGACGCACCCGGACGGCGCCGCGCCTGATGCCCGTCATCGCGGCGCACGTGGCGCGCTCGTCCGTACGGTTCCACGAGGCGCGGGACGGGCGGACGCACCGGAGCGCCCGTGCGAAACGGTGGCCCGCAGCCCCGGTGAAGGCCCCGGCAGGTGTCACCCACATCGGGCATCCGGAGTTCCGCGTCGCAGAACCACAGGAACGAGTGAGACCGCCCGCCGGCCGGGCGTGTACGGGCCGGCGAACGCGAAGCCCGCGCCACAGTGGGCGGATGCAGTCGCGCTCCCTCCTCCTGTCCCTGTCCACCGTCGCGCTGGTCGGTCTCACCGCGTGCATGTCCGTCACCCCCGAGCCCGTGGAGCGGCCAACCGCGCCCCGGGTCACCCCGGCCGGTGACCGCTCACCCCTTCCCGGCCGGTCCAGACCGACCCCGGTGACCGCCCACGGGAAGACGTCGGACGCCACGCCCCCCGCCGGCCCGGAGCGCGCCCGGGAGGGTTCGGCCCCACCCGCTGCGAAGGGGCGCGCCACCGTCCAGGATCCCGCGGCCCTACCTCCGCGGGGCGTGCCACCCCTTCCGGCCGGTCCGGGCAGCCCCGTGCCCCGCCCGGCGTTGCCCGCCGTACCGAAGACCGGGGCGGAGGGCGAGATGAAGGAGTTGTGCGACGCGTCGAGCGGCATCACCGCCCCGGGCGTCACCGGGCTGTGCCGTGGTGCGTACGGCTGAGGGGTCCGTGCGGTGGCTCTCCCTCACCCGGCCGGTGCGCCGCCGTCCCGCGTACCCCCGAGGGCTGCGGTCCTGCCGTCGACGGTCGTTGACGGCCCGGCGGTCGGTTCCGTGACCGGCAGCGGCTCCACCGCGTTCCCCCGGGCGACCAGTCGGGCCGCCGCCACCTTCGTACGCCGGGCCGTCCGCAGCGCGTCCCACGTCAGAACGGTCAGCGCCAGCCAGACCAGGGCGAAGCCCGCCCAGCGCTCGGCGGGCATGGCCTCCTTGAAGTACGCGACCCCCAGCAGGAACTGGAAGACGGGGGCCAGGTACTGGAGCAGGCCCAGGGTGGACAGCGGCACCCGGATCGCCGCCGCGCCGAAGAACACCAGGGGGATCGCCGTGACCAGTCCGGTGGACGCGAGCAGGGCGATGTGCCCCGGTCCTTCGGAGCCGATGGTGGACTCGCCCCGGGCGCCGAGCCACAGCAGATAGCCGAGGGCGGGGAGGAAGAGCACCGCGGTCTCCGCGGCGAGGGACTCCAGACCACCGATGTTGATCTTCTTCTTCGCCAGTCCGTAGAGGGCGAAGGAGAACGCCAGGACGAGCGAGACCCACGGCACCTGGCCGTAGCCCACGGCGAGCACCAGCACCGCCGCACAGCCGGTGCCCACCGCCACCCACTGCGCGGGCCGCAGCCGCTCCTTGAGGAGGAGGACGCCGATGGCGATGGTCACCAGGGGGTTGATGAAGTACCCGAGCGAGGATTCGACGACCCGGCCGTCGTTGACGGCCCAGATGTAGACGCCCCAGTTGATGCTGATCACCAGCGCGGCTGCGGTGATCAGGGCCAGCTTGCGGGGGCTGCGCAGCAGGTCCCGTATCCACTGCCAGCGCTTCACCACGAGGAGCGCGATGACGACCACCACGAGCGACCACGTCATGCGGTGGGCCAGGATCTCGGTCGCGCCGGCCGGTTTGAGGAGCGGCCAGAAGAGCGGGACCAGCCCCCACATGCCGTAGGCGCCCATCCCGTAGAGCAGTCCCGCCCGCTGTTCCCCGTGCTGCGTCACGCGTCCTCCAGGTCCCTGTCCCACACCCGTTCGAAGGTACGCGCGCCCGGCCCGAACTGTCATGCCCGTATTGCCATACGGTCATGACCGGACTCGGACGTCCACGAGCCTCCTCGGGGTCAGGGTCAGGGTCGGGGCCCTGACCGCAAGCAGGTGGGGGCGGTGGCTTGAGCAGGGCAGGGGGTGCCCCCGCCGGAACGGCCGGATGAAACCGCCGGGGCCGTGCGGGCGTCGAAGGCGGCAGAGGGCTCCGGGACATCAGGACATCCCGGCCGGTGCCCGACCCGCCTCCGTGCGCGTCGAGTTGCGGCCGTGCGCCGGGCCGCGGGGGCGGACCACCGCCGTGCGGCCCGGGGTGGTTGTCACTGCCCCGGTCTACGATCCTGTCAACAAGGGGGGACGCGGTGGGGGGAACCATGGCGTACGGAAGGGTCCTGCGCACGTGCTGCGGGGTGCTGGCGTGCGGACTGCTGTGGACCGGATGCTCGGACCAGCAGCCACAGGAGCCGCCGGAGAGCAAGGGGGGCGGCGCATCGAGCGGTGCCGCCCCGACAGGGGCCCAGGACCCCTCGCCGGGCCCGAGCCGGCTCGACTTCCGACCGGACCCGGCCAAGGCACCCAGGACCGAGGCCGACGCCCGGAGGCTCGCCGAGGCAGCGATCGCCGGACCCGACCTGTGGGGCCCGGGTTTTGTGAAGCGCGCCCCCTTCCTGAGCGCACCCGGCCACTGGCCCGTCCTCGACGACGACTGCGTCTGGCAGGGCGGCACCCGGCCGGCCGGGGTGCTCTACAGCCTCACCTCGTACAGCGAACGGCCGGCAACGGGTGCCAAGGGTCCGCTGCGGGTCGCCGCGACGATCACCGTCCACCGTGATGTCAAAGGCGCCGACTGGGAGATGGCGGACACCCTGGAAGAAGCGCTGCGCTGCCCCGACCAGAGACTGCGCGACGGCGAGCGCATCACCCATCTGATGTCCCTCGGCTCGGTCTACGGCACTGGGAACAACCTCACCAGTGAGGACTCCATCGGGGAGATCGGCAAGTACCACAACGCCGCCTTCGACGGCCCGCCCCAGGAGTACGGCTGGTTCCAGTCCCGGTTGGGGCAGGTCACCGTCGCCACCGTCACCAAGGGCGCTGCGGGCTACACCCCCGGGGAGATCAACACCAGCCGGGTCGAGGCCATGGTGGGCATGATGAACCGCTTGGAGAAGCAGTTGGAGGGGTCGGAATGAGTCCTTCCGAAGAGCAGTCCGGCTCCCTCCAACGACTGCTGCCCACCGACCCCTCCACCATCGCCGGATACCGGCTGCTCGGCCGTCTCGGCGCGGGCGGCATGGGCGTGGTCTACCTCGGGCGTACGGAAGCGGGCGAGCTGGCCGCGGTCAAGGTCACCCACTCCGACGAGGCCGAAGACCCCGACTTCCGGGCCCGTTTCCGCCGCGAGGTGGAGACCGCCCGGCAGGTGTCGAGCCCCTGGGCGGTCCCCGTCACCGCCGCCGACCCGGACGCCCCCGAACCATGGCTCGCCACCGCCTTCGTCCCCGGGCCGTCCCTGGCCGAGGCCATCGCCGCACACGGTCCGCTGCCCACCCGCAGCGCACGGCTGCTCGGTGGGGCCGTCGCCCGAGCGCTCGCCGTCGTCCACGCCGCAGGTCTGGTCCACCGCGATGTGAAACCGGGCAACGTCCTGCTCGCCGTGGACGGCCCGCGCCTGATCGACTTCGGTATCGCCCGCACCACGGGGGACACCGCGCTCACCGCCACCGACATGGTCGTGGGCACCCCCGGATTCCTCGCCCCCGAGCAGGCCGAGGCGCGCGGCGCCGCGATCGGTCCACCGAGCGACGTCTTCGCACTCGGCTGCCTCCTGGTCTACGCGGTCACCGGTCGACTGCCCTTCGGCACGGGCGCGGTGGACGCCCTGCTGTACCGCACGGTCCACGACGAACCGGACCTGGACGGCATCGAAGACGACCTCGCAGAACTGCTCGGTGCCTGTCTGGCCAAGGCGCCGGAGCAGCGGCCCACGGCCGCGCAACTGGCCGAGCGGCTCATCGAGGACGCCCCCCTCGGAGCCGACTGGCTCCCGGCCGAGGTCATCCGCACCATCGCCGAGCGCTCCGCACGGATGCTCGCCCTGCCCGACATCGAGGAGACCCGGGCCCCCACCGCCCGCGCCGCGCCCGACCGGCGCAGACTCCTGCTCGGCGCGGGGGCCGTGGCGCTCGCCGCGGGCGGGGGCGCGGGCCTGTGGGCCGCCCTCCGAGAAGAAGGGGACGGCGCCGGGGCCGGGCCCTCACCGCGGAAGCGCCGTCATGTGATCGGCGTACAGGTCGACCTCAGCGGACCCCAGAAGGCGACCGGCATCGAACAGGAGCGGGGTGCGCGCCTCGCGATGGAGGCGTACAACACCCGCGACGACAAGCCCTTCCCCTTGGAGGTGAAGGTCGTCGACGACGCGGGGAAGACCGCCGACGCCGTCACGGTCGGCAGACGGCTGACGGAGGACCGCGACGTCCTCGCCACCCTCGGCTCCACCGGCGACTACACCACCCAGGCCGCGCTGCCCGCCTACAACGAAGCGGGTATGGCCCTGATGACCGTCTCGGCCGGGCTGAACCTGCTGACCGTGAGCGAGCCGCCGAACCCGGCGATCATCCGCGCGTGCCCCTCGCACCCGGTCGCCGGCTCACAGCTCACCTATCTCCTCCAGAGCTACTTCCTCCAGGGGAAGATCACCGCTCCGGTGCCGGGTCTCCTCCAGGACCGGGCGGACGACTCGTACGCCTGGCAGTACATCACCATGATCAACCACACCATGCGCACGCTCTACGGCCATCGCTGCCACCCCCGGGTCATCCCCGCGGGTGTCGACGACTACGGGCCGATCATCGACGAGATGCTGGGAGCGGGCATCGACGCCTTCGTCCACGGCGGACTGCTGCCCTCCGCAGTGCGGTGCGCCCAGGCCCTCGCGGACGCCGGCTTCGAAGGACCCAAGGTGGGTGGGCCGCATCTGCTCACCCGGGAGTTCATCCGACAGGCGGGGAAGGCCGCCGATGGGTGGGTCGTCGCGGCGCCGGTCCTCGACCCGCTGGTCCACCCGTCGGCGAAGCAGTTCACCGCCGCCTACCGCAAGCGGTACGGCACTGCCCCCGGGTACTACGCGGGCGAGTCCTACGACGCGGTCTCCATGATGATCGACGAGGCGGTGCAGTCCGCCCGTGGCGGTGGTCGCCCCGAGCCCGCCCAACTGCTCACCGCCCTGCGGAAGAAGTCGTTCGACGGGGTGATGGGCAGCTACCAGTTCGATGCGGCCAGCGGCGACCTCAAGAACCTGAGGACGCAGATGTACCTCGTCGAGGGCGGCCGGTTCAAGCATGTGATGGCCGCCCCGGAGAAGGACCCCGGGAAGGGCTGAGCCGGCGGAGCGGGCCGGTCCGCACGCTGGGAGCCTTGGTACGAGAGTGGGGGAGGGGGTGACGGATGGATCCGCTGAAGACCGGTGATCCGTCATCGATCGCCGGATACCGGCTGCTCGGCCGTCTCGGCGCGGGCGGGATGGGCGTGGTCTACCTCGGCCGGTCGGAGCGCGGCACGCTCGCCGCGATCAAGGTGATCCGCGCCGAACACGCGACGGACCCCGGCTTTCGGGCCCGCTTCCGACGCGAGACGGAGACGGCCCGGAGGATCACCGGCCGCTGGGTGGTCCGGGTGGTGGGCGCCGATGCCGAAGCGCGCGAGCCCTGGTTGGCGACCGAGTTCGTCCCCGGGCCCTCGCTCTCGGAGGCGATCGCCGTCCAGGGCGCCCTGCCCGAACACACCGTCCGGGCCTTGGGAATTCGACTGGCGGAAGCCCTCACCGACGTACATCGGGCCGGGCTGGTCCACCGGGACGTGAAACCGGGCAATGTGCTGCTGGCCCTGGACGGTCCCCGGCTGATCGACTTCGGCATCGCCCGCTCGGCGGGGGCGACCGCGCTCACCGCCACCGACGCCGTGATCGGCTCACCGGGCTATCTCTCACCGGAGCAGGCGAAGTCGGCCGGCGCGGAAGAGGTCGGCCCGGCCAGCGACGTCTTCTCGCTGGGATGCGTACTCGCGCACGCCACGACCGGCCGCCGGCCCTTCGGCACGGGCACGGTGGCCGCGGTCGTCTTCCGTACCGTGCACGAGGAACCGGACCTCGACGGAATCCCCCTGGCACTCCTGGAACTGGTGCGGGCGTGCCTCAACAAGGATCCCGCGGCGCGTCCCACGGCGGCGCAGGTCAGGTCGGCCCTACGACGAGCGGAGCACCGGGGCGCGGGGTCGGGTCGCCATGACACCACCCTGACCGACGCCCCCCGGGATGCCGGGGCCGGGGCCGTGGTGCGTGACCCCAGGGAAGCGTTCGGCAGGGCCCCCGGCACCGGACCGGACCGTGCGGCGACCGACGACCGCCCGGCGGAACGCCCCGTACAGCCCGATGGGCTCACCGGCTCCCGCGAGGACTCGGGTGATGACGCGGAGTCGGGTGATGATGAGGAACTGGGTACCGCCGCGGGGGATTGGCTGCCGGAGGGTCTACCGGCACTGATCGCACTGCGCTCCTCACGCGTCCTCGATCTGCCGGTCCCGGAAGCCACGGTGGTCGTGCCGGCCCGACCGGAGCGGCCTTCGCGCCGCCGGTTCCTGCTGCTCGGATCGGCCGCCGGGGCGGTCACGCTCGCAGGTGCGGCGGCCTGGCTCGCGAATCGCCCGTCCGACGGCGACGGCACCGGGGTGAACGGTCGGCAGAAGGGGCCGCTACCCCGTCATGTCATCGGGATCCAGACCGATCTGAGCGGTCCTCGGCGGGCCGATGGCCGAGCGCAGGAGCGGGGTGCACGACTCGCCGTGGACGCGTTCAACGCCCGCGGCAACCGGCCCTTCGAGCTGGGGCTGACCGTGGTCGACGACGCCGGTGACCCTACCCGGGCCGCGGCGGCGGCCGATCGACTGCTGGCTGGCCCCTCCGTGGTGGCGGGCCTGGGGCTGACGACCCTCGCCGTCGCCCAGGCGGCTCTCCCCCGGTACGTCAGCCGCCGATTGCCGCTCCTCACGGTGACCTTCGGCACCGGATCGCTCGCGCTGGCCCAGTCCCCGAGCTACTTCGAGCTCCGCCCGGTCGACGACATGCTGCTCGTGCCGGTCAACCGATACTTCGAACTGCGCGGCACCCGAAGGGTGGCGGCCATCCAGGACGGTGCGGGTGACCGGGCGACCTGGAACCTCAGCAAGGCACTGCGCGATGTGAAGTCGACGATGGGAGAGGTCACGCTCCACCAGATCGCCGCCGACAGCACTGACTTCGCATCCGTCGTGCGGACGGCCCTCGCCGCCGGGCCGGACGGAGTGATCTACGTGGGGAACTCCCCCGCCCGCGCCGTGCTTGCCGCCCGCGCCCTGCGCGACCAGGGGTTCACCGGCCCGAGGGGAAGCGTCCAGCCCGTGCTGGAGCCCGAGTTCCTGACCGGGGCGGGGGAAGCAGCCGAAGGCTGGGTGTTCGGCACGACCTACGCGGACGCGTCACGGCTGAAGGGCGCCGAGGCGTTCACCGCCGCGTACCGTCGGCGCTGGAAGACGTCCACGGTCGAGCGCTTCGCGGTGGAGGCGTACGACGCGGTGCTGTTCCTCGCCCGGGGGATCACGGAACTGAACACGGATCGGGTGCCGCTCGGCGCCTTGAGGAGCCGGCTGCGCACTCTCGCCCATCGCGGCCTCACCAAACCCATCGCGTTCAGGGCGTCGACCGCGCTGTTCGACGAGACGAGCGACCGGGTGGGGCTCTATCTCCATCGGATCGAGGGGGGAAGGGCCCGCTTCCTCGGTCCGTACCAGCAGCTAAAGGCGAACACCTGACGGGAGGCGGAGGCCGGGCCCGCTGGGGAGGGCTGAGGAGGGCGCCTCCATGGGGAAGCGCCCCGGCTGCCGCTCGACCGTGTTCGAACGACGTCTGCTAGCCGACCACGGTCCAGGTGTCCTTGCCCGCGAGCAACGAACCCAGATCACCCTTGCCGAGTTGTTCGGTGGCGGTGTCGAGTTGGTTGTTCATGAGGGTGTCGTAGACGGGGCGTTGGGTGCTGCGGAAGACGCCGATGGGTGTGTGGTGGAGGGTGTCGGGGTGGGCGAGGCGGGAGAGGGCGAAGGCGGTGGTGGGGTTGGGGTTGTGGGCGTCGTGGGTGAGGGTGTGGGGTTCGTTTTCGGGGGTGAT
>NZ_JBEXVD010000026.1:119414-127502 GCF_040638655.1 Streptomyces sp. NPDC005963 | reverse complement strand
CCGAGACCCGTCAGGTACTGATCTCCTCACTCGCCATGCTCCGGACCAAACACGCCGACCTGCCGTCCCGCAAGCACGGCAACCCCCCGCAGTGATCCTGCGGAGAAATGGGAGCCCCATCAGTATGAGCAGCAACCGTTCTTCCTCTTCCCTGCTGCGGGTCGAGAAGGGTCACTGCGACCCCGAGGAGCTGGCCGCGATCACCGCGGTCCTGCTCGCCCGCGCGGCCTCCCAGCCCGAGAGCGCGCCGCTTCAGGAACGCTCGACGGCGGCCGGCTGGCGCCGCCTGGAGCGTCAGCGCGGCTTCCAGCCCTCCCACAGCTGGCAGGGCTGATCCGGGCGCCCACCGGGCTGCACGACTCCGAGCCGGCCCCGTCCACCTCATCGAGGTGGACGGGGCCGGCTGTCGTTGTGTTCGCAGTCCCACCCACAAGGCCGGCATGAGACGCGGCCATCGACCGCGGGGTCTCCCTCACTGGGCAGCACGAAGCCCTCGTACCTCCGCGGAGGTACGAGGGCTTCGTGCGCTGTTCCGGGCTATGAGCCGCCGCTCAGCGCAGTCGTGCCATGAGGGCGTGTTCGACGAGGGTGATGAGGGCGCTTTTGGCGTCGGTGCGGTGGCGTGCGTCGGTGGTGATGATGGGGGTGTCGGGGCCGATTTGGAGTGCTTCGCGGACTTCTTCGGGGTTGTAGGGCTGGTGTCCGTCGAAGCCGTTGAGGGCGATGACGAAGGGGAGGCCGCTGTTTTCGAAGTAGTCGACGGCGGGGAAGCAGTCGGCGAGTCGGCGGGTGTCGACGAGGACGACGGCGCCGATGGCTCCGCGGACGAGGTCGTCCCACATGAACCAGAAGCGGTCCTGTCCGGGGGTTCCGAAGAGGTAGAGGATGAGGTCCTGGTCGAGGGTGATGCGGCCGAAGTCCATGGCGACGGTGGTGGTGGTTTTGTCGCCGGTGTGGGTGAGGTCGTCGATGCCTGCGGATGCGCTGGTCATGACGGCTTCGGTACGCAGCGGGTTGATCTCCGAGACGGCGCCGACGAACGTGGTCTTGCCCACGCCGAATCCGCCCGCCACCACGATTTTCGCGCTGGTGGTTGAGCGGGCTGCACCGCCGCTAGAGCTTGCGAAGTCCACTGAGCACCCTTTCGAGCAGTGTCACGTCTGGCTGACCGCCGGCGGCCTCGTCGCCGCCGGGTTGATGAATGGCCACCATGCCCGCCTCGGCGAGGTCGGCCACGAGGATCCGGGCGACACCGAGGGGAAGATGGAGGAGTGCCGAGATCTCGGCTACGGACTTGATCTCGAAGCACAGTCGGCAGATCCGCTGGTGCTCGGGCAGTTGCCCTTGCAGCCTCGCTGGATCTGCCGTGGTACTGACCAGCGCCTCGATGGCGAGCTGGTAACGCGGCCGGGTTCTGCCACCGGTCATGGCGTACGGACGCACCAGCGAGTTGTGCGCGTTCTGGTGCGACGGCGGTTCGGGTGGCCGCTGCTGCCGGTAGCGCTGCTGATGATCGTACTGCTGCGGATCCTGGGGCGGGTACGGCTGTTGGTCGTGCGAGGGGTACTGCTGCTGCTGATAGGGCTGGGGGGCGCCCGCTCCGGTGGGGGTGGAAGGAAAGTTGTAGCGGTTGTGCGAGTGCTCTCCGGGCATCCGATGAACGCCGCCGTCATAAGGACGTCCGCCTGGGGGTGTTGCCACGTTTCCTCCTCCGACCGCGAGTAGCCGGTTCCTGTCCCTGTGGGGGGTGCGCCACCGCACCCTATGGTGCGGTGGCGTGAAACGCACTGTCTGCCTATTAGTTGAGAAGACTCCCCTGAAGTTCGGCGCGGAGGTCCGGAGTTAGGACATTTCCGGCACGATCCACCAGGAGGGCCATCTCGTAGCCCACCAGACCGATGTCGGCCTCGGGGTGGGCCAGCACGGCCAGTGACGAACCGTCGGAGATGGACATGATGAAGAGGAAGCCGCGCTCCATCTCCACCACCGTCTGGTTGACGGCGCCGCCTTCGAAGATCCTTGACGCTCCTGCGGTGAGCGAGGTCAAACCGGAGGCCACTGCCGCCAGTTGATCCGCCCGATCGCGCGGGAAGCCTTCAGACATCGCCAGCAGGAGTCCGTCGGCGGAGACCACCACGGTGTGGGACACCCCGGGGGTGTTGTCCACGAAGTTGGTGATCAACCAGTTCAGATTCTGCGCCGCCTGGCTCATCGGGCTCACACTAACGCTCCTGGTGGTAGCTGCTACCCGGGTCGAAGCCCGGTCCGTTCGTGTCCGCTCCCGCGCTGCGTCCCCGCTGGACGCCCCGGCGCAGGTTGCTCAACCTGCCACGGACGTCCTCGGGGGCACGGGAAATCTGTGGGCCCCGCTGGGGGGTCTGCTCCGCCGCACCCTCGATGAGATTGGCCTTGGGTACCCGTCGCGGCAGACCGGAAGCGGTGACTCCGCCGGCCTTCGGTTCGCGGAGCTTCTCCGCCCGCTGCCAGCGCGCGTCATTGGCGGAACGCCAATCCGCCGGCTCGGCCGCGGATTCCGTCGCGCCATTGCCACCGCCGACCACCGCCTCGGACTGGGCGCCCTGCGCCGCTTGCGTGGTCCGCTCCACGGGCGGCTGCCACTGCTGCTGAGGCTGTCGCTGCTCGGGCTGCGACTTCTGCTGACTGCCGCGCCGTGGCAGACCGGCCTCGGTCAGCTCATGACCGCTGCTCGAAGAGGGTCCCGGACGGTCGAAGCCTACGCGTTCGGGGCCGGTTGTGGGGCTGCTGGAGACAGATGAGGCCAATTCCGATTCTGGCTGAAAATCAGACTCAAATGCATGGGGTTGGGAGCCCTGATTCGCCCACTCGCCCTGGTGGGGATGGCCTTCGAACTGACCTGCGAACTGGGGTGAGTTCGGCTGCTGGCTCGGATACGTCGCTTCCGGATAGGGAGATCCCAGGTGCCCCTGGTATGCCTGATTCTGCTGTGGCATCTGAGGCTGTTGGGGCGCCTGGTACGCGGCGCCCTGGGGATGCCCGACGGCCGGCGCACCGGAGAAGCCGTCGAAGGCCGCGCCGGGCTGAGCCTGCGACGGGTTCTGACCGAATCCCTGCCCCGGATAGTCCGGCTGCTGGTACGGCTGCCCGAAGTCGGGCGCGTACCCCTGTTGCTCCGGCGCCTGGGGCCGGCCCTGCTGGGGCTGTGCCGTCGGCTGCGGCGCCGTGGGACCGCCGTCCGCCGACTGCGCCTCCAGGGCCGCACGGCGCTCCTCACGCTTGCGCGAGCGGGCTTCCTGCGCAGGGTTCCCCGGTACCTCGGGAACTGCCGCAGGAGGCGTCTCGTAGCGCGAGTCGTCGAATCCGAGCTCGGCGGCGGTGCGCAGCGGCGGACTGGCGAACGCCGGCTGCTCGGGAATGATCTGCGACACCGTGAAGCCGTTGTCAGCCGCTTGCTGCTCACCGCCGCCACCGTGCGTGATCGCGTCGGGGAGCATCACCAGCGAGGTGGTGCCCGCCTGCTCGCCCGAGGGGCGCAGCTGGACCCGGATGCCGTGGCGATCGGCGAGCCGGCCGACCACGAAGAGGCCCATCCGCTGGGAGACCGCCGCGTCCACCGTCGGCGGGTTGGCCAACTTGTGGTTGATGTCGGCGAAGTCCTCGGCCGTGAGCCCGATGCCCTTGTCGTGGATCTCGACCATGACGCGACCGTCCGGCAGCCGGGTCGCCGTCACCCGGACCTTGGTCTGCGGGGACGAGAAGGTGGTGGCGTTCTCCAAGAGCTCGGCCAGCAGGTGCACCAGGTCGGTCACGGCCTGACCGTGGATCTCCGACTCCGGGACACCGCTCAGCTCGATGCGCTCGTACGACTCCACCTCGGAGGTCGCCGCGCGCAGCACGTCCACCAGCGGTACGGGCTCGTTCCACCGCCGGCCCGGCTCTTCCCCGGCGAGGATCAGCAGGTTCTCGCCGTTGCGGCGCATCCGGGTCGCCAGGTGGTCCAGCTTGAACAGCGACGACAGCTGGTCCGGGTCGGCCTCGCCGTTCTCCAATTCGGTGATCAGGGTGATCTGACCCTCGATCAGCGACTGGTTGCGACGGGAGAGATTGGTGAAGATCGCATTGACGTTGCCCCGGAGCATGGCCTGCTCGGCGGCGAGTCGGACCGCTTCCCGGTGTACCTGCTCGAATGCCCGGGCGACCTCCCCGATCTCGTCCGTGGTGTCGATCGGGATCGGCTCTACGCGGGTGTCGACACGGCCCGGTTCCGTACGCGAGAGCTGGTCGACCAGGCTGGGCAGCCGGTCCTGCGCGATGGAGAAGGCGGCGGCGCGCAGTTGCAGCATGGAGCGGCTCATCTGACGGGCCGCGGCCCCGGCCACGAGGAAGGCCGTCAGCAGGGCGAGGACGGTGACCAGACCGTTGACGAAGGCGTCGCGCCGGGCGTCCGCCGCGATGGTGGACGCCTCGTCCACGGTCCGGTCCAGGAGCTCGCGCTCGATCTCGCTGTAGCCCTCGAACTTGGCGGTGGCGACGGTCATCCAACTGTTCGGGGTGATGTCGTTCTTGCGCAGCGCCGCTGGTTTGGCACCACTGCCGATCCGCAGGGCCATCCCGGCGAAGACGGAACTGCCCTCACGCGGCAGGTCGGAGGTCTTGAACTTCCTGTCGACCTCGGCGTTCTTCTGCGCCATGACGCGCTGGAGGCGGTCCGCGTCGGCCTTGCTGCCGCCCGAGACGAACTCGCTGACCGCGATCGACTCCAGATAGCTGTAGGAGTTGAATGCCACGGTCTGCTTCTGCGCGACGTCGGCCTCCGCGCTCGGCCGCACCAGCAGATGCGTACCGATGGAGCGCTGCAAGGAGGTCGCGGCCTTCGCCAACTGGACGGCGTAGACCGTACGGCCGTACGAAGTGACGTTTCCGGTGCCGAAGCCCAGCTCGTTGGAGAAGGACATCAGCGGGTGCTGGATCCTGACGTAGCCCTCTTCGGTGGAGACCGGGTCCATGGCGGCGCTGTAGGCGGTCGAGCGGAGCTTGCCCAGCTCGGGCTCCTGCTCCCGGAAGAGCGCCAGCCGTCGTTCCAACCCCTGGCCTTCGGGGAGGTTCTTCACGGCGGCGTCGAACTTCCGGCGGGCCCCGTCCGTGGTGGCGTACGCGGAGTCGATCACATCGGTGCGGCGGGCGTCCGATGAGCGGGCGGCCAGCAGCGTTGCAGCGGTCAGGTCGCGCTCGTTGAGCAGTGCCTGGCCGTACTCGGACGCAGCTCGCACGATCAGCGCGGTCTGCTCGGCCTTCTCGGCCTCGTCCCAGGTCTCGATCGACCCCTTGACCTGGAGGCCGCCCATCACGAGCGCGACCAGGGCGGGTATCAGGAGGATCGCGTTCAGCCGGGTGGGCACGCGCCAGTTGCGTGGGGAGAGCGGGCCATTGCCACCCCGGTCACCGGTGTCACGGTCGGGGGGATGCGGCGGCTCGTCCGAGGGCGCCGCCGTGCGCGCGGGCGGGGTGAAGTTTCCCCGCGCCTGCTGCTCCGCGGAGCCCGTCATGCTTCGCCTCACTCGACCAACAACCTCTCGGCACCGGCACCTGAGCTGTGCCGTGTTTCGTTCAGAGCCGTACTACTCAGGAGTTCGTCGAATTTCAGCATGTGGAGCGGGTCCGTTCCAAACAGTTGGAATCAGCCATTCCTACCGATGGTACTGACCGATAAAACGGGCATAAAGAGCGAGCCCCTTCAAAAGGCGGGCATGATGTCAGCGCAGCGGTACCGACCGTATGCAACGGGTGTCCGGCCCGGGTTAATTCTCTGTCGAAACGTTATGAACGCGCAGGCGGACCGTGTCTAAGGACACAGTCCGCCTGTGAACATTTGCGACAACTGCCTTATATCGCTGCCGACTTGGGCCGTTTGCAGCCGACCGACTACTTGAGTCGTGCCATGAGGGCGTGTTCGACGAGGGTGATGAGGGCGCTTTTGGCGTCGGTGCGGTGGCGTGCGTCGGTGGTGATGATGGGGGTGTCGGGGCCGATTTGGAGTGCTTCGCGGACTTCTTCGGGGTTGTAGGGCTGGTGTCCGTCGAAGCCGTTGAGGGCGATGACGAAGGGGAGGCCGCTGTTTTCGAAGTAGTCGACGGCGGGGAAGCAGTCGGCGAGTCGGCGGGTGTCGACGAGGACGACGGCGCCGATGGCTCCGCGGACGAGGTCGTCCCACATGAACCAGAAGCGGTCCTGTCCGGGGGTTCCGAAGAGGTAGAGGATGAGGTCCTGGTCGAGGGTGATGCGGCCGAAGTCCATGGCGACGGTGGTGGTGGTTTTGTCGCCGGTGTGGGTGAGGTCGTCGATGCCTGCGGATGCGCTGGTCATGACGGCTTCGGTACGCAGCGGGTTGATCTCCGAGACGGCGCCGACGAACGTGGTCTTGCCCACGCCGAATCCGCCCGCCACCACGATTTTCGCGCTGGTGGTTGAGCGGGCTGCACCGCCGCTAGAGCTTGCGAAGTCCACTGAGCACCCTTTCGAGCAGTGTCACATCCGGCGCTCCGCCGGCGTCTCCGTTGCCTGGCTGGTGGATCGCCACCATGCCCGCCTCGGCGAGGTCGGCCACGAGGATCCGGGCCACACCGAGCGGCATGGACAGCAGGGCCGACACCTCCGCCACCGACTTGACCTCGCGGCACAGATGGCAGATCCGCTGGTGCTCGGGCAACAGCCCGGCAAGGAGCGAGGGATCGGCCGTGGTGCTCACCAGCGCCTCGATGGCGAGCTGGTAACGCGGCCGGGTTCGGCCACCGGTCATGGCATACGGACGCACCAGCGGCTGGTCACCCTCGTATCCGTAGGCATCGGAGCCGTACGGATCGTGAGAGGCAGTTGGCGGGGTCATGAGTCCTCCGGGCGGGACAGCAAGGGTTGGTGCCGTCTGAGCGGGCCGGTGGGGGAGCCGGTTGGTCGACCTGACAGTGACGGCGCGTGGAGCGCTATCTGACACAGATACGTAGAAGGGGCGGGATCGGAAGCATACGGATCAGTGCAAGAGGCTTCCCTGGAGTTCGGCGCGCAGGTCCGGCGTGAGGACGCTGCCCGCACGGTCGACCAACAGCGCCATCTCGTAGCCCACCAGACCGATATCGCACTCGGGGTGGGCCAGTACGGCGAGAGAGGAACCGTCGGAGACGGACATGAGGAAAAGGAAGCCGCGCTCCATCTCGACCACGGTCTGGCTGACCGGGCCGCCTTCGAAAATTCTTGACGCTCCTGCGGTGAGCGAGGTCAGCCCGGAGGCGACCGCTGCCAGTTGGTCCGCCCGATCGCGCGGGAAACCTTCGGACATCGCCAGCAGGAGTCCATCGGCGGAGACCACGACCGTGTGGGACACCCCGGGGGTGTTGTCCACAAAGTTGGTGATCAACCAGTTCAGGTTCTGGGCCGCCTGGCTCATCGGGCTCAACTAACGCTCCTGCGGGTGAGTGGGGCCGAGGTTGAAGCTACCGGTCGTCGAAGTGTTCTGTTGACGACCTTGCTGAATGCCTCGGCGAAGGTTGGTCAGCCGTCCGCGCACATCGTCCGGCGCGCGCGAAACCTGCGGACCGCTCTGGGTGCTCTGCTCCTGTGCCGTACCCGCGACCAGATTCGCCCGCGGGACACGGCGAGGGAGACCTGAGGTGGTGACGCCGCCCGCGGTCGGCTTCTTGAGCCGCTCGGCCTGGCGCACCAACTCGTCATTGGGGGAGGGGCGCCAGCCGTTGCTGTGCGCGCCCTGGTTCGCGGGACGACCCGCGGTCGGGCGCTGCGGCATCGACGGTACGGAGTGCTCGGCGGTGTTGCGCGAGACTCCCGGCGCCGGGGTGTCCACCGGCTGGTCGGGCAGGCCGTTCTGCGACCTGCCCTGGGTACGGAACCAGTCCGTCTCCAGCGTGTCGAACAGCGGTGTACGGCCGTCGCCAGGGCCGGCCGGCGGCAGGGCTTCCGGCTGGGGCTGCGGCGGCAGGGCGTGCTGTACGGGCAGACCCGGATGCGCATCGAATCCCGGCGGCACCGGGGCCTGCCCGGGAAGCGGCGGCTGCGGTGCACCGAAGTCGGGCCGGGGGAACTGTCCGGTGGAGTTCGGGA
>NZ_JBEXVD010000026.1:0-119316 GCF_040638655.1 Streptomyces sp. NPDC005963 | reverse complement strand
GTCTTGTGGTGTGGGTGTGCCGAAGTCGGGCCGGGGGAACTGTCCGGTGGAGTTCGGGTCTTGTGGTGTGGGTGTGCCGAAGTCGGGCCGGGGGAATTGCCCGGTGGAGTTCGGGTCTTGTGGTGTGGGTGTGCCGAAGTCGGGCCGGGGGAACTGTCCGGTGGAGTTCGGGTCTTGTGGTGTGGGTGTGCCGAAGTCAGGACGCGCGAACTGATCGGTGGACGCCGTGTTCCGCGGTCCACCAGAAGCCGCGCCACCGGGCGGAGTGAACTGCCCCGCGGACGATCCCGTCGGTCCGGCGGGCGCAGAGGGAGCCGAAGCACCCGCACCCGTGGACGCCGGCGGACCGAAGACGTCCGGGCGGACGAACTGTCCGGGTGGCCCGGAGGCCGCCGGACCGCGCTGGGGCAGAGCGCCCGGGAGTCCGGACTGGTCGTTGAAGTCGGGGCGCGCGAACTCGGCCGTCGCCGGCCCAGCAGCCGTCTCGGTCTCCTCGTGGCCGCGCGGACCTTCGCCGCGTCCCTTGGGACCGCCGGGCATCTGGTCGATGCCCCAACTCGTGGTCTGCGGACGCTGAGGGCTCGATCCCGGCAGCTCAGGTCGCGGCCCACCCGAAGGCGGCAACTGCCGCCCGCGGTCGCCGTCCTGTTGTCCGCTGCGCGGCTGGTCGCCCTGCGGTCCGGTGGTGCCGCGGGCGTTGCGCACGCTCGCCGCGCCGCCGAAGGCACCGGCAAGACCACTGCTCTGTCGGCTGGGACCGCCATCGCGGCTGGGGAGCGCGGCACGCTGGGCCGAACTGGCACCCGCACCCGCACCGACCTGTCCGCGAGGTGGCGCCCCGGCTCCGAGGAGACCACCGGGCGCCTGTTGGTTGCCGGAGGTTCCGGGGCCGGTGCCACCGGGCCCTGGGCGTCCGTTGTTGCCCGTGCTGACGGGACCACCGAGACCGGGCGGAATCACCGGAGCACCGGGCGCTCCCGGACCCGTACCGGGGGTGAGGGGCACCTTCCGGCCGCCCTGGGCTACATCGACGGGGAGCATGACCAGCGCGGTCGTACCCCCGGAGTCAGAGGGGCGGAGCTGAATGCGGATGCCGTGTCGCAGGGAGAGTCGACCGACCACGAAGAGGCCCATGCGGCGCGAGACCGAGACGTCCACCGTGGGCGGCGACGCCAGCCGCTCGTTGATCGCGGCGAGGTCTTCGGGGGAGAGCCCGATGCCGGTGTCGTGGATCTCGACCAGCACCCGCCCGTCGGGCAGGGCGTGACCGGTGACGCGGACCTTGGTCTGGGGCGAGGAGAACGACGTCGCGTTCTCCAGCAGCTCGGCGAGCAGGTGCACGAGGTCGTTGACGACCCGGCCGGCGACCTCGGTAGTCGGGACCGAGGCCAACTCGATGCGCTCGTACTGCTCCACCTCGGACGCGGCGGCGCGCAGCACGTCGACGAGGGGGACGGGGCGCGTCCAGCGACGGCCCGGTTCCTCACCGGCGAGGACGAGGAGGTTCTCACCGTTCCGGCGCATACGGGTCGCCAGGTGGTCCAGCTTGAACAGCGACGACAGCTGGTCCGGGTCGGCCTCGCGGGACTCCAACTCGGAGATGAGCGACAGCTGACGCTGGATGAGGCCCTGTGAACGGCGGGACAGGTTGGTGAACATCGCGTTGACGTTGCCCCGCAGCAGCGCCTGCTCGGCGGCGAGGCGGACGGCCTCGCGGTGCACGTCGTCGAAGGCCGCGGCGACCTTGCCGATCTCGTCCCGGGAGTGCACGCCGACCGACTCGACGGAGGTGTCGACGTCCTGCGGGTCCGACTCCGAAAGGTGCTTGACCAGCTCGGGCAGACGTTCCTGGGCGACCTTGGTGGCGGTGTCCTGGAGCCTGCGCAGCGAGCGGATCATGGAGCGGGCCACGACGAACGCGCCGACGAGCGAGACGCCGAGGACGAACAGGATCAGCGCACCGTTGATGATGGCTTCCTGCTGAGACTCCTCGCGCAGCTGGCGCGCCTTGGCCTCCATCTCACCGAGGAGCGTCGCCTCGATGGTGTTCATCGCGTCGATGCGGACGGTGTAATCGTCCGTCCAGTCCAGGTAGGAGCGCGGTGTCTGCTGCTGGAGACCCCGTTCCCGGGTGAACGCCTTGGAGGCGTACTCCTCGGAGGCACCGATGATCGGGTTGCCGTTGTCCAGCGTGTCCGTCAACTCCGAGGCGTCGCCGCCGTACGTGTTGTAGATCGCCTGGAACTCTTGGAGTTCGTCGTCGCCGTTCTCGAAGGCGGTGAGGCCGTACTCGCGGTCGTCCTCGTCGAGCTTGATGTTCTTGGCGTCGTTGCCGCCGGGCAGCGCCGACGCGATGATCGCGCGCTGCATCGACGCGTACTCCTTGGCGGAGGAGAAGGCCGCCAGTGCACGCGTACGCT
Organism: Streptomyces sp. NPDC005963; assembly: GCF_040638655.1. NCBI lineage: Bacteria > Bacillati > Actinomycetota > Actinomycetes > Kitasatosporales > Streptomycetaceae > Streptomyces > Streptomyces sp. NPDC005963. The sequence goes on along the minus strand of NZ_JBEXVD010000026.1, from coordinate 116,896 downwards.
TGATCATTTCCGGGTTACTGGTCGCCTGGGCCATGTCCTGAGACAGGCTCAACAGGGACTGGATCAACCGGTGGTACCTCTGGACCGTCAGCGCCACGGACTTGTTGGGCGCGTAGGCATCGTCCCGGATCCTGTTGAGGTCCGTGATCTGGGTGACGATGATGTTCGCGTTCTGCCGGATGCTGTCGATGGCTTCGCGGTCATCGGTGTTGGAGATGTCCCGGGTGGTCTCCAGGAACGCCTGTCGCGCCCGGTCGGTCTCCTGGCGCTCACTGGTGATCTTGAAGTCGGTCTCGGGCATCCCGTTCGAGAGGGGACCCGCCGTGAGGTCGCGTTCGTCCTGGAGGGCGACCGCGAGCCGGGTCGCCTCCTGCGTCATGTTGGTGAGCAGCTGCATGTGTTCCAGCTGCTCCATGCGCTCCATGGACTCGTTGATCCGCAGACCGCCCAGGGTGGTCGCGGCGACGACGGGCAGCGTCAGCAGGGAGACGAGACGGGTGCTGATGCGCCAGTTGCGCAGCGCGAGGCGCGAGCCGGTGTCGTTGGGGCCCTTCGCCTTGGGCAGGGCCTTGGGTGCTTCGGGGTCGCCCGGGGCGGTCGCGCCGGGGCGTGCGGGAGTGCCGCTTTCGCCGGGCGTTGCCGGACTCTGGTTCTGGGTGTGCTGGGGCGAGGAGCCGCGGTCGGTCCCGCCCTGCGGCTCCGGTTCAGCCGCAGCGCTGCCATCCCTCTTGTAACGTCCCTGCACTAGCGTCGCAACCTCTGGACCAGGCGCCCCTGCCGTGGAGCGGCGGGACGGTGTCGGCGTCGGTGAGGCGCGGGGCGCCCCTGTTTTGTTGGTCGTTGAGTGACCGGCGCTTCTCCCCCTTCTTCCGCCGCCGCTCGGCGCTGTGTTGCGCCTCTGCGCGCCGGCCTGAAACCGCGGCGGTGCGTGGAATTCCAGCACAGTGCAGGATCCTCAACAAGGCCCGCGTACCGTCCTGTGACCTGGGTGACTCGGTGTGAGTGGCGGGTCACCAGGCGTAGAAGGATTTCCGGGTCAAAAGGTGCGAATTGCTGCGACTTCCAAGCCCCGAGTGGGTGTCCTAGTCGCCATGATCAAGAGTGGAATGGCAGATTCAGTTGCTAAATGTCCGATTCCTTGTAGATGATCAACGGCCCGCATTGACCGAAATGTGCATCGATTCGTGACGAAAATCACACCCTGAACCCCAGCTTTCCGGGGATTTCTCGGGGAATCAGATGTTTAGCCTGGCGCTTTACAGAATCAGCAATCTGTAGTGACCGCCGCTTCCGCCGCCGTCCGTGCGGCCATACGCCGAGAAGGTCGTAAAAACACCGATGAAGACGATGATGCTCCGCAACATAGCGAACCCCCGGCGCACCACTCTCGCCCATCTCTCGGACGCCGAGCAGCTGCAGACGCCGGAGCAGCCGGAGCACTCGCTCGACCTTCCCACCCAGACGGCCAACCCCCGTCGTACGGTCCTGATGGACGCCCCCGCCTCCTGACCCCGTGGCGCCCGCCCTCCGCGGGCGCCACCGACGGCCACGCCGTCCAGCCGCCCCGCACCCGGTTCGTCCACCGCCGCACCGCGGCGCACCTCGGACACCACGGCTGCGGGGCGGTGGGCGTCGAGCCTCCCCGCGACCGCGTTAGCCTGGACCGTCAGGCTTCAGCAGCGTCAGCAGTAGTAGAGGGGCAGCCGCATCCGTGCGCATCGCCAGATTCTCCATCGACGGCAATGTCGCCTTCGGCGCGGTCGAGGGTGACGGTCCCGGGGAACTCGTCCTCGACATCATCAAGGGCATCCCGTTCGCGGACTTCGAGCTCTCCGGCACCAAGGTGCCGCTCAGCAAGGTGCGGCTGTTGCCGCCGGTGCTGCCGAACAAGGTGGTCGCCTTCGGCCGCAACTACGCGGACCACGCGGCGGAGCTCGGACACGAGGTCCCACCGGCCCCCTTCGCCTTCTTCAAGCCGTCCACCTCGGTGATCGGCTCCGGCGACGCGATCGCGTACCCCTCGTTCTCCGAGGACGTGCACTACGAGGCCGAACTCGCGGTCGTCATCGGCCGCATGTGCCGCGAAGTGCCGCGCGAGCGCGTCCAGGACGTCATCCTCGGCTACACCTGCGCCAACGACGTCACCGCCCGCGACGTCCAAAAGCGCGAAGCCCAGTGGGCCAGGGCCAAGGGCTTCGACACCTCCTGTCCGCTCGGGCCGTGGGTGGAGACGGGCATCGGCCTGGAAGAAGCGGGCGATCTGACGGTCCAGTGCACCGTCAACGGCGAACAGCGCCAGCTCGGCAGCACCCGACAGATGATCCACTCCATCGCGGATCTGATCGTCAACATCACCGAGGCCATGACCCTGCTCCCTGGCGACGTGATCCTCACCGGCACCCCCGCCGGGGTCGGCCCCCTCGGCATCGGCGACGAGGTCGCCGTCACCATCCAAGGCATCGGCACTCTCACCAACAAGGTGATCAAGCGTGGCTAACGCGAACGTCCGCGTACGTTTCTGTCCTTCGCCGACCGGAAACCCCCATGTGGGTCTGGTCCGCACCGCCCTGTTCAACTGGGCCTTCGCCCGGCACAACGGCGGCACCATGGTCTTCCGCATCGAAGACACCGACGCCGCACGCGACTCGGAGGAGTCGTACCAGCAGCTGCTGGACTCGATGCGCTGGCTCGGCCTCGACTGGGACGAGGGCCCCGAGGTCGGCGGACCCCACGCGCCCTACCGCCAGTCGCAGCGCATGGACACCTACCGGGACATCGCCCAGCGCCTCCTCGACGGTGGACACGCCTACCACTGCTACTGCACCACCGAGGAACTCGACGCCCGCCGCGAAGCCGCACGCGCCGCCGGTCGTCCCTCCGGCTACGACGGCCACTGCCGCGCACTGAGCGCCGAGCAGATCGCCGCCTACCAGGCGGAGGGCCGCTCCGCCATCGTTCGCTTCCGGATGCCCGACGAGCCGATCGTCTTCACCGACCTGGTGCGCGGCGAACTGACCTTCACCCCCGAGAACGTGCCGGACTACGGCATCGTCCGGGCCAATGGGGCTCCGCTGTACACCCTGGTCAACCCGGTCGACGACGCGCTGATGGAGATCACGCACGTACTGCGCGGCGAGGACCTCCTCTCCTCGACCCCACGTCAGATCGCGCTCTACAAGGCACTGATCGAACTGGGCGTCGCCCAGCAGATCCCCGCATTCGGCCATCTGCCGTACGTGATGGGCGAGGGCAACAAGAAGCTGTCCAAGCGCGACCCCCAGGCATCCCTGAACCTCTACCGGGAGCGCGGCTTCCTCCCGGAGGGGCTGCTGAACTACCTGTCGCTGCTCGGCTGGTCCTTCTCGGCCGACCAGGACATCTTCTCGATCGCCGAACTGATCGAGCGGTTCGACATCGCGGACGTCAACGCCAACCCGGCGCGCTTCGACCTGAAGAAGGCCGAGGCGATCAACGCCGACCACATCCGCCGGCTCGACGTGAAGGCGTTCACCGACGCCTGCGCCCCCTGGCTGGAGGCCCCGTACGCCACCTGGGCTCCCGAGCAGTTCGACCGCGCGGCCTGGGAGGCGATCGCCCCCTACGCCCAGACCCGTCTCACGGTGCTCTCCGACATCACGGTCAACGTCGACTTCCTCTTCCTCGACGAGCCCGCCGATGACGAGGCGTCCTGGGCGAAGGCGATGAAGGAGGGCTCCGACGCCCTGCTGCGCACCGCCCGGGAGAAGCTGGAGTCCGCGGACTGGGACAGTGCCGAATCCCTGAAGGAAGCGGTCCTGGCCGCCGGTGAGGCCCACGGCCTCAAGCTCGGCAAGGCGCAGGCGCCGGTGCGGGTCGCCGTCACCGGTCGTACGGTGGGCCTGCCCCTCTTCGAGTCCCTGGAGATCCTGGGGCGGGAGAAGACCCTGTCCCGCATCGATGCGGCGCTGGCGAAGCTCACGGCCTGAACCGTCCGCGTCACGTGATCCCGCGATCCCGTGACGGTTCCCAAAGGGCTCGGTAGCGTTGGATCATGACGATCAGAGCCGTCCTGTGGGACGTAGACGACACGATCTTCAACTACTACAGCGCTGATCGCCTGGGGATCATGCACCACATCCAGGCAGAGGGTCTGGCCGACGGGTACGAATCCGCCGACCAGGCCCTCTCGCGTTGGCAGCAGGTCACGGCCGTGCACTGGGCGCGCTTCTCGGCCGGGGAAGTGGACTGGCAGCAGCACCGGCGCGATCGCGTCCGGATGTTCACCGACCAGGCCGGACTCTCGGACCCCGAAGCGGACGCCTGGTTCGAGCGCTACATCACCCACTACGAGGCGGCCTGGGCCCTCTTCCCCGATGTGGTGCCGGTGCTCGACGTCCTCGGGGAGTACCGGCACGGCATCCTGTCCAACTCGTCGCTCGCCGTCCAAGACCACAAACTGCGAGTGCTGGGGGTGCGGGACCGCTTCGAAACACTGATCTGCGCGGCCGAGCTCGGCTTCAGCAAACCGGCGGCCAGGGCCTTCCACACCGCCTGCGAGGCCATGGGGCTCCCACCGCACGAGGTCCTGTACGTGGGGGACGAGCCGGACATCGACGCCCGCGGGGCGACCGAGGCGGGACTCTCCGCGGTCTGGCTGGACCGGACCGGCGTCGGTGGCCGGCCCGAGCTCGTCCGGATCACCGCTCTCGACCAGCTTCCCGCCCTGTTGCAGGGCGATACCCGTTTTGGAGCGCCGCTCTCCTTCGGGTAATGTTCTTCCTGCGCCGCCCGCCAAGGCCACGGGGTCAGACCGGAAAGCGCAAACCAAATGAGACTCCTCACAGGGAGTTGCTTTTTGGTGGCCTATGGTGTAATTGGCAGCACGACTGATTCTGGTTCAGTTAGTCTAGGTTCGAGTCCTGGTAGGCCAGCTCGCAGAGCTCATCTGCAAAGCCCCCGTTGTGTAGCGGCCTAGCACGCTGCCCTCTCAAGGCAGTAGCGCCGGTTCGAATCCGGTCGGGGGTACAGATCCATCCTGCTGATCACTTGGGTCGCTCCCGGTGATCCCGCAGTGACATCACCCGGCCCATGGCCGGGTGGGATCGCTAGGGCCCCCGTTGTGTAGCGGCCTAGCACGCCGCCCTCTCAAGGCGGTAGCGCCGGTTCGAATCCGGTCGGGGGTACGGAAATCACCATGGCCTATGGTGTAATTGGCAGCACGACTGATTCTGGTTCAGTTAGTCTAGGTTCGAGTCCTGGTAGGCCAGCAGATCCCAGATCTTGCCCCCGTTGTGTAGCGGCCTAGCACGCCGCCCTCTCAAGGCGGTAGCGCCGGTTCGAATCCGGTCGGGGGTACATGAGGAGAAGCCCTCCGCAGAAATGCGGAGGGCTTCTTCGTTCTCCTTTGTCGTCTTTCTGCCGTCTCTCTGTCTTCTTTTCCGCCCGCCCGGGGCTGCCGGTGGGAGTGAGCCGGCAGCTTCGCCGGTGCCCGGTCAACGAGGCGCTCTGGAGCGGTCGTTGACCGGACCCGGCCGTATACCCCTATGAGGAACTTCCTCCGTGCACCAGCAGGTTGACCATCCGTCACCCACCCTCTCCGGTGGGGGAGTTCCCGACCCGGAAGAGGGTCAGCTGCTGCGGCGCAGGGCTTCGCTCAGTCGGGCGGCCGAGTCGATGACCGCCTGGGCGTGCATGCGGCCGGGGTGCCGGGTCAGCCGTTCGATGGGTCCCGAGACCGACACGGCGGCGACGACGCGGTTGGAGGGCCCCCGCACCGGAGCGGAGACCGAGGCCACCCCCGGCTCGCGCTCGCCGATGGACTGTGCCCAGCCCCGGCGCCGTACGCCCGAGAGGGCCGTTGCGGTGAAGCGTGCGCCCTGGAGACCGCGGTGCAACCGCTCGGGCTCCTCCCAGGCCATCAGGATCTGGGCGGACGACCCCGCCTTCATCGTCAGCGTGGACCCGACCGGGACCGTGTCCCGCAATCCGGACAGCCGCTCGGCCGCGGCCACACAGATCCGCATGTCTCCCTGGCGGCGATACAGCTGTGCGCTCTCACCGGTCACGTCGCGCAGATGGGTCAGCACCGGACCGGCAGTGGCCAGCAAGCGGTCCTCGCCGGCCGCGGCGGCCAGCTCGGAGAGCCGCGGCCCCAGGATGAACCGGCCCTGCATGTCCCTCGCCACCATCCGGTGGTGTTCCAATGCCACGGCCAGTCGATGGGCCGTGGGTCGGGCGAGCCCGGTCGCCGCGACCAGCCCGGCGAGGGTGGCCGGACCGGACTCCAGTGCGCTCAGTACCAGAGCCGCCTTGTCGAGAACGCCGACGCCGCTAGAGTTGTCCATGCAACGATACTCACGTCTCACACTGTGAAACGCAAGTTCAAATTTCCCGAGAACCCGCCAGTCTGTAGTAGCAGCCTGCGACAACGGGCTGCGTCAGGATCTCTAGCGGTGCCGGCATCGTGGCCGGCCGGAGGGAAAGCGATGGGTAGGACACTCGCGGAGAAGGTCTGGGACGACCACGTCGTCCGGCGCGCTGAGGGCGAGCCCGACCTGCTCTACATCGATCTGCATCTGCTGCACGAGGTGACCAGCCCCCAGGCCTTCGACGGACTCCGTCTGGGCGGTCGGCGAGTACGTCGCCTCGACCTCACCATCGCCACCGAGGACCACAACACACCGACGCTCGACATCGACAAGCCCATTGCCGATCCCGTCTCCCGAGCCCAGTTGGAGACGCTGCGCAAGAACTGCGCCGAGTTCGGTGTACGGCTGCACCCGCTGGGCGACGTCGAACAGGGCGTCGTCCACGTCGTCGGCCCCCAGCTGGGACTGACACAGCCCGGCACCACCGTGGTGTGTGGCGATTCCCACACCTCCACGCACGGTGCGTTCGGCGCCCTCGCCTTCGGCATCGGCACCTCGCAGGTCGAGCACGTGCTGGCCACCCAGACGCTGCCGCTGGCCCGCCCCAAGACCATGGCCATCACCATCGACGGCGAACTGCCCGACGAGGTGACCGCCAAGGACCTGATCCTGGCGATCATCGCCCGGATCGGCACCGGCGGCGGCCAGGGCTACATCCTGGAGTACCGCGGCCCGGCCATCGAGAAGCTGTCGATGGAAGCCCGGATGACCATCTGCAACATGTCGATCGAGGCGGGCGCCCGCGCCGGCATGATCGCGCCCGACGAAACCACCTTCGAGTACCTGCGCGGTCGTGACCACGCTCCCGAAGGTGCCGACTGGGACGCGGCGGTCGAGTACTGGAAGACGCTGCGCACCGACGACGACGCGGTCTTCGACGCCGAGGTCGTCATCGACGCCACCGAACTGGCCCCGTTCGTCACCTGGGGCACCAACCCGGGCCAGGGCGCACCGCTGTCCTCCAACGTCCCCGATCCTGCTTCGTACGAGGACGCTTCGGAGCGGCTCGCCGCGGAAAAGGCCCTGGAGTACATGGGGTTGAGCGCCGGCCAGCCGCTGCGCCAGATCAAGGTCGACACCGTCTTCGTAGGCTCCTGCACCAACGGCCGCATCGAGGATCTGCGCTCCGCGGCATCGATCCTGGACGGGCGCAAAGTCGCCGACGGGGTACGGATGCTGGTGGTCCCCGGCTCGGTGCGCGTGGCGCTCCAGGCCGTCGAGGAGGGGCTGGACAAGGTCTTCACCCAGTCCGGCGCCGAGTGGCGGCACGCGGGATGCTCGATGTGTCTGGGCATGAACCCCGACCAACTGGCCCCCGGTGAGCGCTCCGCATCCACCTCCAACCGCAACTTCGAGGGGCGGCAGGGCAAGGGCGGGCGTACCCATCTCGTCTCGCCGCAGGTTGCCGCCGCCACCGCGGTACTGGGCCATCTGGCCTCTCCGGCCGATCTGTCCGACCAGGCTGAAGCAGCCGCCACCGCGGGAGTCTGAGGAGTCATGGAAGCATTCACCGCACACACCGGCCGGGCCGTCCCGCTGCGCCGCAGCAACGTGGACACCGACCAGATCATCCCGGCGCACTGGCTGAAGAAGGTCACCCGCGACGGCTTCGAGGACGGGCTCTTCGAGGCCTGGCGCAAGGACGACTCCTTCGTCCTCAACCTGCCCGAGCGCCAGGGTGCATCGGTCCTGGTCGCGGGGCCGGACTTCGGTACCGGCTCCTCGCGTGAGCACGCCGTCTGGGCGCTCCAGAACTTCGGCTTCAAGACGGTCATCTCCGCCCGGTTCGCCGACATCTTCCGCGGCAACTCCCTCAAGAACGGGTTGCTGACCGTCGTTCTCCCGCAGGAGACCGTCGAGCGGCTCTGGGAGCTCACCGAAGCCGATCCCAACGCCGAGATCACGGTTGACCTGGAGGCGCGCGAGGTGCGGGCCGAGGGCATCACCGCTGCTTTCGAACTCGACGAGAACGCCCGCTGGCGGCTGCTGAACGGGCTGGACGACATCAGCCTCACCCTTCAGAACGAAGCGGACATCGCGGCTTACGAGTCCACTCGCCCCGCCTTCAAACCACGCACTCTACAGGTCTGATCAGCGCTTTTCCCTGACTGCGCCCCCCACCGTCCGGTGGGGGGCGCAGTCGTCTGTTGAGACCCTGCCGGGCGACAACTCGCCCCAGATGGCACAATCGGTGCATGGGACGCGACAACCAACTCAAGCTCTATGCCGAGCTCGCGGCCCAACTGAAAGAAGCGCACACACGAGTGCGCGAACTGCAAGTCCCGGAGGGCGTAAGGAAGGCGCTGTCCCGGAAGCTGCTGGTCGTGACGGCAGCCGCGAAGCACGATCTCCCGGATGCAGCACGGCGTCTGGACCGCTTGATGAAGGACCTCGACGAGGGTCGATTTCCCGAAGGCGACTGACGTCCGAACTCCGTGCTGACCCACTTCCGAAGTCGACTTCGTTGCGGCACTAGGGTGATTAGACCGTTTCGTGTTTGATTTGCGGTATATATCTGCCTAACGTGCGAAAAAGCCTGGACACATTCGTTCCGGCAATGTCTCCGAAGGGGAAGACGTGAACAAGGCGCAGCTCGTAGAAGCGATTGCCGACAAGCTCGGCGGCCGTCAGCAGGCCGCAGACGCTGTCGACGCGGTGCTTGACGCGATCGTCCGCGCGGTTGTCGCCGGAGACCGGGTTTCGGTCACCGGCTTCGGATCGTTCGAGAAGGTCGACCGTCCCGCCCGCTATGCCCGCAACCCCCAGACGGGTGAGCGGGTCCGGGTCAAGAAGACCTCCGTACCGCGATTCCGTGCGGGCCAGGGCTTCAAGGACCTGGTCAGCGGCTCGAAGAAGCTGCCGCGCGGCGGCGAGGTCTCGGTCAAGAAGGCGCCCAAGGGCAGCCTGTCGGGCGGAGCTTCCACTCGGACGACCACCAAGGCCGCGGCCAAGAAGGCCACCGCCAAGAAGACCGCCGCGAAGAAGGCGACGACCGCCCGCAAGACGGTCGCGAAGAAGGCCACGGCGAAGAAGACGGTCGCGAAGAAGACCTCCGCGGCCAAGAAGGCCACGGCGAAGAAGGCGACGACCGCCAAGACCGCCGCCAAGAAGGCCACCGCGAAGAAGACCGCGCCGGCGAAGAAGGCCACCGCCAAGAAGGCGCCCGCGAAGAAAGCCACGGCACGCTCCACCGCCGCCAAGAAGACGGCCACTGCCAGGAAGAGGTAAGCGGCATCCAACGGGCCGCTCACGCGCCGGGCCGGGCTCCTTTCGGGGAGCCCGGCCCGCGGCATGTTCCAGCCGGCCACCGGCCGTACATCGTTGAGAAACGGCTGATCAGAGCGATGGCAGAGAAGTTCAGTGCGAGAGTGCGCACCGGGATTCAGAAGGTCTGAAGCGTCACCAGGGTGATGCGACGCTCCGAGCCGTCGCCGGCCGTCTCGATCCGGACCCGCTGGCCCGACCGCAGCAGACGCAACCCGCCCGCGTCGAAGGCCGCTGCGTCGAACTCCATCGGGGTGCCGTCGTCGAGCAGCACGCTCCCGCTGCGAGTGTCGGGATCGTAGGTAAACGAGGTCGCCTGCATGGGGTGCAGCCTATGCCCTATTGCGCACGGCCTCGCTGCCGCCCGTGGTCGGCGGAACCGTGACGAGCACGGAAATCGGGGAAAGCGGCGGCTGTTTCGTTACCGCACCACTCCGGTGGAGCAGTGCCCTCCAACGGAAATGACGGAATGGGACCGGGCTATCCCTCCGTACGTTGCACCCCGGCCAGTCGTTCGTCCGTCCGAAGGCCCACGCCCAGTGCGAGTGCCGCGCTGAGGTCGTCCCCGGTATCCACGTCCCGGCGTACGGAATCGACATCGCTCAGCGTGATTTCCACTGCCCCGGACATCGAATGACGACTTCGCGACGGGCCGCCGAAAGCGGGTTGCAATTCCACTCCGGGGCCGGCCGTCAGCAAAGTGGTGCCGATGCCCGCCGCATCGGCGAGAAAGGCTCGCGGAAATCTCCGGGCGAACTCAAGCACCCGCTCCAATTCCGCCGGTCTGAGCGCGGGCAGATCGGCATTGAGGACGGCGACGGCAGCCTCGGGCCGGCTCTGGCGCACGGCACCCACCCCGTGGACCAACGCGGCGTTGAGCCCCGCCACCGGGTCGTCGGGCACGATGCGTGCCCCCAGCGCCCCCAGTCGGGAACCTGCCAGCAGGTCGTTCGTGACAACTGCCACATCTCGCACGGTCGTGCAGGCCAGGGAGGCTGCGACGGTGTCTTCCGCGAAGGCGAGCGCCAGCTGTGGTCGCAGCAGGTCACCCGCGCGGGAGGCCAGCCGACTCTTCGCCAGGGCGAGGGGCTTCAACGGGATCACCAAGGACCAGTGCGCCGTTGTGTCGGTGTTCGTGGTCGGCTCTCCGTCCGAGTGCGCAGGGCTGTGTGCGCTTCCCATTGTGGCCCGCCGCGGGGTTGATGCGACGGGGCGGTCCGGTAGCCGGGGCGTACCGTGTCCTCGACAGACCACGGGACTGGGGCGACACTTGACCCCCGGCATCCGGGCAAACGCCCGGACGAAGAAGAAGGGTGTCCGAGTGTCCCGCCGCAGAATCGGCTTCTGGTACCGCCTGGCGGCGGTCATCGCAAAACCGCCGCTACTGGTTCTGTTCAAGCGGGACTGGCGGGGAATGGAACACATTCCGGCCGACGGCGGATTCATCACCGCGGTCAATCACAACTCCTATCTCGACCCCCTGTCCTACGCGCACTTCCAGTACAACAGCGGACGGGTGCCGCGTTTTCTTGCGAAGGCAGCCCTCTTCCGGGTGTCGTTCGTCGGCATGATGCTCCGCGGTACCCGACAGATCCCCGTCTACCGGGAGACCACCGACGCGCTCGACGCCTTCCGCGCCGCCGTCGACGCCATCGAACAGGGCGAGTGCGTCGCCTTCTACCCCGAGGGCACCATCACGCGCGACCCCGAGATGTGGCCCATGGCGGGCAAGACGGGAGCCGCCCGGGTCGCGCTGATGACCAGGGCACCCGTGGTCCCCGTCGCCCAGTGGGGCGCCAACCTCGCGGTGCCCCCGTACGCCAAGGAGAGGCCGCTGCGGCTCTTCCCCCGAAAGACCCTGATCGTGCAGGCCGGACCCCCCGTCGACCTGACCAGGTTCTACGATCGGGAGCCCACGCCCGAGGTGTTGCGCGAGGCGACCGAGGCGATCATGGCGGACATCACCGCACTCCTCGAAGAGGTGCGGGGAACCAAGGCACCGGCCGAGCCGTTCGACCACCGCACGGCGCGTGCAGAACAGCGGCGCAAAGCCGCAGGGGAAGGAACGATGTGACACACCCGGCGAAGGCAGCCGTCTTTGGAACGGGCTCCTGGGGGACGGCCTTCGGCATGGTGCTCGCCGACGCGGGTTGCGACGTGACCCTGTGGGGTCGCCGCGCCGAGCTCGCCGAAGCGGTCAACACCACCCGAACCAACCCCGACTACCTCCCGGGCATCGAGTTGCCGCCCTCCCTGTCGGCCACCACCGACCCGGCCGAGGCACTCCACGGCGCGGACTTCGCGGTGCTCGCGGTCCCTTCACAGACCCTGCGCGGCAATCTCGCCGCCTGGGTGCCCGAACTGGGCGCGAACACCGTCCTCGTCTCCCTGATGAAGGGCGTCGAACTCGGCACCGCCAAGCGGATGAGCGAGGTCATCGAGGAGGTGGCCGGTGTGGGCGCGGAGCGCGTCGCGGTCGTCACCGGCCCCAACCTGGCCAAGGAGATCGCCCAGCGCCGGCCCGCAGCCGCCGTCGTCGCCTGCCGGGACGAAGCCGTCGCCAGACGACTTCAGTCGGCCTGCCACACCCAGTACTTCCGCCCGTACACGAACACCGACGTGGTGGGGTGCGAACTCGGCGGTGCCGTGAAGAACGTCATCGGTCTCGCCGTCGGCATCGCGGACGGCATGGGCCTCGGCGACAACGCCAAGGGATCCCTGATCACCCGCGGTCTCGCCGAGACCACCCGCCTCGGTCTCGCCATGGGCGCGGACCCACTGACGTTCTCCGGTCTCGCGGGCCTCGGCGACCTGGTCGCCACCTGCTCCTCGCCGCTCTCGCGCAACCACACCTTCGGGATGAACCTCGGCAAGGGCATGACCCTCCAGGAGACGATCGCGGTCACCAAACAGACCGCCGAAGGCGTCAAGTCCTGTGAATCCGTGCTCGATCTGGCCCGTCGGCACTCAGTGGACATGCCGATCACCGAAACGGTCGTCGACATCGTGCACGACGGCAAGCCGCCGGTGGTCGCGCTCAAGGAGCTGATGTCCCGCAGCGCCAAGCCCGAACGCCGCTGACCCGACCGGACGCAGCGGCGCTGACTCCGGGGGTACCAACAGGTACGCTCAAGCCGATATGAGCACTGAGAACCTCCCCCAGAGCCCTGAGCCGCAGCGCCCTGAGCAGCCGCTCCGCAAGCCGCGCGTGGCCGTCGTCTTCGGCGGTCGCAGTTCCGAACACGGGATCTCCATGGTCACCGCTGGCGCTGTGCTGCGCGCCGTCGACCGCTCCCAGTACGAGGTGCTGCCCATCGGCATCACCTCGGACGGCCGGTGGGTGCTCACCGCCGACGAGCCGGAGCGGATGGCGATCGCGGACCGCCGCACCCCGCACGTCGAGCAGTTGGTCGAGTCCCCGGAGGGACAGGTCATGCTCTCCGTCGACCCGGGCAACCGCGAGGTCGTGTACACCGAGCCGGGCGCGGTGCCCAAGGCGTTGGGCGAGGTCGACGTCGTCTTCCCCGTGCTGCACGGCCCTTACGGCGAGGACGGCACCATCCAGGGGTTGCTGGAGCTCGCCGGAGTGCCGTACGTCGGCTCCGGGGTGCTCGCATCCGCGGTGGGGCAGGACAAGGAGTACATGAAGCGCGTCTTCACCTCCTTCGGTCTGCCCGTCGGCCCCTACACGGTGATCCGCCCGCGTGAGTGGGAAGTGGACCCCGCTGCCGCCCGCAAGAAGATCGTCGACTTCGCCGGTGACCACGGCTGGCCGCTGTTCGTCAAGCCCGCCAGGGCCGGGTCCTCCATCGGCATCACCAAGGTCGACGACCTCTCCGGTCTTGATGACGCCGTGGCCGAAGCGCAGCGCCACGACCCCAAGATCCTGGTGGAGGCGCTGTTGCGCGGCCGGGAGATCGAGTGCGGAGTGCTGGAGTTCGAGGACGGTCCGCGTGCGAGCGTCCCGGCCGAGATCCCGCCGGCGCAGTCCCACGCCTTCTACGACTTCGAGGCCAAGTACATCGACTCGGCCGAGGGCATCGTGCCCGCGCCGCTGACGCCCGAGCAGACGGCCGAGGTGCAGCGGCTCGCCGTCGCCGCCTTCGACGCGGCCTCGTGCGAGGGTCTCGTCCGTGCGGACTTCTTCCTCACCGAAGACGGCGAGTTCGTCATCAACGAGATCAACACCATGCCGGGCTTCACCCCGATCTCGATGTACCCGCGGATGTGGCAGGAGAGCGGCGTCGGCTACCAGGAGTTGGTCGACCGGCTCATCCAGGCGGCACTTCGGCGCTCCACCGGGCTGCGCTAGGTCGTGTCTGACAGAGGGCGTCGCAGGCCGGGCGGATTTGTCAGACACGGCCCAGCTCCCGGCGAAGTCGCGTGATCAGCCCGGGGAACGGCGTGTTGGGCGTTGTGGGTGGCCGGCCCGGCCGCAGGCGCAGCCGCCGTGCGTACCTCTCGTTCCACGCCACTTCACCGTGCGACCGGGCGGTGCCGCGAGTCCTCGCAGGCGTCGCCGCCCCGGGTGTTCCCGGTCGGGGCGACCGCCTTCCCGGCGGCCGTCCCACCGAAATGCGGCTCGTCTTCCCCCGCCGGGCGACACCGCAGCGCAGTACGATCGCGGCGTCGCCCCAGCCGGCGGTCCGTTCGGACGATGGCTGTGGATCGTTGTGGCCTCAGCCACCGGCCGTCCGTGGCAGTTCTTCGTGACGGTCGGCGCAGGAGCCGCCGGGTTCTGACGGCGACGGCAGTAGGGAACCGCGACCGTGGTCGTGGCGTCCGAGGGTGGAGTGGCCCGCGGCAGCGAGCGGCCCCACCGGGGCACAGATCAGGCGGACCGGCTGACCGATGTCGCCGGCCAAGCGCAGACGGGGGCTACAGGTGCACGACCGGGCAGGTCAGGGTGCGGGTGATGCCTTCCACTTGCTGGACCTTGGCGACCACCAGACGCCCCAGGGCATCGACCGTGTCTGCCTGGGCGCGCACGATCACGTCATAGGGGCCGGTGACGTCCTCGGCCTGAATCACTCCCTGAAGCTTCCCGATGGCCTCGGCGACGATCGACGCCTTGCCCACTTCGGTCTGAATCAGGATGTACGCCTGTACCACGGAACCTCCAGGGCGGCCCGAGGATCAATTCCCCTACCGTCGGTGGGGAGACCTCAGGGGCGAGAAAGGGACGCCACGGTATCGCGCCGCCATGGGCCGCGGGGAGACCTCCGCGCCGGGTGGCGCCCGCAGCGTGGCGTGCGCACAGCAGAAGTTGACGTATCCCTTGACGGTACCGACGGCGCACGTGCCCCGCGACCGCAAGCGGAGGGCCCGAACACGGGTCTGCGGCTTCGTCGGGCAGTCCGGCGGGGTGGGTTCTTCCGGGCCGGCGGGCCGGCTCGGACGGGGTCTTGCCGGAGACACCGGTGGGACGACGGAGAGGTGAGACTCGGGTGAAGGGCACTGTGGGCGAGCTGGGGGAGTTTGGGCTCATCAGGGAACTCACTTCCCGACTCACCTCCACCCCCGCGGTCCGGCTGGGGCCCGGAGATGACGCCGCGGTCGTGGCCGCCCCCGACCGCAGGGTCGTGGCGAGCACGGACATCCTCCTGGAAGGCCGGCACTTCCGCCGGGATTGGTCGACGGCGTACGACGTGGGCCGCAAGGCCGCCGCCCAGAATCTGGCCGATATCGCGGCGATGGGCGCGGTGCCGACGTCGTTGCTGCTCGGGCTGGTGGTGCCGGCGGAGCTTCCCGTCACCTGGGCCACGGAGTTGATGGACGGCATCCGCGACGAGTGCCAGGTCGCCGGCGCTGCCGTGGTCGGTGGGGACGTGGTCCGGGGCGAGGTGATCACCCTGGCCATCACCGCACTGGGGGACCTGCGCAACCTCGAACCCGTCACCCGTTCCGGCGCGCGCCCGGGCGATGTGGTCGCCTACACCGGATGGCTCGGCTGGTCGGCGGCGGGACATGCCGTGCTCTCCCGCGGGTTCCGCTCGCCGCGCGCCTTCGTCGAGGCGCACCGCCGCCCCGAGCCGCCGTACCACGCGGGCCCCGCAGCGGCCGGTCTCGGCGCCACCGCGATGTGCGACATCAGCGACGGCCTGGTCGCCGACCTCGGGCACATCGCCGAGGCGAGCAAGGTGCGGATCGACCTGCGCTCGGGAGCCATCGACATCCCCAGCCAGATGAACGACATCGGACAGGCGGTGGGCGTCGACCCGATCCAGTGGGTGCTGACCGGGGGAGAGGACCATGCGATCCTCGCCACCTTCCCACCGGACGTGAAGCTGCCCGCGCGCTGGAAGGTGATCGGCGAAGTGCTCGGTGCATCGGTCCAACCCCAGGTCACCGTGGACGGCGCACCCTGGCACAGCAACGGCGGCTGGGACCACTTCGGCACCGGGGGCGGTCGATGAGCCTGCCCCGCGTGCTCACCGTCGCCGGTTCGGACTCGGGCGGCGGAGCCGGCATCCAAGCGGACCTCAAGACGATGCTCGCACTCAACACCCACGGGATGAGCGTCCTCACGGCGGTCACCGCACAGAACTCGTTGGGCGTGCAGGGCTACTGGGAGCTGCCGCCCGATGCGGTGCGGGCCCAGTACCGCAGTGTCGCCGACGACATTGGCTTCCAGGCGATCAAAACCGGGATGCTCGCATCCGCGCCGCTGGTGGAGACCGTCGCCGAACTCCTCGCGGACGCCTCCGCACCGGTGGTCGTCGATCCGGTGGGCGTGTCCAAGCACGGTGACTCCCTGCTGGCCGCCTCGGCGTTGGATTCCGTACGGCACGCCCTGTTGCCGATCGCGACCGTGGCCACTCCCAACCTGGACGAGGTGACCCAACTGACCGGCGTCGAGGTCACCGACGAGGCGGGGCTGAGCCGTGCCGCCGAAGCGATCCTCGCCCTGGGGCCCCGCTGGGCGCTGATCAAGGGCGGTCATCTCGCGGGCGACGCGGTGGACCTCCTCACCGACGGCACGGACAGCCACTGGTTCCGCGCACCCCGCCACGACAACCGCCACACCCACGGCACCGGCTGTACCCTCGCCTCCGCGGTCGCCGCAGGGCTGGCCCACGGCCTCCCGGTGCCCGAGGCGGTGGCGGCGGCCAAAGAGTACGTGACCGGTGCCATAGCCGCCGGATTCGCCCTCGGCGGGGGGATCGGACCGGTCGACCACGGCTGGCGTCACCGCTGACGGCCGTCATCTGTTGAAGGACAGCGAAAAGCCGGCCCACCCGGAGGTGGACCGGCTTTCAAGGCAACCGCAGGGGCTGCGCTACGACGTCACCGTCGCGATTAGCGCGAGACCTTGCCGGCCTTGATGCACGAGGTGCAGACGTTGAGCCGCTTCGGCGTCCTACCGACCACGGCACGCACGCGCTGGATGTTCGGGTTCCAGCGACGGGACGTACGGCGGTGCGAGTGGGAAATGCTGTTGCCGAAGCCCGGCCCCTTGCCGCAGACGTCGCAGTTGGCAGCCACGGGTCACTCCAAAGACTTCAGGTGCACTTACAGTGAATTCCGGCGTGCCGGAAATCAGTGAGCTGATTGGTGGCTTTGCCGGGGAACCGCCCGATTCTCATCGGGCAACCGGAGCAGCATACAACGACTGCGTCCGCAGTACGAAACTACCATGGGTTTCGCCGCACCCACCCGGCCCTCCGCCTCCGCACGGGGTCTACCCTGCGATGCGACCCGCTGCCCACGGCCGCTCCGGCGGTTCAAGGAGGATCACCAGGTGCCGCAGAACCTCGACGCCGCAGCGGTGCGGATCTGGTGCGCACTCGCGCTGGAGGCGCTCGGCCAGGAGCGCGAGGAGATCGACGCGATCAACGTCTATCCCATCGCGGACGGCGACACCGGCACCAATCTTTACCTCACGGTGGAATCGGCGGCCCAGGCGGTCGAGGCGGTCTTCGTCGCCCACGAGACCCAGGCGGCCGGTGCGGACGGGCCGGCGGTGGCCGATGTGATGCGTTCGATGGCACACGGCGCGCTGATCGGTGCACGGGGGAACTCCGGCACGATCCTGGCGCAACTGCTCCGCGGCCTCGCCGAGCGCATCGCCGCGGCCGACGACCTCATCGGAGGACTGCGCCGGGCAGCACTGCTCGCCCGGGAAGCCGTGGCCCACCCGGTGGAGGGGACCATCCTCACCGTGGCCACGGCAGCCGCCGACACGGCCCGGGAGACCCCGCCCGACGCGGACGCCACAGCCGTCGCCCGAGCCGCGTACGAAGGGGCGAAAGCGGCACTGGCGGCCACCCCCGGGCAACTCGCCGTCCTCGGCAGGGCCGGAGTTGTGGACGCCGGCGGCCGGGGACTGCTCACCGTGCTGGGCGCCCTCGTCAAGGCCCTCTCCGGTGAGGCGCCCGCACCGTTGGCGTCCGTGCGCCCTGCCGCCCCGGCCCTGACGACCGGGGCGCCGTGCGCGGACGCCGGACCCGCCTTCGAGGTGATCTACCTCCTGGAAGCCGATGACACGGCTGTGGCACGGCTGCGGGGACGACTGGACGCCCTCGGCGAGTCCCTCGTCATCGTCGGAGGTGACGGCCTGTGGAACGTCCATGTACACGTCGACGACGCCGGCGCGGCGGTCGAAGCCGGAGTGGAAGCGGGTCGGCCGTACCGGATTCGCATCACCCACTTCGATCCGGTGGCCGACGGCGACGGCGCACACGGCACCGACCGTGACACCGCGCCGCCCGAGCGGACCCAACGGGCGGTCGTCGTCGTCCTCCCCGGCGAAGGACTCGCCGACCTGTGCGGCGCCGCAGGTGCCACCACGGTGCTGGCCCGCCCCGGGGAACCCCCGGCGAGCGGCGAACTCGTCGATGCGATCCGCCGCGCCCACGCCCGCGAAGTGGTCCTGCTGCCCAACTCGGCCGAGTTGAGGCACACCGCGGCGGCAGCGGTGGAACAGGCCCGCGGCGAAGGGATCAGGGTGGCGCTGATCCCCACCCGCGCGGCGGTCCAGGGCATCGCCGCCCTCGCGGTCCACGAGCCGGAACGGCGCTTCGACGAGGACGTGGTGGCGATGACGGCCGCCGCCGGAGCGACCCGCTACGCCGAACTCGCGGTTGCCGAAAGGCAGTCGTGGACCTCGGCCGGAGTGTGCCAGGCCGGGGACGTCCTCGGCCTGATAGACGGTGACGTCGCGGTCATCGGTACGGACGTGACCGCCACCGCGACGGCGGTACTGGACCGGATGCTGGCCGCGGGTGGCGAACTGGTGACCCTGATCCTGGGCCAGGACGTCCCCGACGCCGCCGAGGTGGGAGACCAACTGGAACGCCATGTCCGAGACGCCTATCTGGCGGTGGACACGGTTGTGTACGAGGGGGGAAGGGGATCGACCCCCCTGCTCATCGGCGTGGAGTAGTCCAGCGTGGAGTGGTCCGGTGTGGCGTAGCCCAGGGTGCCGTGATCCGGCGTGCGGCAGCCACACCCGGCGGGCGGGAATCCCGCCGGCGCTCCCCGGGTGGGTCCCGACCGGCGGGGTCCGGCCGGCCGGCTACCGGGTCACATAGCGCAGCAGCGCCTGCGCCTCTCCCCGCAACCCCTCCGTGGAGAACGCGTCCAACACCCCCTGCGCCCGCCCGCGCGCTCCCTCCACATCGTCGAGGTCCGCCTCCAACCAGCCGGCCAGCAACTCGGCCTTGGCCCGGTCCTCGGCGCAGACCTCACCCACGGCCCCGAACACCTCGATGGCCCGCTTCGCATGGCACAGGGCTTCTCCGTACGCGGCCCGTGCCGCCGCCGCCTTGACCTGGTTCTTGTCGCCGGGTTCTCCGTCGACCGCATTGACCAGGAGCTCCCCGAGTTGCCGATAGGTCTCGGCCACTTCGACGCGCATCCGATCGCGCTCCTCGCCACCCAGCCCGGGCAGGGCCGCCTCACATCCGGAGGCCGCCGCAACCATCAGGTCACGCGCAGCCGCCGGCCCGGCCTGGCCCTCCCGTACCGCTATCCACGCCCGCACACGAAGACTGCGGGCCAGTGCACGGACATCACCGAGTTCGTGCCACAGCTCGCCCGCCCGCCGGTACGCGGACTCGGCCTCGTCGTTCAGACCGGCGCGGTAGAGGGCCTCCCCGGCCAGATTGGCGAGCATGGCGTGGTCCCGCTGCTCCGGCCACTTCCGGGCGATGTCCGCCGCCTTCAACCAGTGCTCCGCCGCCGACCGCGGCTCGTTCAGCGCCATCAGGCCCTCGCCCAGCCACCACAGGGTCTGTACGACCATCCCGTCACCGTGGTCGTCCGCGGACAGCTCCGGGAGCACCGCCTCCAGGACCACGGCCGCCTCCTCCACCCGCCCCAGCCGCAGCAGCAGCCCACCGAGCCGGTGCCGGGCATAGGCGCCGAGCCCCCCGGCCTCGCCCGCCTCGTCCGCCCAGTGGGCCGCTTGCAGCGCGTGTTCGGCCGCCTCCTCCCACGCAGACCGGTCCGCCGACCCGTCGTCCCCGTCGTTCGAGAGGTGCTCCACCAACTGGAGGTGCAACCGCGCCCGCCCCGCGGCGGGCGCGTCGTCCCGCCCGCGCTCCAGCGCGGTCCGGGCCGCGTCCTGTGCGCCCTGGACATCGCCCAACGCCCGCCGCGCCCTGGCGAGCCGGGCATACACGTCCACCGCGTACCA
Source organism: Streptomyces sp. NPDC005963 (assembly GCF_040638655.1). Lineage (NCBI taxonomy): Bacteria > Bacillati > Actinomycetota > Actinomycetes > Kitasatosporales > Streptomycetaceae > Streptomyces > Streptomyces sp. NPDC005963. Next base: position 96,586 of record NZ_JBEXVD010000026.1, on the reverse strand, counting down.
AGGGCGCCCCGCCCGCTCGTACCCGGCGGCCGACTGGGCATAGAGCTCCGCAGCCCGCGCCGTGTCACGTCGGATGCCGGCGATCTCGCCCAGGTGGCCCAGGGCCTCCGCCACGATGACGTCCACCCCGGGGTCCCCCCGGTGCTCCCCCGTGAAGGCGAGGAGTTCGCGTACGGACTCCTCCCACGCGTCGATCGCGATGCTCACCGCCGCATCACCTTCGGACACGCCCAGTCGCACGCTCAGGATGCGGCAGCGGCACAACAGGACCCGACTCGCCTGGTGCGCGTCCGTGGTGCCGTTCGCGAGCAGCGCACGGACCTCGTCGAACGCGGCATCCACGGTGGCGAGCGCGGAATCGATCCGTTCGGGGGACGGACCGTCGAGACACCCGATGTGTGCAGCACGCGCCCGCGCCGCCAGGGCCCGACCTCCTTCCCCCGCCGCCTCGTACTCCCGGGCCGCCGACCGGAGGTGCTCCACCGACCCGCTGATCGACCGGCCCGCTTCCGCCCCCAGGACGTCGTGGAGTTCGGCCCGCGCCAACCCCTCCAGGGCGACACCGTCCCGCTCGGCCGCAGCCGCCGCTGCCCGCCACGCCTCGGCGGCGTCCGGCCGCTGCGCCGCGGAGCGCTCCCGGGCCCGTGCCAACAGGGCGGCAGCCGACACGGGCGGATTCGGATCGGCGGGGGCCGCGACGACCGGGCCCGCCGGCCGTGTCGACACCGGACGACCGGTCCGCAGCCCGAGCGGCAACCGCTCGACCAGCGGCGCCCGGTCCATCCGCCGGCGCACCCGGTCGCTGACCCGGCTGCTCGCGTTGCGTTCGTCGAAGCGGGCCGCGAGCTCCAGGGCTTCCCCTCGGGCGTGACGGCCGAGTTCGTCGGCGGTCCAGGCCCGCTCGCCCGGCCCCGGCACCCGCTGTGTGCCGTGGCCGAGCGCCACCAGCCGATCGCAGAGGAGTGCGGTCACCGCGAGATGGCTCAGCAGACTGACCGGCTCCCCGGTCTGGGTGAAGTACGCCGGACGCTCGGCCAGGATCTCCAACCCGCGCGCCTCGTTCCCGGTGAGCGCACAGAACTCCACGTGCTCCGCCACCGCGCTGCGCATCGACTCCATGGGACGGACCAGCCGGTAGCCGCGCAGATGGTGGGCCCGGGCTTCGTCCGTCCGCCCGAGCCGCAGCAGCGGGAGCAGGGACTCGGCGAGCACGGCATGGGGCTCGTGGGCACAGGTGAAATCGCCCTCAAGCACCGGCCGCCAACTCTCCAGTGCGGCCTCGTCCTGACCGAGCTGGGCGAGCCAGGCGCCCTGGTTGTGGAGTTCGCACGCATGGCAGTCGCTCTTGTCGTCCCGATCGGCGGCCAGCCAGGCCGCGTACGCCCGCGCACCCCGCTCCCGGTCGCCGAGATGACGGGCGATCCGCAACTCCCCCTGCCGTACCGCCCGCTCGGAGTGCCCCGCGAGCCGGTACCGCCGCTCCATCTCGGCCTGCCACTTCTCAATGGAGGCGAGGGGGATGTGCGGCTGGTCGATCATGCCGCTGGAGACCCACTTGAACATCCAGAACAGGCTGTGGGTCTGCTGGGCGTCGAAGTCCTCGGGGTGCTCCTCCCACAGCCGCAGCAACCGTGCGAACGGGACGAACATCTTGTCCGCCTCGGAGCTGTAGTTGTAGACCACCATCAGATGGTGGAGCCCGTCGATGAGGAGATCGGTGTCACCGGTCCGCTCGATGTCGGCGAAGATCCGCTCCGCGCGGGCGTTGCGCGCAGGTCCCTCCGGCTCCTCGTGATTGCTCTGGATCGCCTGGCGCAAGGACGGCAGGTCGAGGGTCATCGGCCGTTCTCCTGGTCGTGCGTGGCCCATTCCAGCAGGCCGACGAATGCCCGGTTGAGCAGTGCGGAGTCGGCGGGGCGCAGCGGGCGCTGGGCCATCAGCAGGGCCTGCCCGTACAGTGCCTCGGTCGCCGTCGCGGCCAGTTCCGCATCCGGGAGCGCAATGATCCGGCGGACCAGCGGATTGAGGTGGTTGAGCACCAACCGGGCCCGCGGGGCGCTGCCGCGCAGCGACCCGAGGATGCCCGCCCACAGTTCGCCCGCCTCTTCCTCGGCTTCGGCGCGGGCCCGTTCGTGGCGTGCCGCGCGATCGTCGAGATGGAGCGCGGGCACGGTCAGCGGATGGAAGGCGCGCAGGACCACGTCGCAGCCCAGCGGGTCCAGCCGGGAGCGCGCGGCGGCCAGGAAGCCGGCCAGTGCCAGCTCGTCGGCGGGGTCCACCGGGTCCAGGTGCGCGGTCACGGTGTCGGCGTCGAGTTCGCTGACGGTCGTGCCCGGTCGGACGGAAGGCAGTTTGCCGACCAGTTCGGCGTCGTAGGTGTAGCCGCCGTTGACCACGCCGATCCCCTGGGCCGCGGCGATCGGGGCGACCTGACGGAACTCCTCCACGCTCTGCGTGAAGTGCACCACCGGGTGCCTCCGGGCGAACTCCTCCAGCGATACGGAGCCGTCCGTGGTCTCGAACGGCAACCAGGGCAGCATCGTCCGCAGCATCTCGGTGTCGTGCCGCGCCAGCGACTTCACCCCGAGGTGGTGCACGGTGAGGAACTGCGCCAGCCGTTCGGGGTCGCCCGCCGCGAGGCCGGTCAGCCACTCCCTGATGCGCTCGCCGAGTGCCTCGCGCACGATGGCGAGCGTCTCGTCCTCGTACAACGACTCGCGGGACGCGGTGGGCCGCAGCGAGTCGGTGTCGATCACGCACCGTACGAAGAACGCCCACTCCGGCAGGAGCTCGTCGGCCTTCTCGGTCAGCAGCATCCCCTTGAGGTGGACCCGGTGGCCGGACCGCTGGGCGGGGGAGACCGACGACGGGAGCACGTAGGCCACGCCCCGCACCCCGGCCAGCGGGACTCCGAGGTCGATCGAGTCGAGGGGGCTGAAACCGAACAGCTCGTGGCAGTGGGCCGCCAACGCCACCCGGCGGGCGGACGGGCCGGGGTGGCTGCGTTCCCACGGCGCGGGCAACTCGGTGACGGGCCGGTCGCCGACCCTGATGTCGTACGGCAGCAGACGGCCGAAGTCCCGAGCGAGGGCGAACACGCGCTCCTCGGCGAGCCAGTCGGCACTGCCCGGCCTGGCGGTCAGCTCCACCGTCGTACCCGGTTCCGACCGGGCGTCGGCCGGCAGCGTACGCACCGTGTACGAGCCGTCGTCCCGGGCGGACCACTCCACGGGCGGTGCGTCCGCAGCGCGCGCCGATCTGCTGACGACCCGGATCTCGCTCGCCACGACGAAGCAGGCGAGCAGACCGATGCCGAACTGCCCGAGGAACTCCGTCCGTACCGAGGCGATGCCCTCCGCCCCCGGGCGCTTCGAGCTGCGGCCGATGGTGGCGAGCAGACTGTGCAGATCGGTTTCGGTCAGACCGATGCCGGAGTCCTCGACACGCAACCGTCCACCGTCGACGGACAGTCTCACCCGCCCGGGCGCACCGGGTTGCTCGACCTGACGGGCCGTGATCGCGTCCACGGCGTTCTGGAGCAGTTCGCGCAGATAGACCTTGGGGCTCGAATAGAGGTGGTGGGAGAGCAGGTCCACCAGGCCGCGCAGATCGACCTGGAAGGTGTGAGGTGTGGTCGCGGACGCATGTGCGGTGGTGTCAGAAGTCATCGTCGCTGCGCCGGAGGGGGGACTCTTCTTACCCGGGGTCGGCGCGGGTCGGGCGATCCCGTGGGGTGGTGACCGCGAGTGGGAGAGGGCAGGGTGTCGCGCCATCCTAGGGTCCGTCGCACACTCACGACCAGGACTTACTCCACAGGTGCGGGCGGTTGTCGGTGCCGTGGTGTGCAATGGAACGCGTGCCCGCGCTCGATGAATCACTCCAAGAACCGCTGAAGAAGTCGCTCGGACCCGCCACCGCCAAGGTGCTGGCCGACCACCTCGACCTGCATACCGTCGGGGACCTGCTGCACCACTATCCCCGCAGGTACGAGGAGCGCGGCCAGCTGACCAGACTCGCCGAGCTCCCGCTCGACGAGGACGTCACGGTGGTGGCGCAGGTCGCGGACGCCCGGGTGCACACGTTCAACGGCGGTCGTGGCAAGCGCCTCGAAATCACCATCACGGACGGCAGCGGCCGGCTCCAGTTGGTGTTCTTCGGCCGTGGCGTCCACCGCCCGCAGAAGGAACTGCTGCCCGGGAGCCGGGCGATGTTCGCCGGTCGGGTCTCCGTCTTCAACCGCAAGTTGCAACTCGCCCACCCCAGCTACGCCAAGCTCGGTGGCCACGGCGATGGGGAAGCGGCCGACGCGACGGAGAGCGTCGACGTCGACTCCTGGGCCGGTGCGCTGATCCCGATCTACCCCGCCTGCAAGGGGATGGAGTCCTGGAAGATCGCCAAGGCGGTCGACGCCGTCCTGCCGCGCGCCCAGGAGGCGATCGACCCCCTGCCGCCCGCCCTGCGGGACGGCCGGGGGTTCGTCCCGCTGCCCGAGGCACTGCTGAAGATCCACCGACCGCAGACCAAGGCGGACGTCGAGTCCGCCAAGCAGCGGCTGAAGTGGGACGAGGCGTTCGTTCTCCAAGTGGCCCTCGCCAGACGCCGCTTCGCGGACACCCAACTGCCGGCGGTGGCGCGCCGACCCACCCCGGGTGGTCTGCTCGACGCCTTCGACGCACGGCTGCCGTTCACCCTCACCGACGGTCAGCTCAAGGTCACCCAAGAGATCTTCGACGACCTCGCCACCGAGCACCCGATGCACCGGCTGCTCCAGGGCGAGGTCGGCTCCGGGAAGACCCTGGTGGCGCTGCGCGCCATGCTGACCGTGGTGGACGCAGGGGGACAGGCGGCGATGCTCGCGCCGACCGAGGTCCTCGCCCAGCAGCACCATCGATCGATCGTGGAGATGATGGGCGACCTCGCCGAGGGCGGGATGCTCGGCGGCGCCGAGCACGCCACCAAGGTGGTGCTGCTGACGGGTTCCATGGGGGTCGCCGCCCGCCGTCAGGCCCTGCTCGACCTGGTCAGCGGTGATGCCGGGCTGGTCATCGGTACCCATGCCCTGATCGAGGACAAGGTCCACTTCCACGAGCTGGGGCTCGTCGTCGTGGACGAACAGCACCGCTTCGGGGTGGAGCAGCGGGACGCCCTGCGCGCCAAGGGGCCGTCCCGGGGCGAGAAGCGGATTCCGCATCTGCTCGTCATGACGGCCACGCCCATTCCGCGCACGGTGGCCATGACCGTCTTCGGTGATCTGGAGACCTCGGTCCTGGACCAGCTGCCCGCCGGCCGCTCGCCCATCGCCAGTCATGTCGTACCGGCCCAGGACAAGCCGCACTTCCTGGCGCGGGCCTGGGAGCGGGTGCGCGAGGAGGTGGAGAAGGGGCACCAGGCGTACGTGGTCTGCCCGCGCATCGGGGACGAGCAGGACGACAACGCCGGCAGTGCGGCCAAGGCCGCGAAGAAGTCCGCCGAGGACGAGGCGGAGAAGCGACCGCCCCTGGCCGTCCTCGACGTCGCCGAGCAGTTGCGCCGGGGGCCGCTGGCCGGGCTGCGCATCGAGGTGTTGCACGGGCGGATGCCGCCGGACGACAAGGACGACGTGATGCGTCGCTTCGCCGCGGGCGCGGTGGACGTCCTGGTGGCCACGACGGTCATCGAGGTCGGGGTCAACGTGCCCAACGCCACCGCCATGGTGATCATGGACGCCGACCGCTTTGGCGTCTCCCAGCTCCACCAGCTCCGGGGCCGGGTCGGCCGGGGCTCCGCCCCCGGGCTCTGTCTGCTGGTGACCGAGATGCCGGAGGCGGCTCCGGCTCGCGCCCGGCTCGGTGCGGTCGCCGCCACGCTGGACGGCTTCGAGCTCTCCCGCATCGACCTCGAACAGCGCAGGGAGGGCGATGTGCTCGGTCAGGCCCAGTCCGGGGTCCGATCCTCGCTGCGGATGCTCACGGTCATCGACGACGAGGAGATCATCGCCGCGGCACGGGAGGAGGCCGTCTCCGTGGTCCGGGCCGACCCCGAGCTCACGGGGCTGCCCGGCCTGCGTACCGCCCTGGACGCCCTTTTGGACAAGGAGCGCGAGCGGTACCTCGACAAGGGCTGAGAGACTGGCCCGAAAGGGCCGGGCCGGCGTCCTGGGACGATCGTTCCCACGACAGGTGTCGTGCGCGGTCCATCGACGACGACCCCTGTGTAAGGACCGAGATGACCCGCGTGATCGCCGGCACGGCCGGCGGACGCCGCCTCGCCGTCCCGCCCGGCACCGGCACCCGCCCCACGTCCGACCGCGCTCGTGAGGGACTGTTCTCCAGTTGGGAGTCCTATCTGGGTTCGTTCGAGGGGCTGCGGGTCGCCGATCTCTACGCGGGCTCGGGCGCGGTCGGCCTGGAGGCACTCTCCCGGGGGGCGTCCCATGCGCTCCTGGTGGAGGCCGATGCCCGGGCCGCCCGTACGATCCGGGAGAACGTCCGGGCACTGGCGCTGCCGGGCGCCGAAGTCCGCACCGGCAGGGCCGAACAGATCGTGACGGGACCCGCGCCCGACGAGCCCTACGACGTGGTCTTCCTCGACCCCCCGTACGCCGTCAGTGACGATGATCTTCGGGAGATCCTGCTCACACTCCGCACTCAGGGGTGGCTCACTGACGATGCGCTGGTCACCGTGGAACGCAGCACCAGAGGCGGGCCCTTCAGCTGGCCGACTGGCTTCGCACCCCTGCGGGCCCGTCGCTACGGCGAGGGAACCCTTTGGTACGGTCACGCCGCCTCTGTCAGCACAGAGGCTTCCACCTGCGAAAACGCCCCATGACCGGACCGGAGAGCGAGGGACTTCCAGTGCGCCGCGCAGTCTGTCCGGGGTCATTCGACCCCATCACCAACGGCCACCTCGACATCATCGCCCGTGCCACCAGGTTGTACGACGTCGTACATGTCGCCGTGATGATCAACCAGTCCAAGAAGGGCCTCTTCACCGTCGACGAGCGGATGGATCTGATCCGCGAGGTGACGAGCGAGTACGGAAACGTATCTGTTGAGTCGCACCACGGGTTGTTGGTCGACTTCTGCAAGGAGCGGGACATCCCCGCGATCGTCAAGGGACTGCGGGCGGTCAGCGATTTCGACTACGAACTCCAGATGGCCCAGATGAACAACGGCCTCTCGGGTGTCGAGACCCTCTTCGTCCCCACCAACCCCACCTACAGCTTTCTCTCCTCCAGCCTGGTTAAGGAGGTCGCCGCCTGGGGCGGCGATGTCTCCCATCTGTTGCCGCCTGTCGTGCACGAGGCTCTGAGCAGCCGTCTTGCCGAGCGGCGCGAGGGAAAGTGACCCGCCCCGCACCCGGGGAGCCCCTGCGGTAGTTCGCCGAGCACTCCGTCGACCGTCGTCCGTCGCTGTCTGTGGTGTCCGTGTCGCCGTACAGTCTTCCCGTCCGTCTCGTGTGAGCCGGACGCAGCTCAGGCGTACCAGTGCAGAGAGTGGCGAACCACGGTGGACGTGCAGAAGAAGCTCGATGACATCGTCGAGGCGATCGGGAGCGCGCGATCGCTGCCCATGTCGGCGTCCTGCGTGGTCAACCGCGCTGACCTGCTCGCAGGGCTCGAAGAGGTGCGTCGGGCCCTGCCGGGCTCCCTGGCGCAGGCGCGCGAGCTGATCGGGGACCGGGAGCACTTGGTCGCCCAGGCCCGCCGCGAAGCCCAACGGATCATCGAGAGCGCCCATGCCGAGCGCGGCACGCTGGTCTCGGACACCCTGGTGGCCCGCCAGTCCCAGGACGAAGCGGACCGCATCCTCGCCCGGGCCCGTCAGGAGGCCGACGAGATCCGGGCGGAAGCCGACGAATACGTCGATTCCAAGCTCGCCAACTTCGAGGTGGTCCTGAGCAAGACCATCGGCTCGGTGGACCGCGGCCGGGAGAAGCTGCTGGGTTGGCGTCCCGGTGCGGACGCGGCCACTTTGGCCGGGGCCTCCGCCGACGACGGATCGAACCGCACGGCCGGCAGCGACGGCGTGAACGGCATGGTCACCGTGGCCGGCCATCCCGATCCGCACCGCCCCGCCGATGCGGACGACCAGCACGTGGCCCCGGCCCTCCTCGTCCAACAGGTCGATGCCTATGTGGATGCCAAGCTCAGCGCCTTCGAGGCCGTCCTCACCAAGACCCTGGAGGCCGTGGGTCGGGGCCGGCGCAAGCTCCACGGGCCCGCCGTGGACGGTGCGCTCGGTGACCACATGGCCGCCCAGGACGCTGCCGGCGTCTCCCTGCACAACGGCGACACCAGCGACGCCGACTACCTCGCCGGTCTCGCGGAGCTGACTGACGACGAGCCGGGACTGTCCCGCAGGGTTCGCCGCCCCCGCACTGCCCCCGAGGCGACAGACCCCGCGCCCGCGGTGACCGCCCCGGTCCCGAGCCAGCCCGAGTGGCCCCCGTACGCACCCGCGGGCACCCTCGCCGGGTACCAGCCGCAGATCCATCACGACCCCCCTGCACCCGCCGGACCCCACACCCACCAGGACCGCCCCGACCGGCCGGCCTCCCAGCCCGGTGCACTCGACGAGACGAGCCTCTTCGACACCGGGATGATCGACCTCGACCGACTCCGCCCGTACGACGAAGGACGCTGAACCCCTCCCCTCCCCAGGACCGGATTGGGTTCATCGCGGCCGGTGAAGTATCCTGGCTCTTCGGTCGCACAGGTTTGGCGATCTCGGCTGCCCGCTTCTTCCCAGATGTTTTTCGACTCGGGTCCTTCGACTCGCATCGAGACTTCCCGAAGAATTCCGGACAGTCCCTCACGATCTGAAAGCAGGAAGAGCCCTGAACGCCCGCCTCGACCACCGCAACCCCCTCGTGTTCGACACGCACGAGCTGGGCCGGCGTCCCGGCGCGCTCCAGCGGCTGTCCCGCTCGGTCCCCGCGCCGAAGGACCTCGGCGTGGAGGGAGTCATCGGAGTGCCGGAAGGCGCCTCCGTGGAGATGGACCTCCGCCTTGAGTCGGTCATGGATGGTGTGCTCGTCACAGGCACCGGCCGTGCATCCGCCCAGGGGGAGTGCGTAAGGTGTCTGGAGCCGCTGCGCCTCGATGTCGTGGCGGACTTCCAGGAGATGTTCACGTACCCCGACGCCGATGACCGGAGCCATGGCCGTGCCGTGGAGCCGGGCGACGACGCCGAGGACGAGGACGTCCTCTACCTCAAGGACGGACTGTTCGACCTTGAGCCCGTGCTGCGTGACGCGGTAGTGCTCGCACTGCCCATGCAGCCGGTGTGTCGGGAGGATTGTGCCGGTCTGTGCGTCGAGTGCGGAATCAGGCTCGATGACGACCCGGAACACCATCACGACGCCGTCGACATTCGTTGGGCGGCACTGCAAGGACTCGCCGAAACCATCACGGACGGCGAGAAGGACAACATGGGCGGCGCCGATGCGGGCGTCGACGAGAAGCAGGAGAAGTAGCCGTGGCTGTTCCGAAGCGGAAGATGTCGCGCAGCAACACGCGCCACCGCCGGTCGCAGTGGAAGGCTGCGGTCCCCGTCCTGGTTTCGTGTGAGCGTTGCCAGGAGCCGAAGCTGCAGCACATCGCGTGCCCCAGCTGTGGCACCTACAACAAGCGCCAGGTCCTCGCGGTCTGAGCGGCTGGTGAGAGGCCCGATGTCTGAGCTGTCCAATGCCAAGAAGCAGGCAGACACCATCAACACAGCCTCGTCCCACACGCTTCTGGAAGGGCGGCTCGGCTATCGGCTGGAGTCCGCCCTTCTAGTGCGTGCACTGACCCACCGCTCGTACGCCTACGAGAACGGCGGGCTGCCCACCAACGAGCGGCTGGAGTTCCTCGGCGACTCGGTGCTGGGCCTGGTGGTCACGGACACCCTCTATCGCATTCACCCCGACCTCCCCGAGGGCCAGCTGGCGAAGCTGCGGGCTGCGGTGGTCAATTCGCGCGCGCTGGCGGGCGTCGGCCGCGGGCTCGACCTCGGGGCGTTCATCCGGCTCGGCCGGGGCGAAGAGGGCACAGGTGGCCGGGACAAGGCGTCCATCCTTGCCGACACGCTGGAAGCGGTGATCGGCGCGGTCTATCTCGACCAGGGGCTCGAAGCTGCGTCGGAGCTGGTGCACCGACTCTTCGACCCACTGATCGAAGAGTCCTCGAACCTCGGTGCCGGACTGGACTGGAAGACCAGTCTCCAGGAGCTCACCGCGGCCGAGGGGCTCGGGGTGCCGGAGTACCTCGTCTCCGAGACGGGGCCGGACCACGAGAAGACCTTCACTGCTGCTGCCCGCGTCGGTGGTGTCTCGTACGGCACCGGCACCGGCCGCAGCAAGAAGGAGGCGGAACAGCAGGCTGCTGAATCCGCTTGGCGGGAGATCCGCGCCGCAGCCGACCGGCGCGTCGCCGATCAGAAGGCCGGAAGCACGCCGACCGTTGAAGGCTCGCCGGCCGACAACGGCGAGGCGGCCTCCGACCCGTCCGCAGAGCCCACCGGCTCCGCTGATCCCGCGTCCTCCACGGACACCGACCGGGCGACGGCCTGACCCGTCCCGCAACGGTCGTTCGAGACCCCTCGCGCCTTAAGGAGCGAGGGGTCTCGGCGTCTTTCACCTGGCATTGAGCGGTACGCTGCGCACATCAGCAGTGAGCATCCCGCGTGGTCGTGAGCATGTCCCGAAGGAGCCCCGTGCCCGAGCTGCCCGAGGTAGAAGTCGTACGCCGCGGACTACAGCGCTGGGTCAGCGGACGCACGATCGCCGAGGTGCGAGTCCTCCACCCCCGGGCAGTACGGCGTCATCTCGCGGGCGCCGACGACTTCGCCTCGCAGCTCAAGGGCCACAGTGTGGGAATCGCGCGGCGCCGCGGCAAGTACCTCTGGCTGCCACTCGCCGACACCGATTCCTCCGTGCTCGGCCATCTCGGCATGAGCGGGCAACTGCTCGTCCAGCCCGAGGACGCCGCCGACGAAAAGCACCTGCGGATACGCATCCGCTTCGCCGACACCCTCGGCACGGAACTCCGCTTCGTCGACCAGCGCACCTTCGGCGGGCTCTCCCTCCACGACAACACCCCCGACGGTCTGCCCGACGTCATCGCCCATATCGCCCGTGACCCCCTCGATCCGGCGTTCGACGACGACGCCTTCCTCTCCGCGCTCAAGCTGCGCCGCACCACCGTGAAACGGGCCCTCCTCGATCAGTCCTTGATCAGCGGGGTCGGCAACATCTACGCGGATGAGGCGCTGTGGCGGGCCCGTCTGCACTACGAGCGCCCGACGGCGGGAATCAGCCGGGCGCGTTCGACCGAGTTGCTCGGGCACGTACGGGATGTGATGAACGCGGCGCTGGCGGTCGGCGGCACGAGCTTCGACAGCCTGTACGTCAATGTGAACGGAGAATCCGGCTACTTCGATCGGTCATTGGACGCGTACGGTCGCGAGGGTCTGGCCTGCCGGCGCTGTGGGACCGCGATGCGTCGTCGGCCGTGGATGAACCGATCCAGCTACTTCTGCCCGCGCTGCCAGCGCCCTCCGAGGCCCGTCCGCCCATCTGCCTGAACCGACCGGTCCCTGCCGGATGCCGATCGGCCCCTCCCAGATACCGATCGGTTCTGTCTGAGTGGCAGTCCTGTCGGAGGGGCGGACCTGCCCGGGGTGCAGTTCTCTTTCAGCCACCGAAGGACCCGAAGGCCGCTGGTGCCTCCGGTCCGGCAGCTCAAGAGCAGGGGTGGGGATTCGGGCTCAGAAGCCGAAGTTCTGGGTCCACCACGGGCCGCCGTCGCCCATGTGAACGCCGACGCCCAGGCGGGTGTAGTCGCAGTTGAGGATGTTCGCGCGGTGGCCGTCGCTGTTCATCCACGAGTTCATCACGGCACCGGCGTCAGCCTGGCCGCGGGCGATGTTCTCCCCGCCCAGGTTCTTGACCCCCGCCTGTTCGGCCCGGTCCCAGGGCGAATCGCCGTCCGGGTCGGTGTGGTCGAAGAAGCCGCGGGTGGCCATGTCCGTACTGAAGTCCCCGGCGAGCTTCGCCAACGCCGGATCGAAGCTCAACGGCTTGCAGCCGACCTTGGCCCGCTCCTCGTTCACCAGTGCAAGCACCTCGGACTCGACCGCGGTCTCCGCGGACGGGGACGGACTGCTGGGTGCCGGCGTCGGACGCGTGGCCGAGCGGTCGGACTCCCGCTGCTTCGGCCGCGTGGGCGTCGCGGAGGGCTCCTTCTCCTTGACATGCTCCGGGGCCTTGGTCTGCTCGGTTGGCTTGGCCGGCGTCGTCGAAGGTTTGCGCGGGGGTGTGGCTGACGGGGACGTCGGTGTCGCGGAGGGGGTCGTCGGTGTGGCGGAGGGCGATTGCGGCACGCTCTCCGTCGGGGTGGCCCCCGCACCGGAGTCGCCCTGCGTCTGCCACTCCGCCGAGGCGTCGGCGCGGATCTGACCGCCGGAGTCACGGTCGCCCACGGAGAAGACGTCACCGCCCGGCAGCAGGCCGGACGCCACGGCCGCGGCACCCACTGCCATGGCAGCGGAGGCGCCGAGCAGCCCAGTGCGCACGGGCCGACTGCCCGTGCGCGCGGCGGAGCGTCGATGGCGTCCCATTCTGCGATGCCTTCCTCGTTGAACGAAGTGTTCGATGGTGGGGAGAACCTGCCCAATAGCCGGTCTGGATACCGTCGGACAGTGGTGACGCTCCCCCGAACGGGTGACCGTCATTGCGACGGGACTGTACGCCATGAGAGGTCGATGAGAAGTGCTTCGCTGGCAATTCAGCGATTACCGTGCAGTCATGAATGATGCGGCACGGCTCACCGCTTGGGTACGCGGTCGAGTACAGGGAGTAGGGTTTCGCTGGTTCACCAGGGCAAATGCTCTGGAAATCGGCGGGCTCAGTGGTTTCGCCCTCAATCTCGATGACGGCAGGGTGCAGATCGTCGCGGAGGGGCCGCGTGAGAATTGCCACCGTCTCCTTGAGTGGCTGCGATCCGACGACACACCCGGCCGTGTGGACGGAGTCACTGAGATCTGGGACACGCCCCGCGGCGGTTACGACGGCTTTGCGATCCGCTGATCCCGAGTGTTCCCGGGGCGCTCGTCCCATGGTTCCAACAGGGGGCGCTCGGGCCGGCCGGAAGAGAAACAGGCTGGTGGTTGCCTTATGGGGGTGCTCGTGCCAGGCTGCCCGGGTAAGGAAGATCTCCACGCCCCCAGGGCCCCGGAGAGGACACTGCGCCGGCCGTTCCCGTGCCGCGCGTCCCCGGGTCTGCCCGGTCCGCGGCGTGTGATCGTGTTGACCGTCAAACTTTTTGGTGAGACTCTGGAATCCCCGCGCACCTTAGCTGTTTGGCAGTAGGAAACACAGCGAGATCGGTACTACACAGCACTGTCGAGCACCGCGGGTGCGAATCCCTCACGACCCACACCGCATCGGTCGGTCACTCAGTGTGGAGGACCATCCATCATGGCAAAGGCGCTTCTCGGTTACGTCGGCGGTTCCGACCCGCGACTCCTCGCCGAGATGCGACGGCTTCAGCAGCGCGTTCAGGATCTTGAATCCGAGCTGGTCAGGATTCAGACCGAGAATGACGCACTTAGCGCTGCCGTCGCTCAGCACCCCGCAGAGTCGCTGCTTGACGGCATCGACATCGACGTACCCCAGGCAGAGCCCGCGCTCACCTGAGCCGGCGTTCTGCTGGAGAAACATCGCACAAGATGTGCAAGGGACGCCTCGGCGTCCCTTCTTTCTTTCCCCCCAAGCCGTCCCCAAGCCTTAGAGCCTTCCCCCTCACGTCAGATGTGCCCCTCACCTTCCTCGGTGAAACCGAACAGGGCGAGCGATGACAGGCCGGAGGGGGTATCTTCCCGACGCTCCGGACGAATCGAAAGGTAGAGTCCGGCTGTGTGCACCTCAAGGCCATGACCCTGCGCGGTTTCAAATCCTTCGCCTCGGCGACCACCCTGCGGTTCGAGCCCGGCATCACCTGTGTGGTCGGCCCGAACGGTTCCGGCAAGTCCAATGTGGTCGACGCGCTTTCGTGGGTGATGGGTGAGCAGGGAGCGAAATCACTGCGCGGCGGGAAGATGGAGGACGTCATCTTCGCCGGCACCACGGGCCGCCCGCCGCTCGGTCGGGCCGAGGTGTCCCTGACGATCGACAATTCCGACGGTGCATTGCCCATTGACTACGCCGAAGTCACCCTTACGCGGATTATGTTCCGGCATGGCGGCAGCGAGTACCAGATCAATGGAGATACCTGCCGCCTTCTCGACATTCAGGAACTGCTCTCCGATTCCGGTATCGGCCGGGAGATGCACGTCATCGTCGGACAAGGTCAACTCGACTCCGTACTGCACGCCGACCCCATGGGTCGCCGTGCCTTTATCGAAGAAGCCGCGGGAGTGCTCAAACACCGCAAGCGCAAGGAAAAGGCGCTGCGGAAACTCGACGCCATGCGGGCCAACCTCGCCCGGGTCCAGGACCTCACCGACGAACTGCGCCGCCAGCTCAAACCACTCGGGCGCCAGGCCGCGGTCGCCCGGCGGGCCGCGGTGATCCAGGCCGATCTGCGCGATGCCCGGCTGCGGTTGCTCGCCGACGATCTCGTGACGCTCCGGGAGGCACTGAGGTCGGAGATCGCCGACGAGGCGGCGCTCAAGAAGAGCAAGGAGAGCGCCGAGGCCGAGCTGAAGTCAGCGCTCACCAGGGAAACGGAGTTGGAGGACGAGGTGAGGCGGCTCGCCCCCCGGCTCCAGCGCGCCCAACAGAGCTGGTACGAACTCTCCCAGCTCGCCGAGCGCGTCCGCGGCACCGTCTCCCTCGCCGATGCCCGGGTCACCAGCACGACCGCCCAGCCGTCGGACGAGCGGCGCGGCCGGGACCCCGAGGACATGGAGCGCGAGGCGGCGAGGATTCGCGAACAGGAAGCCGAACTGTCGGCAGCCCTGGAAGCGGCCGAGCACGCGCTGGAGGACACCGTCGCCCACCGCGCCGAGTTGGAACGCGAACTGGGCGCCGAAGAACGCCGTCTCAAGGACGCCGCCCGAGCCATCGCCGACCACCGCGAGGGCCTGGCGCGGCTGCACGGCCAGGTGAACGCGGCCCGCAGCAGGGCATCGGCGGCCCAATCGGAGATCGACCGGCTGACCACGGCTCGCGACGAAGCCCGGGAGCGGGCCGTCGTCGCCCAGGAGGAGTACGAGGGACTCAGGGCCGAGGTTGACGGACGGGCTGCCGGTGACGATGAACTCGGTCGGCGCCATGAGACCGCCCGTGCGGAACTCACCGCCGCGGAGGCCGCACTGAGCACCGCCCGGGACGAGCTCACCGCCGCCGAACGAGAACGAGCAGCGATCACCGCACGCCGGGAGGCACTGGCACTCGGGCTGCGACGCAAGGACGGCACCGGCGCCCTGTTGATGGCGAAGGGCCAGCTCAGCGGGTTGCTCGGGCCGGCCGCCGAACTGCTCACCGTCTCCCCGGGCCATGAGGTGGCGGTGGCGGCGGCCCTCGGTGCCGCCGCGGACGCCGTGGCCGTCACCAACCCGGCCACCGCCGCCGAGGCCCTGCGCCTGCTGCGCAAGACGGACGCCGGCCGTGCCGCCATCGTCCTCGGCAACGCCCCCGACCCCGAGAGCGACCCGGCCGGAGCGGCCCGCGGGCACCTCCCGTACGAGCGTTCGACGGCCGGGGCGGACCGCGACGGTGCCCCCGTACGGACCGAAGCAGCACCGCCCGTGGACACGGCGTCTGACGGCAGGGTGCTCATCCGGGCCGTGGATTTGGTGCGGGGGCCCGAGGAACTGATGCCCGCGGTCCGTCGACTGCTGCGCGACATGGTGGTCGTCGCGTCCCTGGCGGATGCCGAAGACCTGATCCGGGCGCGCCCCCAGCTCACCGCCGTGACCGCGGAGGGCGATGTGTTCGGTGCCCACTTTGCCCAGGGGGGTTCCGCCGGGGCGCCGAGCCTGTTGGAGGTGCAGGCGTCCGTCGACGAAGCGGACGCGGAGCTGCGCGATCTCGCGCTGCGGTGCGCCGGGCTGGTCACGGCACAGCGGCAGGCCGTCGAACGCCGTGACGCATGCGTGTCGCTGGTCGACGAACTGGGCGAGCGCCGACGGGCCGCCGAACGGGAGAAGTCCGCGGTCTCGGGCCGGTTGGGGAGCCTCGCCGGGCAGGCGCGCGCCGCCGCGGGCGAGGCGGAACGGGCCCTGGCCGCGGTTGCGAGGGCCGAGGAGGCGTGGGAGCGGTCGCGCACCGAAGCCGAGGAACTCTCCGAACGGCTGCTGGTCGCGCAGGAGAGCGCACCCTTCGACCAGGACGACTCCGAGCCCGACACCCAGCGCCGCGACCGGCTCGCAGCGGACGGCGCCAACGCCCGCCAGACGGAGATGGAAGCCCGTCTCCAACTGCGTACCCACGAGGAGCGGGTCAAGGGACTCGCCGGGCGGGCGGATGCACTCGACCGGGGTGCCCGTGCGGAACGCGAGGCGCGCGCCAGGGCCGAGCAGCGACGCAACCGGCTGCGCCATGAAGCGGCGGTGGCCCGGGCGGTCGCGGCCGGTGCCCGCCAGGTGCTCGCCCATGCCGAGGTCTCGTTGGTGCGGGTCGAGGCGGAACGGGTCGCCGCCGAGGGGGCGAAGGCGGAGCGCGAGCGGGAGCTGACGGCCGCCCGCCATCGGGGACGCGAACTCAAGGGCGAGCTCGACAAGCTCACGGACTCGGTCCACCGCGGTGAGGTGCTCGGTGCGGAGAAGCGGCTGAGGATCGAGCAGTTGGAGACCCGGGCACTGGAGGAGCTGGGGGTGGAACCCGCCGGGCTGATCGCCGAGTACGGCCCGGACCAGCTCGTACCGCCTTCGCTGCCGGCCGAGGGGGAGGAGCTGCCCGATGACCCCCAGCACCCGCGTCATCAGCCGAGGGCCTTCGTCCGGGGTGAGCAGGAGAAGCGTCTGAAGTCGGCGGAACGGGCCCATCAGCAGCTCGGCAAGGTGAACCCGCTGGCCCTGGAGGAGTTCTCCGCACTGGAGGAGCGCCACCAGTTCCTCTCCGAACAGCTCGAAGACCTCAAGAAGACCCGTGCCGACCTGCTCCAGGTGGTGAAGGAGGTCGATGAACGGGTCGAACAGGTCTTTACCGAGGCGTATCGCGACACCGCTCGCGAGTTCGAAGGCGTGTTCTCCCGGCTGTTCCCGGGCGGTGAGGGCCGGCTGATCCTCACCGACCCCGACAACATGCTCACCACGGGAGTGGACGTGGAGGCCAGACCGCCGGGCAAGAAGGTCAAGCGGCTCTCCCTGCTCTCCGGCGGAGAGCGGTCGCTGACCGCGGTGGCCATGCTGGTGGCCATCTTCAAGGCCCGCCCGAGCCCCTTCTATGTGATGGACGAGGTCGAAGCGGCCCTCGACGACACCAACCTCCAGCGACTGATCCGGATCATGCAGGAGCTCCAGGAGTCCTCACAGCTCATCGTGATCACCCACCAGAAGCGGACGATGGAGGTCGCCGACGCGTTGTACGGGGTCTCCATGCAGGGCGACGGCGTCTCCAAGGTGATCAGCCAGCGGCTGCGCTGACCGACGGCCTGGCAGCGGGGCGTACGGGCCCCTACCAGGTGAGGGGCGCACGGCCCGCAGTTGCCGGGTGTCAGGCGTTCGGCCCATGCCCGGTGGTGGGCCGGGGGCTGGCGTGCCCCACTGGAAGGGCTCGCCCCCCTGTCGGACGGCCCGCGGTCATCTGGCCCCCGTGCATCCCCGATTTCGGGGAACACGCGGAGCGCCAGGAGCCCCACGCCCCAGGAGTACATGTGACCAGCACCGCACAGCCACCGCCGTCGGGGGCCCGCGACGCCCACCCGGAGCACCTCGGCCACGTCATCTTCATCACGGCGTCCGCCGCCATGGGCGGATTCCTCTTCGGCTATGACAGCTCGGTCATCAACGGCGCCGTCGAAGCGATCCGCGACCGCTACGCAATCGGTTCGGGCGAGTTGGCCCAGGTCATCGCCATCGCTCTGATCGGCTGTGCGATCGGGGCCGCCACCGCCGGCCGGATCGCCGACCGCATCGGTCGCATCCTGTGTATGCGGATCGCCGCTGTCCTCTTCACCGTGAGTGCTGTCGGTTCCGCCCTGCCTTTCGCCCTCTGGGACCTGGCGATGTGGCGCATCATCGGTGGCTTCGCCATCGGCATGGCCTCCGTCATCGGCCCGGCGTACATCGCCGAGGTCTCACCGCCCGCCTACCGCGGCCGGCTCGCCTCCTTCCAGCAGGCCGCCATCGTCATCGGCATCGCGATCTCACAGTTGGTCAACTTCGGCATCCTCCAGATCGCCGACGGTGACCAGCGCGGTGAGATCGGCGGACTCGAAGCCTGGCAGTGGATGCTCGGGGTGATGGTCGTCCCGGCCGTCCTGTACGGGCTGCTGTCCTTCGCGATCCCCGAGTCCCCGCGCTATCTGATCTCCGTCGGCAAGGTCGACCGCGCCAAGAAGGTGCTGGCAGAGGTCGAAGGCGAACACATCGACCTCGATGCCCGGGTCGCCGAGATCGATCTGGCGATGCGGCGCGAACACAAGTCCACCTTCAAGGACCTGCTCGGCTCGCGCTTCGGCTTCCTGCCGATCGTCTGGGTCGGCATCGGACTCTCGGTCTTCCAGCAACTCGTCGGCATCAACGTCGCGTTCTACTACTCGTCCACGCTCTGGCAGTCCGTCGGCATCGACCCGACGAGCTCCTTCTTCTACTCGTTCACCACGTCGATCGTGAACATCATCGGCACGGTGATCGCGATGCTGTTCGTGGACCGGATCGGGCGCAGGCCGCTGGCCCTCATCGGATCCACCGGCATGGCGATCGCCCTCGCCTTCGAGGCATGGGCGTTCTCGGCGGATCTGGTGGACGGCAAACTCCCCTCCACCGAAGGCACGGTGGCGCTCGTCGCCGCCCATGTCTTCGTCCTCTTCTTCGCGCTCTCCTGGGGCGTGGTGGTCTGGGTGTTCCTGGGCGAGATGTTCCCCAACCGCATCCGGGCCGCCGCACTCGGCGTCGCCGCCTCCGCCCAGTGGATCGCCAACTGGGCCATCACCGCGAGCTTCCCGAGCCTGTCGGACTGGAACCTCTCGGGCACGTACGTCATCTACGCGTCCTTCGCGGTCCTCTCGATCCCCTTCGTGCTGCTGTTCGTCAAGGAGACGAAGGGCAAGGCCCTGGAGGAGATGGGCTGACGTCGCTCAGACGGCTCAGACGGCTCAGACGGCACAGGCAGCTCAGAACAGCACAGGCGCACGGACAGCACAGACGATGGGCGCCCGCTCGCGGCAGCAGCCGGAGCGGGCGCCCATCGGTCACCGACCGTGCGTCAGAACTCGTCCGTCGTGTGCGGAAGCAGTTCCGTACGGGCCGCCGCGTCCCAGGCACGAGCCGCGCCCGCGGTGTGTTCGACCACCAGACCGGCCCGGGCCAACTCGCCCGCGCCCTGGTCGCCGAGGTAGCAAGCGGCCAGTTCGCGCACGTCGAACGTGAGGTCAGCGGGGGCGTCGGTGGGGGAGACCACCGCCCGGCCGTCCGACCCGACCACGATCCGGTACCGGCCCGCGTTGTCAGGCAGTCCGCTGTCCGTCACCTCCACCACCAGATCCACGGGAGCCGACCACGTCCGCCCCTGGAGGGCAGCCGCCACGTCCACGAGCCGCAGCCACAGCGCCGGGAACTCCTGGGTCACCCTCGCCCGGTCCCGGTCGGCGGCGAAACGCAGCAGGGGATCGTCCAGCGGGCGCCCCCACGCCCGTACCTTGTCCGCCAGATCGATCGAAGCCACGTACCGCCAGAGCGCGGCGGCCACCGCAGGCGACTGGGCCTCCAGCTCCCGCAGATGGACCGTGCCGCGGCCCTCGTCGTCGGTGAGGGTGCGGTAGATGACGTATCCCGCGGGCGGTTCGCCCGGATCCCCGATGGTGACCACCCGGGGCGGACTGAAGTCGTCGTTCTCCTCGTCCTCCTCGGGCAGGATGTGCGTGCGCCACCAGAACTCGTCCCGCGCCACCCGGCCCGCCCGCTCGGCGCGCGCCGCTGTGTGCCGGGCACCGATCACAGCCGGTGCATCCTGCGGGGAGACCAGCCGCAGCGGTCTGCCGTCGGGGGCGATCCGCAGTTCGAGGGGTAGGTCCGCGTCGATCTCCACGGTGTACGAACGGGTCGCCGGCTCAAAGCCGAAGCGACCGTAGATGCCCGTCTCCGACACCCACAGCGCGGCCAGCGGCTGCCCTTCGGCCGCACACCGGCGCCACAGCTCGGCGAGCATCCCGCTCAGCACGCCACGACGCCGGTGCGTAGGCGCCACCGAGACGAAGGTCACGCCCGCACATGGCAGCTCCGAGCCCGGCACCGAGAGGTTCAGCCGGTGGGCGGCGAGCAGGCCGACGAGTTCGTCCCCCTCGTACGCCCCGATGCGGTCGCAGTGCTCCAGGATCTCCCGGTGCAGCTTGCGCACCTCGTCCTCGCCGTTCTTCCCCAGGAACACGAGGTAGTGGAGATCCAGGGCGCGATCGAGGTGCGCCTCCGGGATGGTCCGATACTCCAAGTCGGTCATGCTCGGACGCTAACCCGCGCCGGGCGGCCAGTCACCGGATTTTCCGCGCCCGCGCCGCTCCTGAGCAGCCTTCCTGCTGCGTGCAGAGCCCCGGGACGCGCTACGGCGGCGTGGGCGACGGCCTTCCGTGGGGCGTGACCGATACTGGGGACGTTATGGAAATCGTCATCCTTGCCGTAGTCATCGCCCTGGTCGCCGTCGGTGCGATCAGCGGGCTCGTGATCGGCAGCCGCAAGAAGAAGCAGCTGCCGCCATCGGCCCCGCCGTCCGCGCCGACCATCACCGCTCCGCCCGCCGAGCCGCATGTCGGCGACGAGGCGGAGACACCGCGGGAAGAACCGCGCCGCACGATCGAAGAGGTCGACCTCCCCGCAGCCGACGAGGCCGGCACCTCACCGGTCGCCGTCGAAGACCCGGTCGTCGCCGCTCCCGAAATCGAGGTCCCGGCCCCCACCGCAGGCCGACTGATCCGTCTGCGTTCTCGCCTGGCCCGCTCGCAGAACTCCCTGGGCAAGGGCCTGCTCACCCTGCTGTCCCGCGAGCACCTGGACGAGGACACGTGGGAGGAGATCGAGGAGACCCTCCTGATCGCCGACGTCGGCGTCACACCGACGCAGGAACTGGTCGGACGGCTGCGCGAGCGGGTCCGCGTGCTGGGCACCCGTACCCCCGAGGAACTGCGCGCCCTGCTCCGGGAGGAACTGCTCACCCTCGTCGGCACCGACTTCGACCGTCAGGTCAAGACCGAGAGCGGTCTGGACACGCCCGGCGTGGTCATGGTCGTCGGGGTCAACGGCACCGGTAAGACCACGACCACCGGCAAGCTCGCCCGCGTGCTCGTCGCGGACGGCCGTTCGGTCGTCCTCGGGGCGGCGGACACCTTCCGCGCCGCGGCGGCCGACCAGCTCCAAACCTGGGGCGACCGCGTCGGAGCACGGACCGTCCGCGGTCCCGAGGGCGGCGACCCGGCGTCGATCGCCTTCGACGCGGTCAAGGAGGGCATCGCCGAGGGCGCCGATGTGGTGCTGATCGACACGGCGGGCCGACTCCACACCAAGACCGGTCTGATGGACGAGCTGGGCAAGGTCAAGCGCGTCGTGGAGAAGCACGGCCCGCTGGACGAGGTGCTGCTGGTGCTCGACGCCACGACCGGGCAGAACGGTCTGGTCCAGGCCCGTGTCTTCGCAGAGGTCGTCGACATCACCGGCATCGTGCTGACCAAGCTGGACGGCACCGCCAAGGGCGGCATCGTGGTGGCGGTCCAGCGCGAGCTGGGCGTGCCGGTCAAGCTGGTCGGTCTCGGCGAGGGCGCGGACGACCTCGCCCCCTTCGAGCCGGAGGCGTTCGTCGACGCACTGATCGGCGACTGATCCGGCTCCACCGCTCCGAGCGGCCGGGTGTGCGCAGCGCCCCGGGGGCTCGTGGAGAGGGACGGGAAAGTGCCCGGCGCATGGGTCACCACATGCGACCGGGCACTCCTGTGCCCGGGGCGTGGAGCAGACCCTGATCGGGCCAGGACCGACTGCGCCGGGCCGGGGCTTTTGTCGTGGTGCTGGCTCTCTCAGCCGTCCGACCGAGCCCCGCTAGATCGTCGAGCGGTGACAGATGTACGCCAGAGTGCCGAGGAGTAGTCGTGCCTCCGGCGGTGCCGTGGAGGTCACGAGGGTGCCCGTGCTCTCCTCACCGTCCGTGACATCGGTCCCGTAGGCCGTATCAGCCATATCCAGGGTGGGCGGCCTGAGCCAGCTCACCCGGCCGAGACCGCCGCGATCGGACGGGGGAGCCGTGATGTGATCGCCGGGACCCAGACAGTGCAGGTCCAGATCTGCATCGTCCCAGCCCATGCGGTAGAGCAGTTCAGGCAGGTCGCCCGCGGCGCCCGGTGCGACGAAGAACTGGCACCGCCCGTCGGGGGTCATCGAGACCGGACCGAGCGGCAGCCCCATGCGTTCGAGTCGCACCAGCGCCCGCCGACCAGCCGGGGCGGCGACGTCGAGGACGTCGAAGGTTCGACCGACGGGGAGGAGCAGGGTCGCGCCCGGCACCCTGGACCAGGCCCGGGACACCTCGTCGAGGGTGGCGCCCGCGGGGATCTCCGCCGCGTGGGCGAGGGGGTGCGCTCCGGGGGCGGTGCAGTCCGGTGCGCCGCAGGAGCAGACACCGTCCGTCGCTCGTGCCCCGGGGACCACGGTCCAGCCCCACAGTCCTGTGTACTCAGCCACCACGGTGCACTCTGCGGTGCGGCCACGGCGTCGTGAGCCGGACCGGATGTCTCGGATCCCGCGGCTGCTGCCGATCGTGAAGCCCATGCCCCCTCCAACGGGTCGTGCTCGCCGGTGGTTACGACCCGAAGTCTCCCCGTAACACAGCGTCGCCATCAGTGACGTTCGGGCGGCGTGTGGTGGCGCGAGGGGGAGTGCGGATGGTGCTGCACGCCTGCCCTCACATCGCTCCGCCGCCTCCAGATCGTTGTCTGTCAAGTGAATCGCGCCCAACGGCACGGCAGTTCATTCAAAGGGGTGGCGAATGGTGGCGTTTGTGGAATCGCGCTCGCGGGAGGGGTGATCGTAGGATTACTTTGAGTGTGCTGACCCTGGAGTTGTGCGGACCCCAGTGAGTGGACCCAGTTGAGCGGACCCGGTCGAGCGGACCCATGGGCGTGGTGTGACCCGCCCTGGGGATTCGTTTCCTTGTTCGGCGGGTGCCTCTTCCCTGTAAGCCGTCTCAACTCACGGCATTCTGGTAAGGGTTAGAGCTTCGGGGCATGACGGATGGGGGCGTTCCAGTGGACGGCAGCGGCGCCGGTGCAAGTGCCGGCAAGCGCCCGAACGAGCGGCTGGGCTCGTGGTTCGTGCGAAGCGGTTGGTCCAAGGGGGAGTTGGCGCGACAGGTGAACCGACGCGCCCGTCAGCTCGGCGCGCTGCACATCAGTACCGACACCTCGCGCGTCCGGCGCTGGCTCGACGGTGAACAGCCCCGCGAGCCGATCCCGCGCATTCTCTCCGAGCTCTTTTCGGAGCGCTTTGGCAGCGTTGTCGGGATCGAAGACCTCGGTCTCCGCTCGGCCCACCAGTCGCCCTCGGTCTCCGGTGTCGACCTGCCCTGGGCGGGTCCGCAGACGGTCGCCCTGCTCAGCGAGTTCTCCCGCAGCGATCTGATGCTCGCCCGCCGGGGATTCCTCGGCACCTCCCTCGCCCTGGCAGCCGGGCCCTCCCTCGTGGAGCCGATGCAGCGCTGGCTGGTACCGGCCCCCGGCTCCGACCCGCCGAGGCCGCCCGCGTCCTCCACCGGAGCAAGGACCTCCCGGCTCTCGGGCCCCGAACTCGATTTACTGGAAGCCACCACGGCGATGTTCCGCCAGTGGGACGCCCAGTGCGGCGGCGGGCTGCGACGCAAGGCCGTCGTCGGCCAGCTTCACGAGGTCACGGACCTGCTCCAGGAATCCCACCCCGAAGCCACCACGCGAAGGCTGTTCACCTGCGCCGCCGAACTGGCCGAACTAGCCGGCTGGATGAGCTACGACGTGGGCCTCCAGCCCACCGCGCAGAAGTACTTCGTCCTCGCCCTGCACGCGGCCAAGGAAGCGGGCGACAAACCCCTCGGCTCCTACATCCTGTCCTCGATGAGCCGTCAGATGATCCACCTCGGCCGTCCCGACGACGCCCTGGAGCTGATCCACCTCGCCCAGTACGGCAGCCGGGACTGCGCCACCCCCCGTACCCAGTCCATGCTGTACGCGATGGAGGCCCGCGCCTACGCCAACATGGGCCAGCCCAGCAAGTGCAAGCGGGCGGTCCGCATGGCCGAGGACACCTTCGCGGACATCGAGTTCGACCACGAGCCCGAACCGGACTGGATCCAGTTCTTCTCCGAAGCCGAACTCAACGGCGAGAACGCGCACTCCTTCCGGGATCTCGCGTACGTGGCCGGGCGCAGCCCCACCTACGCCTCACTCGCCGAACCGATCATGGCCCGCGCCGTGGACCTCTTCCACCATGACTCCGTCCACCAGCGCTCCTACGCCCTCAACCTGATCGGCATGGCCACCGTTCATCTGTTGAAGCGCGAGCCCGAGCAGGCCACCGGCCTCGCCTCCCAAGCACTCACCGTCGCCCAACGGGTGCGCTCGGAGCGGGTCAACACCCGACTGCGCAAGACCGTCGACACCGCGGCCCGCGATTTCGGTCATGTTGCCGAGGTGGTCCACTTCACCGATCTGCTCACCGCTCAGCTGCCCGAGACGGCGGAGGCGGTCTAGGGTCCTTCTTTCGGATCAGCCTGGATCAGCGCGGCGTCGGCCCATCGGGCCCGGCCAATCAGGCGGCGTCGCGACCGGTCTTCCCCCTCCCCTGCGTAACCGCCCGTGGCGCCTGTGAGCGTCCGGGCACGTGCGCTGCGCGTGGTGAGGCGTTCACCACGGCGTAACACACCCCACCTCATCGTCACCCCGGCGAAACATCGGGCTGCATCGGTGGAAACCGCACCCGGCCACTGTCTGGCGCATAACCACCGGCCCGCCGCCGAACCGTTCCGGCGCTGCCCGCACGCCGCACGAGGCCGCACGACGACGAGGAGACGCCGATGCCCCCTGGCATCTCGACGCTTGCCGCAGAAGCTCCGGCACTGTCAGCCGCCAACACCGGCTTCCTGCTGATCTGCTCCGCCCTGGTCATGCTGATGACCCCCGGCCTTGCCTTCTTCTACGGAGGCATGGTCCGTGTGAAATCCACCCTCAACATGCTGATGATGAGCTTCATCAGCCTCGGCATCGTCACCCTGCTGTGGGTGCTCTACGGCTTCAGCCTCGCCTTCGGCACCGACTCCGGTTCGTTGATCGGATGGTCGTCCGAGTACGTCGGACTCAGCGGAATCGGCCTCACCGAGCTCTGGGACGGCTACACGATCCCCGTCTACGTCTTCGCCGTCTTCCAGCTCATGTTCGCCGTCATCACCCCCGCCCTGATCAGCGGTGCACTCGCGGACCGGGTCAAGTTCGGCGCCTGGGCGCTGTTCATCGCCCTGTGGGCCACCGTCGTCTACTTCCCCGTCGCCCACTGGGTGTGGGGCTCCGGCGGATGGCTCTTCGAGATGGGGGTCATCGACTTCGCGGGCGGCACCGCCGTCCACATCAACGCCGGAGCCGCCGCCCTCGGCGTGATCCTCGTCATCGGCAAGCGCATCGGCTTCAAGAAGGACCCGATGCGTCCGCACAGCCTGCCCCTGGTGATGCTGGGCGTGGCCCTCCTGTGGTTCGGCTGGTTCGGCTTCAACGCCGGGTCGTGGCTCGGGAACAACGATGGCGTCGGCGCGGTGATGTTCGTCAACACCCAGGTCGCCACGGCCGCCGCGATGCTTGCCTGGCTGGCGTACGAGAAGGTCCGGCACGGTGCATGCACCACGCTCGGCGCGGCCTCCGGTGCCGTCGCCGGACTCGTCGCCATCACCCCGGCCGGCGGCTCGTGCTCCCCGCTGGGCGCCATCGCCATCGGAGCCATCGCCGGAGTCCTGTGCGCCATGGCCGTCGGACTGAAGTTCAAGCTCGGCTACGACGACTCCCTCGACGTCATCGGCGTGCACCTCGTCGGCGGTGTCGTCGGCTCCCTCCTCGTCGGCTTCTTCGCCACCGGAGGCGTCCAGTCCGACGCCAAGGGCCTCTTCTACGGCGGTGGCGTGGAGCAGTTGGGCAAGCAGGCCATCGGCGTCTTCTCCGTACTGGCCTACTCTCTGGTCGTCTCCGCCCTGCTCGCCTTCCTCCTCGACCGGACGATCGGGATGCGGGTCGACGAGGACACCGAGATCTCCGGAATCGACCAGGTCGAGCACGCCGAATCCGCATACGACTTCAGCGGCGCCGGCGGCGGCACCGCCTCCCGCAAGCCCCTGGCCGTACCCACCGAGGTCATCACCGCGACCCCGAACAAGAAGGTGGACGCATGAAGCTCATCACGGCCGTCGTGAAGCCCCACCGGCTCGACGAGATCAAGGAGGCGCTCTCCGCCTTCGGGGTCCAGGGGCTCACCGTCACCGAAGCCAGCGGCTACGGACGCCAGCGCGGCCACACCGAGGTCTACCGGGGCGCCGAGTACACCGTCGACCTGGTGCCCAAGATCCGCATCGAAGTCCTGGTCGAGGACGACGACGCCGAACAGCTCATCGACGTCATCGTCAAGGCCGCCCGCACCAACAAGATCGGCGACGGAAAGGTGTGGAGCGTCCCGGTCGAGACCGCGGTCAGGGTGCGCACCGGCGAACGCGGCCCGGACGCGCTCTAGGGAGTGTCTGACCGGAGCTGCCGACCAGAAAAGGACGAAAGGCTGAACGGGTGTCGAGCACGGCAGTGAGCACCGAAGCGGAAGACTCGGGACCCCGTGGCTACGCGGCGGCCCGGCTGCACCTCCTCAACGACGGGGAGCAGACCGGGCCGGTGCGCCGCGCAGCCCTCGCGGACCTCACCGACCGATGGCTCTCCGCGCTGTTCGACACTGCCCGCCGGGCCACCGGCGTTCGTACCGCCGCCCTCGTGGCCACCGGCGGCTACGGCCGCGGTGAACTCTCCCCCCGCAGCGATCTCGATCTGCTGCTCCTCCACGACGGCAGCGCCGACCCCGGCGCGCTCGCCGCCCTCGCGGACCGCCTCTGGTATCCGGTGTGGGACCTCGGGCTCGCCCTGGACCACTCCGTACGCACCCCCGGACAGGCGCTGAAGACGGCGACCGAGGACCTCAAGGTCCAACTCGGCCTCCTGGACGCCCGGGCCGTCGCGGGTGACGTCGGACTCGTCGCCACCCTGCGCACTTCGGTCCTCGCCGACTGGCGCAACCGGGCTCCGTCCCGGCTGCCGGACCTGCATGAACTCAGCCGTGAACGCGCCGACCGCCAGGGTGAGCTGCGCTATCTCCTGGAACCCGATCTCAAGGAGGCCCGCGGCGGACTGCGCGACTCCACCGTCCTGCGCGCCATTGCCGCCTCCTGGGTCGCCGATGCACCCCGACAGGGGCTCGACCGCGCCCGCCGCACCCTCCTGGACACCCGTGACGCCCTCCATCTGACCACCGGGCGCGCCACCGACCGACTCGCCCTCCAGGAACAGGACCAGGTCGCCGCCGCGCTCGGCCTCCTGGATGCGGATGCGCTGCTGCGCCAGGTGTACGAAGCCGCCCAGACCATGTCGTACGCGTCTGACGTCACCTGGCGGGAGGTGCACCGGGTGCTGGGGGCCAGGCGAGCCCGCCCCCGGCTGCGCCCGCGGCGGCGTACGGAACCCGAGCGCACCCCGCTGGCCGAAGGAGTCGTCGAACAGGACGGGGAAGCGGTGCTCGCCCGAACCGTCCGGCCCGAGCGCGACCCCGTACTGCCCCTGCGGGCCGCGGCTGCGGCGGCCCAGGCCGGGCTGCCGCTCTCCCCACATGCGGTCCGTCGCCTCGCCGCCGAGTGCCCGCCGCTCCCGCTGCCCTGGCCCGCGGAGGCGCGCGAGGAGTTCATCACGCTGCTGGGCGCGGCGGAGGCTGTTGTTCCGGTCTGGGAGGCGCTGGACGCCGAGGGGCTGATCACCCGACTCCTGCCCGACTGGGAGCGGGTCCGCTGCCGCCCCCAGCGCAACGCCGTCCACACCTGGACCGTCGACCGCCATCTCGTGGAGACCGCCGTCCGGGCCTCGGCCTTCGCCCGCAAGGTCAGCCGGCCCGATCTCCTGATGATCGCCGCGCTCCTCCACGACATCGGCAAGGGCTGGCCGGGCGACCACTCGACGGTCGGCGCCACCATCGCCCGGGACACCGCCCTGCGGATCGGATTCGACCGGGCCGATGCGGAGATCGTCGCCACGCTCGTCGAGCACCACCTCCTCCTCGTACAGACCGCCACCCGACGCGATCTGGCGGACCCGGCGACCGTGCGTTCGGTGGCCGAGGCCGTCGGTTCCACCACCGTCCTGGAACTGCTGCACGCGCTCACCGAGGCGGATGCGCTGGCCACCGGTCCCGCCGCCTGGTCCCACTGGCGTGGTTCCCTGGTCGGCGACCTCGCGGCACGGGTGGCCGCCGCCCTCATCGGCACGGACGGGGGCGAGAGCCCGACGCCCACCGCTGCCACGGCCGAGCATGAGCGCCTCGCCGCCGATGCCCTGCACGGCGGTGGACCCGTCCTGTCCCTGCGGACCCAGCCCGAACCGGGCGCGCACGCCTCCCCGGAAGGCGGGTTGGAACCTGTCGGTGCACGGTTGTCGATCGCTCTGCCCGACCGCCCGGGAGTCCTGCCGGCGGTCGCCGGACTGTTGGCCCTGCACCGACTCACCGTCCGATCCGCAGAGCTGAGGACCGTTGACCCACGGGCCGGCGGGGGCGGAGCGAGCGCGCTCGTCCTCATCTGGCGGGTGGCGGCGGCGTACGGCTCACTGCCCCAGGAAAGCCGGCTGCGCAGTGATCTCGTACGAGCGCTCCAGGGGCAGCTGGACATCGCCGCCGCGCTGGCCGAACGCGAGGCCGCGGCCCGTCCCCGTCGGCGGGGAGCGTCGGCGCCGCCCCCGCGGGTGAGGGTCGCACCCGCCGCCTCCCACCACGCCACGGTGATCGAGGTCCGGGCCCAGGACGCCCCGGGGCTGCTCCACCGGATCGGCGTCGCGTTCGACGAAGGGGGTGCAGGAGGCGTACGGGTACGCAGTGCCCATGTGTCGACGCTGGGCGCCAACGCGGTGGACGCCTTCTACGTCACCGACCTGGACGGCCTGCCGCTGTCGTCGTCGGCCGCCGCCGACCTGGCACGTTCCATCGAGCGGAAGCTCGGCTGAGACCGGCCGGCGGTCGCGCCGGGAGAGCGGGCCGTCGCCCTGGACGCGGTGGGGTGCGCGCCGATGAGGTCCGGAGCCGAGGACGGGCGAGGGCACACATCCGGCCGGGCCGGATACTCTGGAGGACGATTCCCACTGCCCCCGACTCTGAGGACCGACGAGCGCCGTGTTCGACACTCTTTCCGACCGCTTGGCGAATACCTTCAAAACCCTGAGGGGCAAGGGTCGCCTCAGCGAGGCGGACATCGACGGCGCGGCCCGGGAAATCCGCATCGCCCTGCTCGAAGCGGATGTCGCCCTCCCCGTCGTACGGGCCTTCATCGCGAGCGTCAAGGAACGCGCCCGGGGCGCCGACGTCTCCAAGGCGCTCAACCCGAGCCAGCAGTTCATCAAGATCGTCAACCAGGAACTGGTCTCCATCCTGGGTGGCGAGACCCGTCGGCTGCGTTTCGCCAAGACCGCGCCGACGGTCATCATGCTCGCCGGTCTCCAGGGTGCGGGTAAGACGACCCTCGCCGGAAAGCTCGGCCGCTGGCTCAAGGAGCAGGGCCACTCCCCGCTGCTGGTCGCCTGTGACCTCCAGCGCCCGAACGCCGTGAACCAGCTCTCGGTCGTCGCCGAGCGCGCCGGTGTCGCGGTGTACGCCCCCGAGCCGGGCAACGGGGTGGGCGACCCGGTCCAGGTCGCCAAGGACTCCCTGGAGCACGCCCGCGCCAAGCAGTACGACGTCGTCATCGTCGACACCGCAGGCCGCCTCGGCATCGACCAGGAGCTGATGCAGCAGGCCGCGGACATCCGGGACGCGGTCAGCCCCGATGAGATCCTCTTCGTCGTCGACGCGATGATCGGCCAGGACGCGGTCAACACCGCCGAGGCATTCCGCGACGGCGTCGGATTCGACGGCGTCGTCCTCTCCAAGCTCGACGGCGACGCCCGCGGTGGCGCCGCGCTCTCCATCGCCCATGTCACGGGCCGCCAGATCATGTTCGCCTCCAACGGCGAGAAGCTGGACGACTTCGACGCGTTCCACCCCGACCGGATGGCGTCCCGCATCCTCGGCATGGGTGACGTCCTGAGCCTGATCGAGCAGGCCGAGAAGACCTTCAGCCAGGAAGAGGCCGCCAAGATGGCCTCCAAACTGGCGAGCAGCAAGGGCAAGGACTTCACGCTCGACGACTTCCTGGCGCAGATGGAGCAGGTCAGGAAGATGGGCAGCATCAGCAAGCTGCTCGGGATGCTGCCGGGCATGGCCCAGATGAAGGACCAGATCAACAACATCGACGAGCGCGACGTGGACCGCACGGCCGCCATCATCAAGTCGATGACCCCGGGTGAGCGTCACGACCCGACCATCATCAACGGATCTCGCCGGGCCCGGATCGCCAAGGGCTCGGGTGTCGAGGTCAGCGCGGTCAAGTCCCTCGTCGAGCGGTTCTTCGAAGCCCGCAAGATGATGTCGCGCATGGCCCAGGGCGGCGGGATGCCGGGAATGCCCGGCATCCCGGGCATGGGCGGCGGCGCGGGACGCCAGCGCAAGCAGCAGAAGCAGGCCAAGGGCAAGCGCCGCAGCGGCAACCCGATGAAGCGCAAGGCCGATGAAGAGGCCGCCGCGGTGAAGCGCGAGCAGGCCGCACAGGGCGGCGCCTTCGGCCTGCCGGCCGCGGACGGCCAGGACTTCGAACTGCCCGACGAGTTCAAGAAGTTCATGGGCTGACCCGGTCCGACGCACCGATCGGCGGCACCCGGCTCTCCGTGAGCGGGTGCCGCCGCCGTTTCCGCACCCGGCCCCGATCACCCACCGCGGCTCGTCCGGCACCCGGAGCGGGCGCGGTGCACACCGCAGAGCGGCGCCCGTCGCCGTACGATGCGCGCCATGGCCAAGGCACCCGTACTCACCCCGCAGGCGGACGACTTTCCGCGCTGGTACCAAGACCTCATCACCAAAGCCGAATTGGCGGACAACGGCCCGGTGCGCGGCACCATGGTCATCCGACCGTACGGCTACGGCCTGTGGGAGCGGACGCAGCAGGAACTCGACGCCCGGATCAAGGCTGCCGGCGCCCAGAACGCCTACTTCCCCCTCTTCATCCCGCAGTCCTATCTGACCCGGGAGGCCGAGCACGTCGAAGGCTTCGCCCCCGAACTGGCGGTGGTCACCCACGGCGGCGGCAAGGAGCTCGACGAACCGGTCGTCGTCCGCCCCACCTCCGAGACGATCATCAACGACTACTTCGCCAAGTGGGTGCAGAGCTACCGCGATCTGCCGTTGCTGATCAACCAGTGGGCCAACGTCGTCCGCTGGGAGATGCGCCCGCGCGTCTTCCTCCGTACGACCGAGTTCCTCTGGCAGGAGGGCCACACCGCCCACGCCACCCGTGAGGAAGCGCGCGACTACGCCTCCCACATCCACCGTGAGGTGTACGCGGACTTCATGGTGAACGTCCTCGGCATCGACGTGGTCCTCGGCCGCAAGACGCCGAGGGAGCGGTTCGCCGGGGCCATCAACACCCTCACCCTCGAAGGGATGATGGGTGACGGAAAGGCCCTCCAACTGGGCACCAGCCATGAACTCGGCACCAACTTCGCGCGCGCCTTCCACACCCGGTACCTCTCGAAGGAGGGCCAGCAGGAGTTCGTCTGGCAGACGTCGTGGGGAGCCTC
This sequence comes from Streptomyces sp. NPDC005963, assembly GCF_040638655.1. NCBI lineage: Bacteria > Bacillati > Actinomycetota > Actinomycetes > Kitasatosporales > Streptomycetaceae > Streptomyces > Streptomyces sp. NPDC005963. The sequence goes on along the minus strand of NZ_JBEXVD010000026.1, from coordinate 64,575 downwards.
CACCCGGATGATCGGCGGACTGATCATGTCCCACGGTGACGACGCCGGACTGCGCGTTCCACCGAGGCTCGCGGCCGTGCAGGTCGTCGTCATGGCCATCAAGGGCGATGAATCGGTCGCCGCGGTCCATGAGATCGGCGCTCGGCTCCGGGCGGCCGGCGTGCGCGTCGAGGTCGACGACCGGATCGACACCCCCTTCGGCCGGCGCGCGGTGGACTGGGAGCTGAAGGGCGTTCCCGTACGGGTCGAAGTGGGGCCGCGCGATCTCGCCGCGGGAACCGCGGTGCTCGCCCGCCGCATTCCCGGCGGCAAGGAGCAGGTGGGTATCGATGCCGACACCCTGGCCGCGCGGATTCCCGCACTGCTCGAAGAGGACCAGGCGATGCTGCTGCGCCAGTCGCGGGAGCGGAGGGAGGCCCGTACCAGCGATGTCACCGCGGTCGAGGACGCGGCGCAGGCGGCCCTGGCCGGTGGGTGGGCGCGGATCCCGTGGGCGGTGCTGGGCCCGGACGGCGAGGCGGCCCTCGCCGAGCGGGGGGTTTCGGTCCGCTGTCTGATCGCCGAGGACGGGTCGGTGCCCACCGAGGACGACGCACCCGGCGCCCTGGCCATCGTCGGGCGGGCGTACTGACCGTACGTGCGTTGGTGCACTGCCTCGCCCGAGTGGACGGCTCCCGGACGCCCGGCGCCCGGTACCGTCCCCACTGCCGCTCCCGGTGCCGGTGCCGGCGGGGCGGCTGGAAACCGCCCTGCCGGGATGCCCGTGGGCGAAAGATTTTCCTGTGCGCCCCGGCGTTCGGCCCAAAACCGTACGCCGGGGGCGGCACATGCACGGAGGCGCTACGTGCCACCTTGGGGCGAGCTGTGCCGCTTCCCCGTAGATTCGGCGCACCCGCCCCGTCAGGACGCATCATCGCCAACTGACTGGTACGTGCAAATTATTTGAGATGCCCCGTAATGGAACCCGGGGGCCGTCAGGCTCGTTATCACGACGTGAGCACGACACCACCTGTTCTCGCCGCAGAGCTGGCACAGGCATGGGCCGATATTCAGCGGCACCACCCTGAGTTGCCAGATCTTGCCGCGCCCGAGTCCCTGATCGGAGAGTCCTCGTCCGCCTGCGGCGCCGAACTCTCCTTCGAGCGACTGCTTCACGAAGCAGTCCACGGCATTGCCGCTGCGCGAGGCGTCCGCGACACCTCACGCGCCGGCCGGTATCACAACCGTCGATTCCTTGCGATCGCCGAGGAGATGGGCCTCGACCACGCGGATGAGCCGCATCCCAGCAGCGGCTTCTCGCTGGTCGTGCTCAACCCCGAGGCCAAGCGCCGCTACCGCCCGACGATCGAGCGACTACAGCGCGCACTCAAGGCGCACACGGTCGCCACCACGTCCGACACCAAGCGCTCGTTCCGTGGCCCGGCAGCCCGGCACGGGTCGTCCGGTGGCGGTGTGCGGGTCAAGGCGGTCTGCGACTGCGGTCGCAACGTCCGCGTGGTGCCGTCGGTCCTCGCCCAGGCGCCCATCGTGTGCGGCGGCTGCGGCAAGCCCTTCCGCATTCCCGAGCCGGTCGCCGCAGCGAGCTGACCCCGGTCCGGCCGTCCGACGGGGGCGGTGCAGGTCCGGGGGAAGCGCGCAGTCGGCGTGTGGCACAATGAACAGCTGTACTCGACGGCCGACCAGGACCCCTCTCTCCTCCGGCTGACGCGTCCATCGGGCACCTGAGTGCCGCAACCCCACGTGGCATCTTGTTGTGCCCAACCACGTCAAGACCAGGAGACACCACTTCCGTGGCAGTCAAGATCAAGCTGAAGCGTCTGGGCAAGATCCGTTCGCCTCACTACCGCATCGTCGTCGCCGACTCCCGTACCCGCCGTGACGGCCGGGCCATCGAGGAGATCGGCCTGTACCACCCGGTGCAGAACCCCTCCCGCATCGAGGTCGACTCGGAGCGCGCGCAGTACTGGCTCTCCGTCGGCGCGCAGCCGACCGAGCCCGTCCTCGCGATCCTGAAGCTCACGGGTGACTGGCAGAAGCACAAGGGCCTGCCGGCCCCGGCGCCGCTGCTCGTGGCCGAGCCCAAGGCGAACAAGCGCGCCGCGTTCGACGAGTTCGCCAAGGCCCTTGAGGGCGGCGAGCCCAAGGGCGAGGCCATCACGCCGAAGGCGAAGAAGAGCGACAAGAAGGCGGACGAGGCAGCAGACACCTCTGCGTCCGCCGCTGAGTCGACTGAGGCCTGAGCATGCTCGAGGAGGCTCTTGAGCACCTCGTGAAGGGCATCGTCGACAACCCCGACGATGTGCAGGTCGCCTCGCGCAACCTGCGCCGCGGACGGGTGCTTGAGGTCCGGGTTCACCCCGATGATCTCGGTAAGGTGATCGGCCGGAACGGCCGTACCGCCCGCGCCCTCCGTACCGTCGTGGGCGCCATCGGCGGCCGTGGCATCCGTGTCGACCTTGTCGACGTGGACCAGGTCCGCTGATCCAGTGAAACACCGGCTCGGGCCGGGGATGGCCTCCTGGCCGTTCCCGGCCCGTAGTCGTACCGACCCCCGCGGTCGTTCGGATCCACGCGGTGACCACCGACTGGATCCCGGCCGTACCGCAGTCCCACGGGCAGTGGCGCATCACCACGGGTGTCCGTCGATGTCCGTAGACGTCAGTTGGTGCTCTTCTGAGGACCGTGACAGGAGAGAGTGCGAAGTGCAGTTGGTAGTCGCCCGGATCGGCCGCGCCCACGGCATCAAGGGCGAGGTCACCGTCGAGGTGCGTACGGACGAGCCGGAACAGCGGCTCGCCCCCGGGGCGGTACTGGCCACCGAGCCGGCCGGTATCGGACCGCTGACGATCGAAACCGGCCGGGTGCACAGCGGACGGCTGTTGCTGCGATTCGCCGGCGTACGGGATCGAACCGGAGCCGAGGCACTGCGGAACACCCTGCTGATCGCGGACGTGGACCCCGAGGAGCAGCCCGAGGACCCGGACGAGTTCTACGACCACCAGCTCATCGACCTCGATGTGGTCACCGTCGACGGCACCGAGGTGGGCCGCATCACGGAGATCAGCCATCTCGCTTCTCAGGACCTGCTGATCGTGGAGCGCGAGGACGGCAGCGAGACGATGATCCCCTTCGTGGAGGAGATCGTCGTCGAGATCGACCTCGACGAGCAGCGCGCCGTGATCGACCCGCCCCCCGGGTTGATCGACGACCGCGCGGAGATCGCCTCCGCCCGTGACGACGCAGCCGCCGGGCCGGGCCGCGAGGAATCCCCGGGCGATGGCCACCGTGCCGCCGAGGGCGATGTCTGATGCGGCTCGACGTCATCACGATCTTTCCCGAGTACCTGGAACCCCTGAACGTCTCCCTCGTCGGCAAGGCCCGCGCCCGCGGTCAGCTCGACGTCCGGGTGCACGATCTGCGCCGATGGACCCACGACCGACACAACACGGTCGACGACACCCCCTACGGCGGCGGTCCGGGCATGGTCATGAAGACCGAGCCCTGGGGCGAGGCACTCGACGACGCCCTGGCCGACGGCTTTGAGGCCGGAGCACAGGGACCCGTCCTGGTGGTCCCCACGCCCAGCGGCCGGCCGTTCACCCAGGAAGTCGCCGTGGAGCTCTCCACCCGCCCCTGGTTGATCTTCACCCCGGCGCGCTACGAGGGAATCGACCGCAGGGTCATCGACGAGTACGCCACCCGGATGCCGGTGTACGAGGTCTCCATCGGGGACTACGTCCTCGCGGGTGGCGAAGCGGCCGTGCTCGTGATGACCGAGGCGGTGGCCCGGCTGTTGCCGGGTGTCCTCGGCAACGCCGAGTCCCATCGCGACGACTCCTTCGCACCCGGTGCCATGGCCAACCTGCTGGAGGGGCCCGTCTACACCAAGCCCCCGACCTGGCGGGACCGCAGCATCCCGGACGTACTGGTCAGTGGGCACCACGGCAAGATCGCCCGCTGGCGGCGGGACGAGGCATTGCGCCGCACCGCCCTCAACCGTCCCGATCTGCTCGAACGCCGTGACCCGGCGGAGTTCGACAAGAAGGACCGGGAGATCCTCTCCATCCTGGGCTGGGCGCCGGTGGCCGACGGCGGATTTTGGCGCAGGCCAGGAGCCATGGAAGAATAGGCAGCTGCCGTACGTCCGGCGTGCGCCCCTGCCACAGGGGGACACGACGCCCGCTTCGACGCAGCGGCCCTCCGAATCTCATCCTCTCTCCCGCTGATGACCTGTGGCATCGCGAAGAAAGCAGACGAACATGTCGCACGTGCTCGACGTCGTCAACTCCGCCTCGCTGCGGACCGACGTTCCGGCCTTCCGTCCCGGTGACACCGTGAACGTCCACGTTCGCGTCATCGAGGGCAACCGCTCCCGTATCCAGCAGTTCAAGGGTGTCGTCATTCGTCGCCAGGGTGCCGGCGTCAGCGAGACCTTCACCGTTCGCAAGGTCTCCTTCTCCGTCGGTGTCGAGCGCACCTTCCCGGTGCACAGCCCGATCTTCGAGAAGATCGAGCTGGTCACGCGCGGTGACGTCCGCCGCGCCAAGCTGTACTACCTCCGTGAGCTGCGCGGCAAGGCCGCGAAGATCAAGGAGAAGCGCGACAACTAAGCCGTCGCGCCTGCCGGGCGCCGACGGCAACCGGGCCACCGCACTGCGGTGGCCCGGTTTTGCGTTTTCCCCGGTCACAGCGCTGTTCACGTGCCCCCACTCGCTCTCCATCCGTCTCCACAGCGGGGCCGGATAGGCTTCGCCCTCGATGGACACCGAAGCGAAGCACACCGAGCGCGACCCCTCCCACGACCCCGGAACGGGCGAGTCGGCGCAGGGGTCACAGTCGGTGGGCGGCGAGGGGAAGCTCGGGGCGACCGACGCCGCTGGAGCCGACGGATCAGAGGTCGGAGCTTCCCGTCGGGTGCGCTTCGGCGCGTTCTCCTGGCGTCGAACCGCTCTCCTGACGGTGGCCCTCGTCAGTGTGGTGCTGCTGCTCAGCCACTTCGTGGCCCAGCCCTTCCAGATCCCCAGCGGTTCCATGACGCCGACGCTCCGCCCTGGTGATCGTGTCCTCGCCAACAAGTTGGCGTACCGTTTCGGGGCGGAACCCGAGCGCGGAGATGTGATCGTCTTCGACGGTAGGGGCTCGTTCGTTCGGGAAGACTTGGAAGAGAATCCGGTCAGCACCGCGGCACGGGGCGTGCTCACGGCGATCGGCCTCGCCGACCCGGCCGACACGGACTACGTGAAGCGTGTGGTCGGTGTGGGTGGTGACCGGGTGGTCTGCTGTGACAAAGGGGGCAGGGTCCAGGTGAACGGCACGGCAGTTGATGAGGACTATCTGCATCCCGGCGATACGGCCTCCGAGGTTGCGTTCGACATCGTCGTCCCGGAGGGGACCCTCTGGGTGATGGGGGATCACCGGAGCGACTCCAGTGACTCCCGTGATCATCTCGGCAGCCCGGGCGGGGGCATGGTCCCGGTGGAGAAGGTCGTGGGACGGGCCGACTGGATCGTCTGGCCCGTCGGGCACTGGACGTCCGTGGAACGGACCTCGGCCTTCGCCCGCGTACCGGAGGCGCCCGCGTCATATGGGTCCGGTCGCCCCCGGGGGCTGAGCGACCGGACGGAGACACCCGTCAGTTCGGGTCGGCCCGGCGGCATAGATGGGTAACCGGGGGCGGCACGCGGCGCCCCGGACCGACACCCGACTGCCCACGGGGACGCGGTCGCCCAGTGAGACCAGGCAGGGGCCGGGGCGGGCGGAGCGACGCAAACTGGCCAAGAAGGTGCGCCGCAAACGACGGCGCTCCGCCCTTCAGGAGATCCCGCTCCTCATCGTGGTGGCCCTGGTGATCGCCCTGGTCCTCAAGACCTTCCTGGTGCAGGCGTTCGTGATCCCCTCCGGTTCGATGGAACAGACGATCAAGATCCAGGACCGGGTGCTGGTGGACAAGCTCACCCCCTGGTTCGGATCCAAGCCCCGCCGCGGCGACGTGGTCGTCTTCAAGGACCCGGGCGGTTGGCTCCAGGAGGAGCACACCACCAGCAAGAAGAACGACCCGATCGGGGTCAAACAGATCAAACAGGGACTCACCTTCATCGGTCTGCTGCCGTCGGACGAGGAACAGGACCTGATCAAGCGGGTCGTCGGCATCGGCGGCGACACCGTGCTGTGCTGCGACGAGAAGGGCCGCGTCACCGTGAACGGCGTACCCCTCGTCGAGCCTTACCTCAATCCGGGCAATGTGCCGTCTGCGCTGACCTTCGAGGTCAAGGTTCCCCCGGGGCGCCTCTTCGTCATGGGTGACCACCGATCAAATTCGGCCGACTCGCGCGCCCACCTCGATCAGGAGCACAGCGGCACGGTCTCCGAGAAGGAGGTGGTCGGCCGAGCCGTGGTGATCGCCTGGCCGGTCAAGCACTGGCGCAGGCTGGAGGAGCCCGAGACCTACGCGTCCGTCCCCAACGCGGCGGACGGGGCGACGGCGGCGATGCGCGCGTCGAATAGTGTGTCGTCCCAGGATCACAAGGGAATGGTCCCGCTCCCGCGCCCTGCGGAACTTCCGCTCGTTATGGGAGTAGTAGGTCTGCTCCTTCTTCGGGGCAGGCGGTCGGCAACGGAGTGAGGAGTGGATGTGGGGGACGTGGCGGTCGGCGCACGGTCCGGACACGAGCAGCCGGATGACAGGCCGGGGAGGCCCGCCGAGCCATCCCCGCCGGTGACGGGCGATCCCGACGGGGAGTCCCCGCAGGACGGCTCCGGCTCGTTCGACGATCCTCCCGGTGATGCCGGTGATGCCGGAGACGACGACCGGGGAAAGAAGAAGCAGCGCTCCTTCTGGAAGGAACTGCCCCTCCTGGTGGGCATCGCGCTGATTCTCGCGCTGCTGATCAAGACCTTCCTGGTGCAGGCGTTCTCGATTCCCTCGGACTCGATGCAGAACACCCTCCAGCGCGGTGACCGGGTGCTGGTGGACAAGCTCACCCCCTGGTTCGGCTCCGAGCCGGAGCGCGGCGAGGTCGTGGTCTTCCACGACCCCGGCGGCTGGCTGGAGGGCGAGCCCACGCCCGAGCCGAACGTGTTGCAGAAGTTCCTCAGCTTCATCGGCCTGATGCCGTCGGCGGAGGAGAAGGACCTGATCAAGCGGACCATCGCGATCGGGGGTGACACGATTGAGTGCCGCAAGGGCGGACCGGTCAAAATCAATGGCAAGGCACTCGACGAGCCGTACATCTACCCCGGCAACACGGCCTGTGACGACCAGCCGTTCGGGCCGTTCAAGGTGCCCGAGGACCGGATCTGGGTGATGGGCGACCACCGCCAGAACTCCAAGGACTCCCGGTACCACATGGAGGACGTCAACGAGGGCTTCGTCCCCGTCGACAAGGTCGTCGGTCGGGCCGTGGTCGTGGCGTGGCCCGTCAACCGCTGGGCGACGCTTCCCGTGCCGTCCACTTTCGATCAGCCGGGCCTGAACGCCGCCGCTTCCGTGGCCGTGTCGACCGCTCCCCTTGCGATGGGAGCGCTCGGTGCCGTGCCGATCGTGTTGTGGCGCAGGAAGCGGCTGACCGCCGGGTCCACCCCCCGATAGGGTTCCGTCCCAGTTCACGGATCGGTCAGGGATCACCGCGGGGAGCAGTCAGCCCGCTGTGTCATCCGGTGGTCGGTCGGGGGTGAGGAGGGGCATGGGAACGATACGAACGGAAGACGGCCGCGGTCGGCTCGGCAGTGTGCTGTCGAGCGTGGCCGTGGCCGTCGGCTGTGTGCTCTTCCTCGGAGGCTTCGCCTGGGGCGCCGTCGTCTACCGGCCGTACACCGTGCCCACGGACTCCATGGCTCCTACGGTCGACATCGGGGACCGGGTGCTCGCGCAACGGATCGACGGCGACGAGGTGAGACGCGGTGACATCGTCGTCTTCCGGGACGCGGGGTGGGGTGATCTGCCCATGGTCAAGAGAGTGGTTGCCGTCGGCGGTGACGAGGTCACCTGCTGCGGCGACGGGGGCAAGCTCACCGTCAACGGCGTTTCGATCGAGGAACCGTATCTGTCTGCCGGCGGGCCCGCATCGCCCGCCAACTTCACCGCAGAGGTGCCCCGGGGGCAACTCTTCCTGCTGGGCGACGAGCGGATGGGTTCGCTGGACTCCCGCACCCATCTTGAGGACCCCGGTCAGGGGTCGGTCGCCCGCACGGCGGTGGAGGCACGGCTGGACGCGGTGGCATGGCCCCTGGGCGGGGGAGTGCTGGAGCGACCGCAGAGCTTCGCACAACTGCCCGGCGGGGTGTCACACCCCGGACCGGTGCGGCTGATCGTCGGATCGATCCTGGTCGGCGCCGCTCTGATCCTGGCCGGTGCCGCCTGGGGACCCGTGGCGCGAGCGTTCTCCGGACGGAGGAAGGTGCCGACGGATGCCCGATGAGGAGATGCGGGGAGGTCGGGAACAGTGGCGGTCACCCCGGGAAGGGGATGGTGCGCACGACCCCGGGAAGGGGACTCAGGAGGGCGGTGCGCCCGACGGCGCCTCCCGGCTGGCCACCCCCTCGGACGTTGGCCGCGAGAGCGCCGGGACGGCTCAGGGCCGAACCGGCGACGATGTGCCTCCTGCGATGGGCCCACACCCGAGGAAGGTGGCCCGGGTGGTCCTGCTCGACCCCCAGGACCGCATCCTGCTGATGCACGGCCGTGAACCCGACGACCCTTCCGACTCCTGGTGGTTCACCCCGGGCGGCGGACTGGAAGGCGACGAGACCCGGGAGGAGGCCGCACTGCGCGAACTGGCCGAGGAGACGGGGATCACCGATGTGCAGTGGGGGCCGCAGCTCTGGCAGCGGTACTGCTCCTTCCCCTTCGACGGCCGGCAGTGGGACCAGGACGAGTGGTACTTCCTGGCACGCACCGCCCAGACGGTGACGGGCCCGCGCGCACTCACCGCACTGGAGCAGCGCAGCGTCGCGGGTCTGAGGTGGTGGACCTCCGCCGAACTGTCGTCAACGCGTGAGACGGTGTACCCGACCAAGCTCGCCGAGCTGCTGCGCACGCTGCTCGCCGAGGGTCCTCCGACCACGCCGGTCGTCCTGGCCCCCGAAATCGTCTAGGGGCCCGTGGGACTGGCGCACAATAGGGGGACGTAAGGCTGAAGGGGAACATGCCATGAGCGCCGAGGACCTCGAAAAGTACGAGACCGAGATGGAGCTGAAGCTCTACCGGGAGTATCGAGACGTCGTCGGACTGTTCAAATACGTGATCGAGACCGAGCGTCGCTTCTACCTCACCAACGACTACGAGATGCAGGTGCACTCGGTCCAGGGCGAGGTGTTCTTCGAGGTGTCGATGGCGGACGCCTGGGTGTGGGACATGTACCGCCCGGCGAGATTTGTGAAGCAGGTCCGCGTCCTGACGTTCAAGGACGTCAACATCGAGGAGCTGAACAAGAGCGATCTCGAACTTCCGGGTGGCTGAGTTATCCACAACGGACCGGTTGTCCACCAAGATCCACACCTAGGGGAGCGAACCGTCAGAGTCGGTGCCGGAGGTGGTGCCGACCATGAACGGTACGGGGGCGCTGGGACGGTACGGCGAGGAGTTGGCGGCGCGGCTGCTGACGGAAGCCGGAATGACGGTGCTGGCGAGGAGCTGGCGCTGTGGGCGGGTCGGAGAGATCGACATCGTGGCCCACGATGGTGATGCCCTGGTCATTTGCGAGGTGAAGACCCGCAGGCCCGGGCCGTTCGGCCAGCCGTTGGCGGCGATCACTCCCACGAAGTGCGAGCGGCTGAAACACCTTGCCGAGTGCTGGCTCCAGCAGCAGGGGGGCGCTCCACCGGGTGGGGTGCGGATCGATGTGGTGGCGGTGCTCGTGCCCCGTAAGGGCGCGCCCTTGGTCGAGCACGTCCGCGGGGTGGCCTGATGGCGTTCGCACGGGCCTGTTCCGTGGCGCTCGTGGGTGTCGAGGGCGTGTTGGTGGAGGTCCAGGCGGATCTGGAACGGGGCGTGCCCGCCTTCGCGCTGGTGGGACTGCCCGACAAGAGCCTGGTGGAGAGTCGGGACCGGGTGCGTGCTGCCATGGTCAACTCGGGCGCCGAGTGGCCGCAGATGAAGCTGACGGTGGGCCTGAGCCCGGCGTCCGTGCCCAAGGGGGGCAGTGGGTTCGACCTGGCGATCGCCACGGCCGTGCTTGGGGCTTCGGGGCGCATCGATCCCGGGGCCATGGCCGATCTGGTGCTGATCGGCGAACTCGGTCTGGACGGCAGGGTCCGGCCGGTGCGCGGGGTGCTGCCCGCGGTGCTCGCGGCTGCTGCGGCGGGATACCGGCAGGTCGTCGTCCCGGAGCAGACAGCAGGTGAAGCCGCCCTGGTGCCGGGCGTGTCCGTACTGGGGGTGCGGAGCCTGCGCCAGTTGATCGCCGTTCTCAACGACGAGCCGGTCCCGGACGAAGCCCCGGCGCCCGAAGGGAGCCCGGACAGTTCGCTGGCCGGACTGATGGTGCCTGGGGCGGGCATGGGCACCGGGCTCGGGGCCTCTCCTGGCGGTGGCGCCGACCTTGCTGATGTGGCGGGCCAGCACCTGGCGCGCACGGCGCTGGAGGTGGCTGCGGCGGGTGGGCACCATCTGATGCTCCATGGCCCCCCGGGCGCCGGGAAGACGATGCTGGCCGAGCGTTTGCCGGGAGTGCTGCCCCCGCTGACCCAGGAAGAGGCGTTGGAGGTCACGGCGGTCCACTCGGTGGCGGGCATCCTGCCGCCGGGTCAACCGTTGGTGCGCACCGCCCCCTACTGCGCGCCCCATCATTCGGCGACCATGCCCTCCCTCGTCGGCGGGGGGAACGGTCTCCCGAGGCCGGGAGCGGTTTCCTTGGCGCATCGCGGAGTCCTCTTCCTGGACGAGGCGCCGGAGTTCTCCGCGAAGTCGTTGGACGCACTGCGGCAGCCGCTGGAGTCGGGCCATGTGGTGGTGGCGCGCAGCGGAGGAGTGGTGCGGCTTCCGGCGCGTTTCCTGCTCGTCCTCGCGGCGAATCCTTGTCCTTGCGGGCGGCATACGGTGCTCGGCGCGGGGTGCGAGTGCTCGCCCTCGGTCGTCCGCCGCTACCAGGCTCGGCTGTCGGGGCCCCTCCTCGACCGCATCGACCTACGGGTCGGAGTCGGCCCCGTCAGCCGGAGCGATCTGCTGGGTCCGGGGGGTGGGGGCGAGCCCACCGCTCTGGTGGCGGCCAGGGTCCTCGCCGCGAGGGGACGGGCCCGATCGCGGTTGACCGGTACCCCTTGGCGGGTGAACAGCGAGGTACCGGGGCATGAGCTGCGGACCCGCTGGCGGGCGGATCCCGGGGCACTGGTGGCGGCCGAAAGGGACATGGAGCGCGGTTTGCTCACGGCGCGTGGGCTGGACCGAGTGCTGCGGGTTGCTTGGACCTTGGCGGATCTGGCGGGTCGGGATCGGCCGGAGAGAACCGATGTCGATCTTGCGCTGGCCTTGCGTACCGGAGTGGCCCGGGGAACACCGCAGCGGGTCGGGATCGGGGGCTTCTGAGGATGCCGGGAGAGTGGGATCCGCCGGGCGGGTCGGGCCTTGGGACCGGGGCCTCTGAGGGCGCCGCGAGCCGGACCGCCACCCGGGCGGGGCCGGTGTCGCGGGGTGGGGATGGGACCGAACTCCGTGCTGTGCGGTGGCGATCCTGCTGCCCGCGGGGTGGCGGCTGCCAGCCGTCGTATGGGCGGCGAGCCGGTGATCGGCCCGCGCAAGGGAGGACGAAGGGGCCGAGCTCCGGCGGTACGTGCGGCGTTCCGGGGTGATCGCCGGCGGAGTAGGGCTCAGCAGCCGCCGCTCGCCGTCCATGACCCGCCTCCCCGTTCCTCACGGCCAGAGGGCCAGTCGGGATCCCAGCAGCCCGCTGGGGTGAGCCCCGGAGGGGCGATGGATGCGGGGGCGACGCACCGAGGGCAGGTCAAGGCCGAGGAGCGTGGGGTCGGGACCCTCCGCGGCGCAATCGTGTGGATGAACCGTGTGGATGAACGGAGAGCAAACGATGTCGGATGCGGGCGAACTCGATCGGGTGGCACGTGCAACGCTCACTCGGGTGATCGAGCCCGGCGACGAGCGGGGCGGCAGATGGCTCCGGGACCTCGGGGCGGCCGAGGTCCTGGCGAAACTCACCGGACCCGAGTCGGGCGCCGCGGCGTTACCGGGGGCCACGCCGCGCCGCTTGGCCGTGTGCCGGACAAGGGCAAAGGAAGCCGATCCGTACGGTGACCTGGCTGCGATCGCCGAGGTCGGCGGTCGGTTCATCTGCCCGGGCGATCAGGAGTGGCCGACCCAGCTCGACGATCTCGGGGACGCCAGACCCGTGGGGCTCTGGGTCCGGGGGCCTTCCGATCTGCGGGCTTGGGCGCTGCGGTCGGTGGCGATCGTCGGGGCGAGGGCCTGCACGCCCTACGGCGCCCATATGGCGGCGGTCCTGGGCTCCGGACTCGCCGAGCGCGGCTGGGTCGTGGTCTCCGGGGCTGCCTTCGGGGTGGACGGTGCAGCGCACCGGGGGGCGTTGGGTGCGGACGGCGCCACCGTCGCCGTCCTCGCCTGCGGTGTGGACACGGTCTATCCGCGAGGCCATGCCGAGTTGCTCGGACGCATCGCAGAACAGGGCCTGCTCGTCGGCGAGTTGCCGCCCGGCGATCATCCCACCCCGGGCCGATTCATCCAGCGCAACCGAGTCATCGCGGCGCTCACCCGAGGCACCGTGGTGGTCGAGGCGCAGTACCGCAGCGGCTCCCTGGTCACCGCCCGCTGCGCGCAGCGCTTGGGGCGCCACACCATGGGGATCCCCGGCCCTGCCACCAGTGGTCTCTCGGCAGGAGTGCACGAACTCCTACGGGGTGAGGGCGTACTGGTCACGGATGCCGATGAAATCGTTGAGCTGGTGGGGGAGATGGGTGAGCTCGCACCCGTGCGGCGCGGGCCGGTGCTTCCGCGGGACCTGCTGGACGCAGTCAGCGTTCGGGTGCTCGAAGCACTGCCGGCGCGCGGCGCGGTTGACTGTGCGCGACTCGCCCGGATCGCGGGGACCGTCCCGGAGGAGACGCTCAGCAAGCTCTACGGGCTTCACGCCCTGGGTTTCGTCGAACGCCATGGCGACTGCTGGCAGTTGACGGATCAAGCGATCCGCAGGTCGAACGCGCGGCGAGGCGGTTCTTGACCTGGGTCATTCGGGTGAAAAGGTGATGTCGAGGACCTTTTGCGGGCCCGTGGGTGGCGCCGGAGGGCCGGTGTGGGATGTCTCGGTGCCGGTTCGAAGGTGTGGCCGACGATGGATACCCCGTAGCGGGTCGTTCACCAGACCTTCGCCCACCGCGACCGTTCAGTCACGCTACGCTCACCCTCCTGGCCCAGACGCTCGTCGATCCCTCACCGACTCCCCTCACAGCAGAACGGCTCAAGGCAACGCCATGCCACAGCACACCTCCGGGTCTGACCGCGCGGCAGTACCCCGCGCTGCCCGTGGCGCCGTCCGGCCCCCCGCTCCCTCCTCCTTGGAGGAGTTGTGGCGGTCGTACAAGTCCACGGGGGACGAGCGGCTGCGTGAGCAGTTGATCCTGCACTACTCGCCACTCGTGAAGTACGTCGCGGGCCGGGTCAGCGTCGGGCTGCCGTCCAATGTGGAGCAGGCGGATTTCGTCTCGTCCGGAGTCTTCGGGTTGATCGACGCGATCGAGAAGTTCGACATCGAGCGGTCCATCAAGTTCGAGACCTACGCCATCACCCGTATCCGTGGGGCGATGATCGACGAGCTCCGTGCGCTGGATTGGATTCCGCGCTCGGTCCGGCAGAAGGCGCGAGCCGTGGAACGCGCCTACGCCACCTTGGAGGCCCAGTTCAGACGGACCCCCTCGGAGCTTGAGGTGGCCACCGAGATGGGCATCGGCGTCGAGGAACTGCATGCCGTTTTCAGCCAATTGTCCCTGGCGAACGTCGTGGCCCTCGAAGAGCTGCTCCATGTCGGCGGAGAGGGCGGCGACCGGCTGAGTCTGATGGACACCCTGGAGGACACGGCCGCTGACAATCCCGTCGAGGTCGCCGAGGACCGCGAACTGCGGCGGCTGCTCGCCCGCGCGATCAACACCCTCCCCGATCGGGAGAAGACCGTGGTGACCCTCTACTACTACGAGGGCCTGACCCTCGCCGAGATCGGGAACGTCCTCGGCGTGACCGAAAGCAGGGTCAGCCAGATCCACACCAAATCGGTGCTCCAGCTGCGGGCCAAGCTCGCCGACGTGGGCCGTTGAACGCTGAATCGTGCCTGCCTCTTGCGCGATATCCGTAAAGTGGAGACGTGCCCAGGATTCGAGCGGCCTCCGTGGCCGAGCACCGGACCATGCAGCGCGACGCTCTGCTCGACGCCGCGCGTTCCCTCCTGTCCGAAGGCGGTACGGAGGCGCTGACCTTCCCCGCCCTCGCCGAGCGCACGGGCCTTGCCCGCTCATCGGTGTACGAGTACTTCCGCTCCCGGGCGGCGGTCGTGGAAGAGCTCTGTGCCGTTGACTTCCCCGTCTGGGCCGCCGAGGTCGAAGGCGCAATGGCCCGAGCGGACACGGCCGAAGGGAAGATCGAGGCGTACGTACGCCAGCAACTCGTCCTCGTCGGCGATCGGCGGCACCGGGCGGTGGTGGCCATTTCGGCCAGTGAGCTGGACGCCGGAGCCCGGGAGAAGATCCGCGCCGCGCACGGGGGCTTGATCACGATGATCGGTGAGGCGTTGGGCGAGCTCGGCCACCGTCAGCCGCGCCTCGCGGCGATGCTGCTCCAGGGAGTGGTCGACGCGGCGGTGCGGCGCATCGAGTTGGGCGCTGCCGAGGAACCGGACGTCATCGCGGATGCAGCCGTTTCCATGGCCCTGCGCGGCGTTCAGACCTGATCCGTCGGGGACCTGCTCGTGTCTGGTGCGCTCTGCGTCGGGCCCGCGCGAAGGCGTCCCCAGCCGAGGGCTAATCGCCCGTATCCGACCTTCCGCACCCAGAGCCGTACTGGGCCCGCTGCCCCGGCCGCCCCGGCTGAGGGTGCCCGTTGCCCTGCTCGGACGTCTCAGGAGCAAGAGCCCGGCACAGGGCCTCCCTGTCCGCTGGACGCCCCCTTCGAACGGTCGTCGTCCAAGGGGCGGGCGCGGATGCGAGCGCCGGCCCACGACCCCGTACAGGGCCAGGGCGGCACCACTGGGCACCGGGACCCCGAGTGGTGGCAGGGAGGAGCTCTGCCGCGGACGGGTGAGTTCCGCCGGGAGGGTGACCTCCCCTCCCAGTGGTGGCAGGCCGATGACGGGGAGCAGGCGCGGGCCGGGGTTCCCGAGCAGATGCGGCGGCAGCAGGCCCAGCGGGTCCAGGTACTGGGGCCCGCGCCGCAGACCCCAGTGCAGACAGCCCCTTCGGCAGTGTGATCCACCGCCGGCCGTCCGGCCCACCGGTTGGCCGGCCGCCACCACCGTGCCCACCGGCACCAGTGCGTCGACCGGTTCGTACGTCGTGCGCAGCGGAGGGTCCGACGACCCCGTCAGGACGATCGACAGCACCCCCCGGCCCGCCACCCCACCCGCGAACGCGATCCGACCGGCCGCCGCCGCGCGCACTTCCGTGCCCGGCGGTGCGGCGAGGTCCACGCCCCGGTGGCCCGGTCCGTACGGGGAGGAGGGCGGCTCCCACCCCCGTACGACCAGGGGACGCGGTGGGCCCACCGGCCAGCTCCGGGCACCCTCGGATGCCTCCCTGAAGCGCGCCCCCGCCGCCTCCTGCTCCATGGCAGCCCCGGCCGCTGCACGGGCAGTGACCCCGGCGGCCCTGGCCGACGACGAAGGCCAGGGGCCGATCGGCAGCAGTGCGGTCGAGAGCAGGAGGGTCAGCAGCGGGACCAACAGACGGCGGTTCATGGACGAGACCGTCTCCCAGGACGCCCCCATGGAGTGGATCATGGACGGCATTTGTGGAGTACCCGCCGGTTGTGGACAACGACGTCACCCGGCACCGTACGGGTCCCGTACACTTCTATCGGCGACCCGGGTCACCGGGTCGACTTCGCACGCCCCGCCACCCCTCACCTTTCACGGTTTCGGTGGCCGCGCTCCTCGGTCCCTGTGGCACGGCGCGTCGGGGCGTCAGGACACAACCGAGAATCAAGGAGATACGGCCATGGCCGTCGTCACGATGCGGGAGCTGCTGGAAAGCGGCGTCCACTTCGGTCACCAGACCCGTCGCTGGAACCCGAAGATGAAGCGCTTCATCTTCACCGAGCGCAACGGCATCTACATCATCGACCTGCTCCAGTCGCTGTCGTACATCGACCGCGCCTACGAGTTCGTCAAGGAGACCGTCGCCCACGGCGGCTCCATCATGTTCGTCGGCACCAAGAAGCAGGCCCAGGAGGCGATCGCCGAGCAGGCGACCCGCGTGGGCATGCCGTACGTCAACCAGCGTTGGCTCGGTGGCATGCTGACCAACTTCTCCACCGTCTACAAGCGGCTCCAGCGCCTCAAGGAGCTTGAGCAGATCGACTTCGACGATGTGGCCGCCTCCGGCCTCACCAAGAAGGAGCTGCTGGTCCTCTCCCGCGAGAAGGCCAAGCTGGAGAAGACCCTCGGCGGCATCCGCGAGATGCAGAAGGTGCCCAGCGCCGTCTGGATCGTCGACACCAAGAAGGAGCACATCGCCGTCGGTGAGGCGCGCAAGCTCCACATCCCGGTCGTCGCGATCCTCGACACCAACTGCGACCCCGACGAGGTCGACTACAAGATCCCGGGCAACGACGACGCGATCCGCTCCGTCACCCTGCTCACCCGCGTGATCGCCGACGCCGTCGCCGAGGGTCTCATCGCCCGTTCCGGCGTCGCGACCGGTGACTCCAAGCCGGGCGACAAGGCCGTCGGCGAGCCCCTCGCCGAGTGGGAGCGCGACCTGCTCGAGGGCGACAAGAAGTCCGACGACGCCGAGAAGCCGGCCGAGGCCGCTGCTGAGGCCCCCGCCGCCGACGAGGCCCCGGCCGCAGAGGCCGAGGCTGCCCCGGCAGCCGAGGCTGAGGCTCCGGTCGCCGAGGCTCCGGCCGCGGACGCCGAGCAGCAGGCCTGATCGCCGAACAGCTTCGGTAGGTGAGACGGCGGGGGACGGTGCCAGGTGCACCGGCCCCCGCCGTACACCCGTAGATCTTCGACTGATCGTCGTGAGATCTTCGGCAGATCTTCGACTTTTGACTTTCGAGAAGAGACTCAAGGACATGGCGAACTACACCGCCGCTGACATCAAGAAGCTCCGTGAGCTGACCGGCGCCGGCATGATGGACTGCAAGAAGGCGCTGGACGAGGCCGAGGGCAGTGTCGACAAGGCCGTCGAGCTGCTCCGCGTCAAGGGGCAGAAGGGCGTTGCCAAGCGCGAGAGCCGCAGCGCCGAGAACGGCGCGGTCGTCTCCCTCATCTCCGAGGACCAGACCTCCGGCGTGCTGCTTGAGCTGAAGTGCGAGACGGACTTCGTTGCCAAGGGTGACAAGTTCCAGACGGTCGCCAACACGCTCGCCGCGCACGTCGCCGCGACCTCCCCGGCGGACCTCGACGCCCTGCTCGCCTCCGAGATCGAGGCCGGCAAGACCGTTCAGGCGTACGTCGACGAGGCCAACGCCAACCTCGGCGAGAAGATCGTCCTCGACCGTTTCGCGCAGTTCACCGGCGCGTTCGTGGGCGTCTACATGCACCGCACCATGCCCGACCTCCCGCCGCAGGTCGGCGTGCTGGTCGAGCTGGACAAGGCCGGTGACGAGGCCGCCGTCGTCGCCAAGGACGTCGCGCAGCACATCGCCGCCTTCTCGCCCAAGTACCTCAGCCGTGACGAGGTCCCGGCCGACGTCGTCGAGAACGAGCGTCGCGTCGCCGAGGCCACCTCGCGTGAGGAGGGCAAGCCCGAGGCCGCCCTTCCCAAGATCGTCGAGGGTCGGGTCAACGGCTTCTTCAAGGAGGTCACCCTCCTTGAGCAGCCGTTCGCCAAGGACAACAAGAAGTCCGTCCAGAAGATCCTGGACGAGGCCGGTGTCACGCTGAAGCGCTTCGCCCGCATTCGCGTCGGCGCCTGAGCAGACGGCGAGTACGCGATCGGTCCGGGAGCCCGCTAGGGTTTCTCACGCAGTCATCGGCCGCGATAGTCAGGCGGCAGTGCTGCGCCGAGGCGCCGGACGACCGCAGATCTGACGAGGAGGCCATTGCCGACAGGGACACCAGCACCCAGGCGGCAATGGCCTTCTTCGTATGTGCACGAGGAGATCTCCATGAACAAGGGCGCGGACGCCAACCAGGCTGCCGGCGACAACAGCGATCACGACGGGAATCACGAAGTGAACAAGGCCGGACGCTTCATGCTGAAGCTCTCCGGTGAAGCGTTCTCGGGCGGCGGAGGGCTCGGTGTCGATCCCGATGTCGTCCACGCCATCGCCCGTGAGATCGCCGCCGTCGTCCGTGACGGTGCCCAGATCGCCATCGTGATCGGTGGCGGCAACTTCTTCCGTGGCGCCGAACTCCAGGTGCGCGGGATGGACCGGGCCCGTTCCGACTACATGGGCATGCTCGGCACCGTGATGAACTGCCTCGCCCTCCAGGACTTCCTGGAGAAGGAGGGCATCGACTCGCGGGTCCAGACCGCGATCACCATGGGCCAGGTCGCGGAGCCCTACATCCCGCTGCGGGCCGTGCGCCACCTAGAGAAGGGCCGCGTCGTGATTTTCGGCGCCGGTATGGGAATGCCGTACTTCTCCACGGACACCACCGCGGCGCAGCGTGCTCTGGAGATCGACGCCGAAGCCCTGCTGATGGGGAAGAACGGGGTTGACGGGGTCTATGACTCCGACCCCAAGGCCAACCCCGACGCGGTGAAGTTCGACGCGCTGGAGTACGGCGAGGTGATCACCCGGGACCTCAAGGTCGCCGACGCCACCGCCATCACGCTCTGCCGCGACAACTCCCTCCCCATCCTGGTCTTCGAACTGCTCACCGAGGGCAATATCGCGCGGGCCGTCCGGGGTGAGAAGATCGGCACGCTGGTGAGCGATCAGGGCACCCGAACCTGACCCGCGGGTGTCCGGGGACGACCGGCCGAGGCCGTCCGGGGATAGACAAAGCCCTGCCGGTCGGACACCGTGCAGGGGATAGACGCCAGACAGGTTCCGCCCGCCCGAAATTCCGTACGCCGGGCCCACTCAAGACACGCAGGAGCACGTGGTGATCGAAGAGACCCTCCTCGAAGCCGAGGAGAAGATGGAGAAGGCCGTCGTGGTCGCCAAGGAGGACTTCGCGGCGATCCGTACCGGCCGTGCGCACCCGGCGATGTTCAACAAGATCGTGGCCGACTACTACGGTGCACTGACCCCGATCAACCAGCTGGCCTCGTTCTCGGTGCCGGAGCCGCGCATGGCGGTGGTGACCCCGTTCGACAAGAGCGCGCTGCGCAACATCGAGCAGGCGATCCGCGACTCCGACCTCGGGGTCAACCCGAGCAACGACGGCAACATCATCCGTGTGGTGTTCCCGGAGCTGACCGAAGAGCGCCGTCGTGACTACATCAAGGTCGCGAAGAGCAAGGCCGAGGACTCGAAGATCTCGATCCGCTCCGTGCGCCGCAAGGCCAAGGAAGCCATCGACAAGCTCGTCAAGGACGGCGAGGTCGGCGAGGACGAGGGGCGCCGCGGGGAGAAGGAGCTCGACGACACCACCGCCAAGTACGTGGCCCAGGTGGACGAGCTGCTGAAGCACAAGGAAGCCGAGCTGCTCGAAGTCTGATGAACGACTCTTCCTGGGGGGCCCCGGCGGGGGCCAGTTACGTCGGGCAGTGGCCGCCGTCCGACCAGGGCCTTGCCCCGGCGGGTCCTGCATACGATGAGCGTGACGCACAGCAGACTCGGCCCATGCCCATCGTGCCGGACTTTCCCGATGCAGGTAGAGACGCCGAAGACCCCGACGATCACGCATCCCGCGATGAGCGCGACCGGAGGGCCGCTCGGCTGAGTGGCCCTCTGTTCCGCGAGGAGAAGCCGCAGGAGCCCATGCCCACTCCGCAGCCCGAGTCGGCGCCCGAGGGACCGCGCGCACAGCGGGCGGGTCGTCAGGCCGCCAGGGAGAAGAAGCGGGCCGGCCGTGACCTGCGGGCGGCCATAGGGGTCGGGGTTGCGCTCGGTGCCGTGATCGTGGCGTCGCTCTTCGTCGTCAAGGCCGTGTTCGTCGGGGTCGTCGTCGTCGCCGTGGTGGTCGGGCTGTGGGAGCTGACCACGCGCCTGGACGAGCGCAAGCAGATCAAGGCGCCGCTGGTGCCGCTTGCGATCGGTGGCGCTGCGATGGTCGTCGCCGGCTATGTGCGCGGGGCGGAGGGCGCCTGGGTCGCCATGGCGCTCACGGCGCTCGCCGTCCTCGTCTGGCGGATGACCGAGCCGCCCGACGGCTACCTCAAGGACGTGACCGCGGGGGTCTTCGCCGCCTTCTACGTCCCCTTCCTCGCGACCTTCGTCGCGCTGATGCTCACCGCCGACGACGGCGCCAAGCGGGTCCTGACCTTCCTGGTGCTCACCATCGTCAGCGACACCGGTGCGTACGCCGTGGGCTGGCGGTTCGGCAAGAACAAGCTGGCGCCGCGCATCAGTCCCGGCAAGACCCGCGAGGGCCTGCTGGGCGCGGTCGGCTTCGCGATGGTCGCCGGTGCGCTGTGCATGCAGTTCCTGGTCGACGGCGGTGCCTGGTGGCAGGGGCTGCTGCTGGGGCTCGCGGTCGCGGTCAGCGCCACCCTCGGTGACCTCGGCGAGTCGATGATCAAGAGGGACCTCGGCATCAAGGACATGGGCACGCTCCTGCCGGGGCACGGCGGGATCATGGACCGGCTCGATTCGCTGTTGCCGACGGCTCCGGTGGTGTGGTTGCTCCTGGTCCTCTTCGTCGGCTCGGGCTGAGCCCAGGCGCTCCAGGGGTACCGCCCAGGCCACGGGACGGGTCGTACGGCAGCGCCGACGGCTTCGACTCGTGGCCGCTGTGTTCCTGGGGCGCGGCACTCGTGGCCGTGCCACGCGGAGTGAGCGGAGTGACGGGGAGGGGCGATCCGGCGACGGCGGAGCGGTCGGCTGCGTACCCGTTACCCTGGAAGGGCGTGCCGCTCAAGCAGCGGCGCGCCCTTTCGGCCCCGCAGCCCCGGGGCGGCCCGTTGCGGCCCCTGGGCGGGTCGCACCACACCGTTGTCGGCTCCGCCCCCGCGGAGGCTGCCCGGTCTCGTCTCACTGAGGAGTTACCGCTCATGGCCCCCGCCCCGGGAGAGCTCACTTTCGTTGCACCTCGCGGAGCCAAGAAGCCCCCGCGGCACCTCGCCGACCTCTCGCCCGCCGAGCGGAAGGAAGCCGTCGCGGCCATCGGTGAGAAGCCGTTCCGTGCCAAGCAGCTCTCGCAGCACTACTTCGCCCGGTACGCGCACGACCCGGCCCAGTGGACCGACATCCCCGCCGCCGCGCGGGAGAAGCTCGCCTCCGAACTGCTGCCCGATCTGATGTCCGTCGTGCGCCACATCTCCTGTGACGAGGACACCACCCGCAAGACCCTGTGGCGGCTGCACGACGGGACGCTGGTGGAGTCGGTGCTGATGCGCTACCCGGACCGGGTGACCATGTGCATCTCCTCACAGGCCGGCTGTGGCATGAACTGTCCGTTCTGCGCGACAGGACAGGCCGGCCTCGATCGCAATCTGTCCACGGCCGAGATCGTCCACCAGATCGTGGACGGAATGCGCGCCCTGCGGGACGGGGAGGTCCCCGGCGGTCCGGCGCGGCTGTCCAACATCGTGTTCATGGGGATGGGCGAGCCGCTCGCCAACTACAAGCGGGTCGTCGGCGCGATCCGTCGGCTCACGGATCCGGAGCCGGACGGGCTCGGCATCTCCCAGCGCGGGATCACCGTGTCGACCGTCGGTCTGGTGCCGGCGATGCTGCGCTTCGCCGACGAGGGCTTCAAGTGCCGTCTCGCCGTCTCGCTGCACGCGCCCGACGACGAACTGCGCGACACCCTCGTTCCCGTCAACACCCGCTGGAAGGTCCGTGAGGTCCTCGACGCCGCTTGGGAGTACGCGGAGAAGTCCGGCCGTCGGGTCTCCATCGAGTACGCGCTGATCCGGGACATCAACGACCAGGCGTGGCGCGGTGACCTCCTCGGCCGGTTGCTGAAGAACAAGCGGGTCCACGTCAATCTGATCCCGCTGAACCCGACCCCGGGCTCCAAGTGGACCGCTTCGCGGCCCGAGGACGAGCGGGCCTTCGTCAACGCGATCGCCGCGCACGGGGTGCCCGTGACCGTCCGGGACACCCGGGGGCAGGAGATCGACGGCGCGTGCGGTCAGCTGGCGGCAGCCGAGCGCTGAGTGCCTTGTGGGGGTTCAGGGGTTTTGTCGGCCCCGGGGCCTCTGCCGTCGAGGACCCCTGCCGTCGAGGGGTGTGGACCTTGTAAGGTGTGCCTCGTACATCTGCATATATCCGACAGGGGAGCGCCACAGCGCTGAGAGTGCGGTTTGAGAAGACCGCAGACCCTCTGAACCTCGCCCAGGTCATTCTGGGTAGGGAGTTCGGACACCACTCAAGCTGTTGCGCCCTGCCCGAATTCCTCGTGCGCCTCGTGCGCGGGGAGCGGGTGGGGCCGCGTCTCTTCCTGGCCACCCCCAGGAGGAATTCTCAGTGAACACCATCAAGAAGGCCACGGTCACCGCGCTGGCCGCGGCGCTGGGCGTCACCGCGCTCGCCGCCTGCGGCACCGACGGGGACACCGAGGACGCCGGGTCCTCGGGCAAGCCGTCCAAGACGGTCACCCTGGTCACCCACGATTCGTTCGCCGTGTCCGACGCCGTACTGGCCGACTTCACCAAGCAGTCCGGATACAAGGTGAAGATCCTCAAGAGCGGGGACGCCGGTACCGCGCTCAACAAGGAGATCCTCACCAAGGGCTCCCCGCAGGGCGACGTCTTCTTCGGCGTCGACAACACCCTGCTCTCCCGCGCCCTAGACAAGGGGCTGTTCACCGGATACCGGGCCAAGGGCCTGGACCAGGTGAGCGCCGAAGTCCAACTGGACAAGGGCGAGCACCGCGTCACCCCGGTCGACACCGGGGACATCTGCGTCAACTACGACAAGAAGTACTTCGCCGACAAGAAGCTGGCGCCCCCGGTCACCTTCGACGACCTGGTCAAGCCCGAGTACAAGAACCTGCTCGTCGTCGAGAACGCGGCCACCTCGTCGCCCGGCCTCGGCTTCCTCCTCGGCACGGTCGCCCAGTACGGCGAAGACCAGTGGACCGGGTACTGGAAGAAGCTCAAGGCCAATGGCGTCAAGGTCGTCGACGGCTGGGACCAGGCGTACAACGAAGAGTTCTCCGGCTCGGCCGGTGGCAAGAAGGCGAAGGCCGATCGTCCGCTCGTCGTCTCCTACGCCTCAAGCCCGCCGGTGGAGGTCCTCTACTCCAAGCCCCAGCCCACGACGGCCCCTACCGGTGTCGCCACCGGCACCTGCTTCCGTCAGATCGAGTTCGCCGGGCTGCTGAACGGCGCCAAGAACGAGGCGGGCGGCAAGGCGCTGCTGGACTTCATGGTCTCCAAGACGTTCCAGGAGGACATGCCGCTGAACATGTTCGTCAATCCGGTCCTCAAGGGCGCCAAGCTCCCCGAGCTGTTCACCACCTTCGGCGAGGTCATCGACGCTCCGAAGACCGTCGCACCCGACACCATCGCCAAGAACCGGGAGCAGTGGATCCAGACGTGGTCCTCGCTCGTCGTGAAGTAGCACGGACCGGCCGTCGGACCGAGCTGCGGGCCACCGCCGCGCGGCTCGGTCTGATGGCCCTGCCCGTCACCTTCTTCGCCGTCTTCTTCGCCTACCCGGTCGCCGCCATCGTCGGCCGGGGGCTCAGGGACGGCGGAGCGTGGCAGTTCGCCCGGATCGGCGAGGTCATCGGCCGTGACGACCTCCAGCGGGTGCTCTGGTTCACCACCTGGCAGGCGCTCGCCTCCACCGCGCTCACCCTGCTCGTCGCGCTGCCCGGGGCCTATGTGTTCGCCCGGCTGGAATTCCCCGGCAAACGGCTGCTGCGAGCGGCGGTGACCGTGCCGTTCGTGCTGCCCACGGTCGTCGTCGGCACCGCCTTCCTCGCCCTGGTGGGCCGCGGCGGACCGCTGGACGAACTGTGGGGCGTTCGGCTGGACGCCACCGTCTGGGCCATCCTGCTCGCCCACGTCTTCTTCAACTACGCCGTCGTCGTCAGGACCGTCGGCGGGCTCTGGTCCCAGCTCGACCCCCGGCAGGAGGAGGCCGCGCGGGTGCTGGGAGCCGGGCGCATCGCGGCCTGGCGGCAGGTGACCCTGCCCGCACTGACGCCCGCCCTGGCCGCAGCGGCCCTGATGGTCTTCCTCTTCACCTTCACCTCCTTCGGCGTCGTACAGATCCTCGGCGGACCCTCCTACGCCACGCTGGAAGTGGAGATCTACCGGCAGACCGCGCAGCTGCTGGACCTGAGAACGGCGGCGGTGCTCACGATGGTGCAGTTCGTCGCGGTCGGTGCCGTCCTCGCCGTGCACGCCCGGACCCTGCGCCGCCGAGAGAGCACCTTGCGGCTGGTGGATCCGGCACGCACCGCCAGGCCGCCGCGCGGCAGGGGCCAGTGGACCCTGCTCGGCGTGGTGCTCACCACCGTCGCCCTCTTGCTCATCGCCCCGCTCGCGGTGCTGGTGGAACGCTCCCTCGATACCCCGGGCGGCTATGGATTCGACTACTACCGGGCGTTGGGCGACCTCGACGACAGCGGGTCCGCCTTCCTCGTTCCGCCGATCGAAGCGGTCTGGAACTCGCTCCAGTACGCGCTGGCCGCGACCGGCATCGCCGTACTCATCGGCGGACTCGCGGCTGCCGCGCTCACCAGACGGGCGGGTCGGCTGGTCCGGGGCTTCGACGCACTGCTGATGCTGCCGCTCGGTGTCTCCGCGGTGACCGTCGGCTTCGGCTTCCTGATCACCCTGGACGAGCCGCCCCTGGACCTCAGAGCTTCCTGGATCCTGGTGCCGCTGGCCCAGGCCCTGGTCGGAGTCCCCTTCGTGGTACGGATCATGCTGCCGGTCCTCCGGGCCGTCGACGGGCGGCTGCGCGAGGCGGCGGCGGTGCTCGGTGCCTCTCCGCTCCGGGTGTGGCGCGAGGTCGACTTCCCCATGGTGCGGCGGGCGGTGCTGATCGCTGCCGGCTTCGCGTTCGCCGTCTCCCTGGGCGAGTTCGGAGCCACCGTGTTCATCGCCCGGCCCGACCACCCCACCCTGCCCGTCGCGGTGGCACGGCTGATCGGACGGCCAGGAGAGCTGAACTACGGCCAGGCCATGGCGCTGAGCACGATCCTGATGGCCGTGTGCGCGACCGCGCTGCTACTGCTGGAGCGGACCCGGGTCCGCAACACCTCCGGAGAATTCTGATGGCCCCGACCGATCCGCTGCTCCGCCTCGATGACGTGACCGTCCGCTTCGGCTCGCGCGCCGTGCTCGACGCGGTACGTCTGGACGTCGTCGCGCACGAGATCGTCTGTGTCCTCGGTCCCAGCGGCAGCGGGAAGTCGACGCTGTTGCGTGTGGTCGCCGGACTCCAGCACGCCGATGCCGGGCGGGTGCTCCTTTCGGGAGCCGACCAGGGTGGCGTCCCGGTGCACCGACGCGGTGTCGGGCTGATGTTCCAGGACCACCAGCTCTTTCCGCAACGGGACGTCGGCGGCAACCTGGCCTTCGGGCTGCGGATGCACGGCGCCACGAAGGCCGAACAACAGCGACGGGTCACCGAGTTGCTGGAGCTGGTGGGACTGCCCGGCGCCCAGCGGCGGGCGATCTCCTCCCTCTCCGGTGGTGAGCAGCAGCGGGTCGCCCTGGCCAGGGCGCTCGCCCCCGAGCCGCGGCTGTTGATGCTGGACGAGCCTCTCGGGCAGTTGGACCGGGGATTGCGGGAGCGGCTCGTCATCGAACTGCGGGAGCTGTTCGGGCGGTTGGGCACCACCGTCCTCGCCGTCACCCACGACCAGGGCGAGGCGTTCGCGCTCGCCGACCGGGTGGTGGTCATGCACGAAGGGCGCATCGCCCAGACGGGTGCGCCGCTGGAGGTCTGGCAGCGCCCGGCCGATGAGTTCGTCGCCCGGTTCCTCGGCTTCGACAATGTCGTCCCGGCCACCGTCAGCGGCACGGTCGCCCGTACGTCGTGGGGGAAGGTCCCCGTTCCTGACGGCTCGGCACAGGGCGAGCAGCGGCTGTTGGTGCGACCTGCGGGGGTGCGCATCGGGGCGCCCGAGGACGGTGTGCGCTGTCGTGTGGAGGGTCGGACGTTCCGCGGCAGCCGGGTGGCGGTACGGCTGCGTCCCGAGGGAGGCCCCCCGTTGGAGGCGGAGGTGGCGCTGCGGGACGTTCCCGACGAGGGCGCGGAGGTGGGGGTCACCTTCGCGGTGGACGAGGTGGTGGTCCTGGGGTGAGGTGCCGTTAGGCGGGGCGGTTCCGCTGGTGTCGGACGGCTTTGAGCGGCCGTCAGTTCGCGTTCGGTGCGTGGCGTCGTGTGTCCGGTGACGGGGTGCAGGCTTCCGCGATGGCGAGGGCGTCCTCCACCACGCGGTAGCCGGTGATCAGTCCGCCGCGGACCGTCAGCCCCAGCGTGAACGGTGAGCGGAACGACTTCCCCGTCGCCCGGACCGTGCCGGCGAGCCGTCCGCTGAGCAGGGCCCGGTCAGCGGTGACGGTGATGGCGTCGATGGAGGTGCCCGCGGGGTCGGGCTGCTGGCCATCGGCCAACTCCCGGAAGTGGTCCGCGACATCGGCCCGGGTGCGTCGCGGTCGGATCCAGGGCACCGCCGGGTTCTCGGCGATCACCCAGTCGACCTCCGGAGCGAACAGTTCCGCGATCCGGTCCGGCGATCCTTCCTGGAGGCGGGTCAAGAGTGCGGACACGACGGCCCGGGTCTCCTCCTCGCCATCGGGGAGCCGGGCGGGCGCGGGTGCGGTAGGGGCAGCGGGTGCGGTGGTCATGGCGGGGTCCTTCCACGGGATACGGGATACGGGATACGGGGGGCATCAGCTACGGCAGCGAGGGGCTACGGCAGGAATCCTGCTGCGGTCACGGTGAAACGTCGATGACGTCGGAGGTAATGCCGGCCCGGACGAGGGACCCGAGGGCCCCTGTGGCCCGGGCACAGGACCGCCCGCACCGCTCCGGTCGTACGCCCGCGATGCGAGGCTCCGAGCCGAGGAGCCCGGGCCGGTCCTCATTGGAGATGCGGACATCAGCCGCCCGGCCCGGCACCTGTCAGCCCGTCAGCGGGGCCGCCGCCAGCGTTGCCACCGCCCAGGTCAGAGGGGCGAACACCACCAGCAGCGCCGTCACCCGCAGCAGGGCGGCCAGCCGCAGGGAGCCCGCAGGAGCCCCCAGCACCCGCAACTCGCCCATGGCCTGCGTCCGGGTGCGGCGGACGTCGACCGCGGCGATGAGCAGCGTCGCCGACGTACAGGCGATCACCAGTGCGGCGCCGAGCCCGGTCAGGGGGCCGAAGGGCCGTGGCCCCTCACCCGCGAGCGTCCAGGCCGCGATCACCGCCGACGCCACCGCGCACACCACCCCCAGAGGCCGCCCGATCCGATGCGACTCCGCCATCAGGATCCGTCCCGCGAGCAGTCGTACCGCGCCTGGCCGCAGGATTTGCAGCAGCCGTCCGCTGAAGTGGGTCAGGGCCGGCCCGGAGACCGCAAGTCCCACCGCGGTCAGCGCCCAGCCGATGAGGACGCCCACCGGGTTGCTGTCGAGTTCCCCGGGCAGTTGGACCGACGCGCCGCCGTCCGTGTGGGCGGCGTATGTACCGATCGCGAGCCCCACCGCGGTCAGCGCACAGCCCCAGGGCAGTCCACCCGGCACGGCGGGCGGTGCCGGGAGCTCATCGGGTGCCGGTTCGTCCTCGCGGGGGCGCAGGGTGAGCGCCGCCGCGGCCGTGGCGGTCAGCGGGGCGAGCGTCAGGAGGGTCAGTGTGGCCGCGAACGGCAGCGGTTGATCGGCGGCGAGCAGTTCGGCTGCGGCGCCGTCGAAGGGCAGACCGGTGAGGTCGCCCCGCAGGTGGAGGAAGAACAGGAGGGCGACCGCACTACCGAGGGTGGCCGCGACCGCGGTGGACGCGGCGGCGAGCAGAGCCATCCGGCCGGGACCCAGACCGATGGCGGACAGTCCGGTGCGCGGTCGGGTGCCGGGGTCGGTGCGGGCCACGGCCGTCGCGAACTGGACGGTGGCGGCGAGCGGGATCACGCACCAGGACAGGCGCAGCAGGGAGGCCGCGGAGTTCCCGGGGTGTGCCAGCGCATGGGTCAGCGCGCACAGCAGCAGGAAGCCGACCCCAGCGGACGCCGCGGCCACCAGCAGTCGCCGCAGGAGTACCAGGGGGTGGGAGCCGCGGGCTAGACGGAGAGCGAGCACTCGGCCCGGCCTTCCGGTGCGATGTCGGTCAGCGAGGTCACGCGGCGGCCGTCCAGCAGGAGCGCGGTCCGGTCGGCGAGTGCCGCCACCTCGGGGTCGTGGGTGGCGAGCACCACCGTGATCCGGTGGGAGCGGGCGGCTGCGAGCACTGTGCGCAGGAGATGGGCGTGGTCCGTGCGGTGCAGGGACGCGGTGGGTTCGTCGGCGAAGAGGACGCCCGGGGTGGCGGCAAGCGCGCGTGCGGCCGTGGCGCGTTGCCGTTGCGCCTGGTTGAGGGCGTGCGGGCGGTGTCGGCTCAGCTGCCCGATGTCGAGGCGTTCCAGCCACTCCAGCGCGGTCGCCTTGGCGCTGCGCCGTGGGGTGCCGCGCAGCAGCAGGGGCAGGGCGGCGTTCTCCCAGACGGTCAGCTCCGGGACGAGACCGGGTTCGGGGCCGACCCAGGCGAAGCGGTCGCGGCGCAGCCGTTCCCGTTGGAGCGGGGGCAGGGTGTGGACGGGGGACCCGTCGAACCAGACCTCGCCCTCGTCGGCGAGGGTCTGCCCCGACAGACAGCGCAGCAGTGTGGTCTTTCCGCTGCCGCGGGGACCGCACACGGCGAGGACCTCTCCCTTGCGCACCCCGAGTGAGACACCGGTGAGCGCGGGCGATCCGTTGTGGGAGTGGTGGAGGGCGCGTGCCCAGATCACGTCGTTGTCCGGCGGGGCCACCATGGCGTACACCTCGGTTCTGATCAGATTTGTCGTCCCTCGTACGGCGGAACGAAGCCAAGGCCGATCGGTCACTCGCACGCTAGGCAGCCGGATGCGGGCAGGTGGGAAGCACACGGCCCGGGTGCGCGCCATCCACTCGGATGGGCGTACCCGGGCCGTGTTGCTGGGCCGAGATCAGACCGTGGCGGTCGTGATCAGAGCTTGGTCCACGCCTCGGTGAGGACGGTCCGCAGCACCTGCTCGATCTCGTCGAACGTCGTCTGGTCCGCGATCAGCGGCGGCGCGAGCTGGATGACCGGGTCGCCGCGGTCGTCGGCCCGGCAGTACAGACCGTTGTCGTACAGCGCCTTCGAGAGGAAGCCGTACAGGACGCGCTCGGTCTCCTCGTCGGTGAAGGTCTCCTTGGTGGCCTTGTCCTTCACCAGTTCGATGCCGTAGAAGAAGCCGTTTCCACGGACGTCGCCGACGATCGGCAGGTCGTAGAGCTTCTCCAGCGTGGCCTTGAAGTTGCCCTCGTTGTCGAGGACGTGCTGGTTGAGGCCCTCGCGCTCGAAGATGTCGAGGTTGGCGATGCCGACGGCCGCGGAGACCGGGTGGCCGCCGAAGGTGTAGCCGTGCAGGAAGGTGTTGTCGCCCTTGTAGAACGGCTCGGCGATCTTGTCCGAGACGATGCAGGCGCCGATCGGGGAGTAGCCCGAGGTCATGCCCTTGGCGCAGGTGATCATGTCCGGCACATAGCCGAACTTGTCACAGGCGAAGGTGGTGCCGAGCCGGCCGAAGGCACAGATGACCTCGTCGGATACGAGCAGCACGTCGTACTGGTCGCAGATCTCGCGCACCCGCTGGAAGTATCCGGGCGGGGGCGGGAAGCAGCCGCCCGCGTTCTGCACGGGCTCCAGGAACACCGCGGCCACGGTCTCGGGGCCCTCGAAGAGGATCTCCTGCTCGATCTGGTCGGCGGCCCAGCGGCCGAAGGCCTCGGGGTCGTCGCCGTGGATCGGGGCGCGGTAGATGTTGGTGTTGGGAACCTTGTGCGCGCCGGGGACCAGCGGCTCGAAGGGGGCCTTCAGCGCGGGCAGACCGGTGATGGACAGGGCGCCCTGCGGGGTGCCGTGGTAGGCGACCGCACGCGAGATGACCTTGTACTTGGTGTGGTGACCGCGCAGCTTCCAGTACTGCTTGGCGAGCTTCCAGGCGGTCTCGACGGCCTCGCCGCCACCGGTGGTGAAGAAGACCTTGTTCAGGTCGCCGGGGGCCTCGTGGGCGAGGCGCTCGGCCAGCTCGACGGCCTTCGGGTGGGCGTAGGACCACACCGGGAAGAACGCCAGCTCCTGGGCCTGCTTGTACGCGGTCTCGGCCAGCTCTATGCGGCCGTGCCCGGCGTTGACGACGAAGAGGCCGGCGAGCCCGTCGATGTAGCGCTTGCCCTGGTCGTCGTAGATGTAGGTGCCCTCACCGCGGACGATGGTGGGGACGGGGTTGTTCTCGTACGACGACATGCGGGTGAAGTGCATCCACAGGTGGTCGTAGGCGGACTTGGAGAGGTCGCTGCGTTCCTGGCTCACGGCTATCGGGTTCCCCACATGTAGGTCTGCTTCTTGAGCTTGAGGTAGACGAAGCTCTCGGTGGACCGCACACCGGGGAGTGCACGAATCCGCTTGTTGATCACTTCGAGCAGGTGGTCGTCGTCCTCGCAGACGACCTCCACCATGAGGTCGAAGGAGCCCGCGGTCATCACCACGTACTCGCATTCGTCCATGCCGGTCAGCGCTTCCGCCACCGGATCGAGGTCGCCCTCGACCTGGATGCCGACCATCGCCTGGCGACGGAAGCCCACGGTGAGCGGGTCCGTCACGGCGACGATCTGCATCACGCCCTGATCGAGCAGTTTCTGGACGCGCTGTCGCACGGCCGCTTCGGAAAGGCCCACGGCCTTGCCGATCGCGGCGTACGGTCGACGCCCGTCCTCTTGGAGCTGCTCGATGATCGCGAGGGAGACGGCGTCGATCGTCGGGGACGATCCGCTGCCGTTCCTGGAGTCTGCGCTTCGACTGGCCACCAGCTCACCATGCACCGGGACCCGTCGCTCTCGCAAGCCCCGACCGATGAAATTCGTTGATATGTGCTGCCGATCTCACCGATTCCGTAGATTGGGAGCGTTGGGGCTATGGAAAACGTTACTGGTGCGTCTAGGCTGAGCTTGACTCACCCATCGGAGATCTGACAGGAGGGGTGGCAACAGTGACCACCGAGCTGCGACGTCTGCGCAACTACATCAACGGGGAGTTCCGGGACGCTGCCGACGGCCGGACGATTGATGTCATCAACCCCGCCACCGGTGACGTCTACGCCGCGTCCCCGCTCTCCGGGCAGGCTGACGTCGATTCCGCCATGGACGCCGCCGAGGCCGCCTTCCCCGCCTGGCGCGACGCGACCCCGGCCGAGCGGCAGCGCGTCCTGCTCAAGATCGCGGACGCGGTCGAGGAGCGGGCCGAGGACCTGATCGCGGCCGAGTCCGAGAACACGGGCAAGCCGCTGGAGCTCGTCCGCACCGAAGAGATCCCGCCGATGGTGGATCAGATCCGCTTCTTCGCCGGCGCGGCACGGATGCTCGAAGGCCGCTCCGCCGGTGAGTACATGGAGGGCTTCACCTCCATCGTCCGCCGCGAGCCGGTCGGCGTCTGTGCGCAGGTCGCCCCCTGGAACTACCCGATGATGATGGCCGTGTGGAAGTTCGCCCCGGCGCTCGCCGCGGGCAACACCGTCGTCCTCAAGCCGTCGGACACCACCCCCGCGTCCACCGTGCTCCTCGCCGAGATCATCGGCGCCATCGTCCCCAAGGGCGTCTTCAACGTCATCTGCGGCGACCGCGACACCGGCCGTGCGATGGTCGAGCACCCCACCCCGGCGATGGCCTCCATCACCGGTTCGGTACGCGCGGGCATGCAGGTGGCCGAGGCCGCGGCCAAGGACGTCAAGCGCGTCCACCTGGAGCTGGGCGGCAAGGCCCCCGTCGTGGTCTTCGAGGACACCGACATCGCCAAGGCCGTCGAGGACATCGCGGTCGCCGGCTACTTCAACGCGGGCCAGGACTGTACGGCCGCGACCCGCGTGCTCGTCCACGAGTCCATCCACGACGAGTTCGTGGCCGCCCTCGCCAAGACGGCCTCCGAGACCAAGACCGGCGCGCCCGACGAGGAGGACGTGCTCTACGGCCCCCTCAACAACGCCAACCAGCTCGCCCAGGTCTCCGGGTTCATCGACCGGCTGCCGGCCCACGCCAAGGTCGAGGCGGGCGGACAGCGCGTCGGAGACAAGGGGTACTTCTACGCCCCCACCGTCGTCTCCGGCCTCAAGCAGGACGACGAGATCATCCAGAACGAGGTCTTCGGGCCCGTCATCACCGTCCAGTCCTTCACCGACGAGGCCCAGGCGCTCACCTGGGCCAACGACGTCGAGTACGCGCTGGCGTCCTCCGTGTGGACCAAGGACCACGCGCGTGCCATGCGGATGTCGAAGGCGCTCGACTTCGGCTGCGTCTGGATCAACACCCACATCCCGCTCGTGGCCGAGATGCCCCACGGCGGTTACAAGAAGTCGGGCTACGGCAAGGACCTGTCCGCCTACGGCTTCGAGGACTACACGCGGATCAAGCACGTGATGACGTCCCTCGACGGCTGATCGCACGCATCGCACAATCTGACGGCAGTGGCTCACGGCTGAGCTGCCCGGACGCCCGGCGTCCGGGCAGGGGCCGTCCGTTTCTCGTGCCCCGCCCGGACCGCTCCGGCGCGGGGCACGGTCGTATCCCCTGTCCGGAGGCGGTACGAATGATCGACAAGGTGTCCGGCCCCGGCGCCAAGGGTCGACGGACCGTCCATTGCCCACCCGAGGTCGGGCCGGACATCCTGCGCAGGTGTCAGCGCTACGGATGAATCCCATGTCACGGCGGTCCCTGCTGCGCGCCTTCGGCGCGGGTGCCGCTCTCGCCGGCGGTGCTGCCCTCACCGGATGCGGGGTGCCCGCCGCCTACGTACAGCCCGGTGAGCGCGCCGGTCGGGATCGATCCGCGCAGGACCGTCGGGTCCACTTCGCCAACTGGCCGCTGTACATCGACACCGACGAGAAGAACGAGTCCCGTCGGCCCACGTTGGACTCCTTCACCGAGCGCACCGGGATCTCGGTCCGCTACACCGAGGAGATCAACGACAACGACGAGTTCTTCGGCAAGGTCAGTCCGGCGCTGATGAACCACCAGGAGACCGGCCGGGACCTCGTCGTCATCAGTGACTGGATGGCCGCCCGCTTCGTACGCCTCGGCTGGGTCCAGGAGATGGACCGGGCGAAGCAGCCGAACGTCACCCGGTACCTGGACCCCCAACTGCGCTCGCCCGCCTTCGACAAGGGCCGGCTGCACAGCGTGCCCTGGCAGTCCGGGATCACCGGCATCGCCTACAACCGCAAGAAGCTCGGTCGGGAACTGCGGAGCACGGGCGACCTGTGGGCGGATGACCTTCGCGGGCGGGTCACCCTGCTCTCCGGGCTCGACGAGTCCTTCGCCCTCCTGATGCAGGGGGAGGGCGTGGACGTCACCCGATGGACCGAGGACGACTTCCACACCATGTGCGACCGGGTGGAACGCATGGTCAAGCGCCGTCACATCCGCCGTTTCACCGGGAACGACTACATCAAGGACCTCGACAGCGGGGACGTGCTCGCGTGCCAGGCGTACTCGGGGGACGTGATCCAACTCCAGGCGGACAATCCCGATATCGCCTTCGTCGTGCCCGAGGAGGGCGGCGAACTCTGGGCCGAGAGCCTGATGATCCCCAACCTCGCCCGGCACAAGAGCAACGCCGAGGTGCTCATCGACCACTACTACCAGCCCGAGGTCGCCGCCGAGCTCGCGAGTTGGGTCAACTACGTCTGCCCGGTGCCCGCCGCACGCGAGGTCCTTGCGTCGTCCAAGGACGAGGAGACCGCGGCCCTCGCCGAAGACCCGCTGATCTTCCCCGACGACGAGATGCGCGGCAGACTCGCCATCGCCCGGGACATCACCTCCGCCGAGCGCGTCCGGCTGGCCCAGCGCTGGAACACCATCGCCGGACTGTAGGAGGCCCCGCTCCAAGAGGCCCGCATCAAGGCGTCGTGCGCCGTGGGTAGTTCGGCGTTGCCCCGCCGTCCGCGGCCGTCACCATCGAACGCAGGGTGCCGATGCGATTGCTGGTGATGGAGTCGACCCCGGCGGCGAGCAGTCTGCGCATCGTGCGCCGGGTGTCGGCGGTCCAGGCCGACACCAACAGCCCGTCCGCGTGGACGCGGTCCACCAGCCCCCGGCTGATCAGGCCGAAGCGGTAGTTGAGCGTACGGGGGCGCACGGCGTCCAGCAGGACCGGACGGGGAGGCGCCAGCGAAGTCCAGGTCAGGGCGATCTCGGCGGACGGGTCGGCCGTGCGCACCGCGAGCATGGTGGTCGGGCCGGCACAGTAGTACGCGCGGTCCGCGGCTCCGACTTCGGCGACCGCGCCCACCACCGCCCGTACCGAATCCGGTGTGGCGCCCGGCAGATCGATCATCACGCGACGGTCAGCGAGTGCGTGCAGGGCTTCGTCCAAGGTGGGCACTCCCCGCCCGGTCAGCCGGGCCACCTCGTCGTACGTGAGGTCCGCGAGCGGGCGGTCGTGGTTCCACAGGCGCTTCAACGAGGCGTCGTGCAGCAGGACGGGCACGCCGTCCCGGGTGACGCGCACATCGATCTCCACCGCGTCGGCTCCCCTGGCCACGGCGGAGCGGAGCGAGGGGAGGGTGTTCTCACGGGCGCGGTAGGGATCGCCGCGGTGACCGACGGCGGTGACGGTAGGCATGGGCCCATTGTCACCGCACGCCCCCTACGCGTCGGAGCGGACGTCCACGGCTTGGACCCCGCGCAGCCCCGCGGTCGTACGGACCTGTCCCGCCCGTGGGTGCGGCCCCGGCGGCGGCTGCGCTCAGGGTGCCAGCCAGGCCGTGGTGTAGGCGTCGATCTCGTCGCTGATCCTGGACTTCCCGGCAGGGTCGAGGAAGGACGCCTCCACGGCGTTCTTCGCGAGTCCCGCCACGCCGCGCTCATCGAGGTCGAGGAGTCGGGCCGCGACCGCGTACTCGGTGTTGAGGTCGGTGCCGAACATCGGCGGGTCGTCGCTGTTGACCGTCACCAACACTCCGGCCTCCACCATCTGCCTGATGGGGTGCTGTTCGAGGTCGAGAACGGCACGCGTCGCGATGTTCGAGGTGGGGCACACCTCCAGCGGAATGCGGTGCTCGGCGAGATGGGCGATCAGTGCGGGGTCCTGGACGGCGCTGGTGCCGTGCCCGATGCGCTCCGCCCCCAGATGACGGATCGCGTCCCAGATCGTCTGCGGACCCGTCGTCTCCCCGGCGTGGGGGACCGACCGCAGACCGGCTGCGATCGCCCGGTCGAAGTGCGAGGTGAACTGGGCCCGTGACACGCCGATCTCCGGCCCGCCCAGCCCGAAGGAGACCAACCCCTCCGGACGCAGGTCCACGGCGAGCCGGGTCGTTTCGTCGGCCGCCTCCAGCCCCGCTTCTCCAGGAATGTCGAAGCACCACCGCAGCACCACGCCCAACTCCCGCTCGGCGGCGATGCGGGCGTCCTCGATCGCGTCCATGAACGCCCGCTCGTCGATGCCGCGACGGGTCGAACTGAAGGGGGTGATCGTCAGCTCGGCGTAGCGGATGTTCTGCCGTGCCATGTCCCGGGCCACCTCGAAGGTGAGCAGCCGGACGTCCTCGGGCGTACGGATCAGATCGACCACCGACAGATAGACGTCGATGAAGTGCGCGAAGTCCGTGAAGGTGAAGTAGTCGGCGAGCGCCTCCGGATCGGTCGGCACCTGGGAGTCCGGGTGCTGCGCGGCGAGCTCGGCGACGATCCTGGGGGACGCCGATCCGACGTGGTGCACGTGCAGCTCCGCCTTGGGCATCCCCGCGATGAAGGTGTGCAGATCGGTCATCGAGGGTCCTCCGGGGCGATCGGGCGCAGTAGGGGCAGGGATCATCGTAGGCGGCCGGTTCCTCCGGACGGCCGAGGCTTTAGCATGACCGGAGGACAACCGGGGGGAGAACCATGACCAATCACCCGTCCCAGCCGATGGGCGAACAGGAACCGCACGACCCGTGGGCGCCGCCAGCTCCGGCCGCGCCGCACGCGGGACCGGGGCAGTCCACACCTCCCTACCCCTCGCCGCACGTGCACGACCAGCCCACGATCGCCGCCATGCCCGGTGCCGTGCCCCAACCGCCCGCGGAGTCGGTGCCGCCGCCTCCCGTGGCACCCGGCGGCCCGGCTCCCGCCGGCCCCTACGGCTACCCGGCGGCTCCGAGCGCCCCGCAGCAGGGGCCGGCGGCCTATGCGCCATTCCCCGGCTATCCGGCGTACGGACACCCGGGACACCAGCCGCTGCTCCCCCAGCAGAACGGGCTGGGCACCACCGCCATGGTGCTCGGCATCGTGGCCACGCTGCTGTTCTGTCTCTACGGCGTGGTCTCGATCATCCTGGGCATCATGGCCATCGTCTTCGGCGTCATCGGCCGCAAGCGCGTACGACAGGGCGAGGCGAACAACGGCGGCATGGCGCTGTCCGGGATCATCCTGGGGTCGATCGGCATCGTGTTCGGCGTGCTCTATCTGGCGCTGATCGTGTGGGGGATCGCCAGCGAGCAGATCTAGGTCGTGTCCGCAAAGTCCCGCCAGACCCGCCCTCCGGGCGGACGACGCTACTTTGCTGACACTCCCTAGGGCCCCGAGTCGGAGACGCCCCGGCCGTGCGTCGGGCCTCTCCGACTCGCTCCGGACCGCTGGGCCTGCTCCGGCTTCGCGGCTCTCGGGTCGGTGCGCGAGGTCGGGCCGCGGCACCTCAACGCGACCCCGCCGGGCACCATCCCCAGGCATCACCCGCCGCCTCGACCCCCGGGGCCCTCCTCCTGCACGGGCTGCCCTCTCGCACCCGTCTCGCGCCGAAGCTCCTCCCGGGCCTCCATCAGCGCGAACCCCAGGAGGTTCAGCCCCCGCCAACGGCTCGGGTCCGCCGCGCGCTCATCGCCGGCCGTCAGCCCGATCCCCCAGATCCGGTCCCGTGGACTCGCCTCCACCAGTACGCGGTCCCCGGTGGCCAGCAGAAAGGCCCGGAGCTCCGGGAGCAGACCGAACTTGTGCACGCTGCCGCGGCGCACAATGCCGAACCGCTCCCGCTTCCACACGGTCTCGTCGAAGCCGCGCACCAGCCGGCCCGCCTTCTTGGCCTCCGCCGGACTCCCGGCGTCGAGGGCCCGCCGCTCGGCCTCCGGGTCATCGAACAGCCTGGCCTTCTCCGCCATCATCCAGTGCTCCGCCGTCGCGTAGTGCACGCCGTCGACCGTGAACGGCGAGGGCCACCACTGACTGAGACAGCCCGCGCCGATCGATCCGTCTGCGCGCGGCCGGTGGCCCCAGAAGTGCAGGTACGTGACTCGCTCACCCCTGCTGACCTGCTGCATCAGCTCATCCATCGCCATGCACGCGAGTCTTGCATCCACCACTGACACTCCGTACGGGGAATTGCCCGTAGACGCGACAGATGGTCGACCGATTCCGTCGCGTAACCAAAAGGCAACAACGGAATCACTTGTTGGCTTAAGGGTGCTCTGTCAGGATCGGCACTCCATTCACGCTGGGACAACGACGTCAAGCGCCGGAATCTTGACGTCCACAGCCCCACGGCCCCCACCACCCTTCCGGCACGATCACGGCACCGCCCGGCACCGTCCGGGCACCAATCAGTCAACATCCAGGGCGATACGCATCGAACTGGGACTACGGAGACGTCATGGGCAACCGCGACCAGATGCAGGACCGTTTCGCCAGCGGCGCGCAGTACATCGCCGGACAGCTACGGCCCGGCACCTCGGGGCGTACGCAGGACATCGTCGACCCGGCCACCGGTGAGACCGTCCTCAGCTACGAGCTGGCCGGCACCGGCGATGTGGACGCAGCCGTCGCCGCCGCCCGCGAGGCGTTCCCCCAGTGGGCCGGCGCCACCCCCGGCGAGCGCTCCGACGCCCTGCACGCCTTCGCCTCCGTGCTGGCCGCACAGGCCGATGACTTCGCACGGGCCGAATCCCTCCAGTGCGGCAAGCCCATCAAGCTCAGCACCGAGTTCGACGTGCCCGGCACCGTGGACAACACCGCCTTCTTCGCGGGCGCGGCCCGCCACCTCCAGGGCCAGTCGGCCGGCGAGTACAGCGGTGACCACACCTCGTACGTACGCCGTGAGGCGATCGGGGTCATCGGCTCCATCGCCCCCTGGAACTACCCGCTCCAGATGGCTGCCTGGAAGATCCTCCCGGCCGTCGCGGCCGGGAACACCATCGTCCTCAAGCCCGCCGAGATCACCCCGCTGACCTCGCTGATGTTCGCCCAGGCTGCGACCGAAGCCGGCATTCCCGACGGTGTCATCAACATCGTCTCCGGCGCCGGCCTCGGCGCGGGAGAGCATCTGGTGGGCCACCCCGACGTGGCCATGACCTCCTTCACCGGCTCCACGGCCGTGGGCAAGCGCGTCGCCGAGATCGCCACCTCCACCGTCAAGCGGCTGCACCTCGAACTCGGTGGCAAGGCTCCCTTCGTCGTCTTCGACGACGCCGACCCGGAGGCCGCCATCCAGGGCGCCGTCGCCGGATCGCTGATCAACTCCGGTCAGGACTGCACCGCGGCCACCCGCGTCTACGTCCAGCGCCCCCTGTACGAGCAGCTCACCGCCGGCATCGCCGATGTGATGGCGAGCGTGCGCGTCGGTGACCCCTTCGACCCGTCCACCGACCTCGGCCCCCTGGTCTCGCACACCCACCGCGACCGGGTCGCCGGCTTCGTGGAGCGCGCCCGCTCCTACGCCAGGGTCGTCACCGGCGGTGCCGTGCCCAAGGGCCGTCCCGAGGGTGCCTTCTACCTCCCCACCCTGATCGCGGGCGCCGCCCAGGACAGCGAGGTCGTCCAGTCCGAGATCTTCGGCCCGGTCCTGGTGATCCTGCCCTTCGACTCGGACGAGGAGGGCATCGCGCTCGCCAACGACACCCCGTACGGACTCGCCGCCTCCGCCTGGACGCGCGACGTCTACCGGGCCGGCCGCGCCACCCGTGAGATCAAGGCGGGCTGCGTCTGGGTGAACGACCACATCCCGATCATCAGCGAGATGCCGCACGGCGGCTACAAGGCATCGGGATACGGCAAGGACATGTCGACGTACTCCTTCGAGGAGTACACGCAGGTCAAGCACGTCATGTACGACAACACCGCGGTGGCCGCGAAGGACTGGCACCGCACGATCTTCGGGGACAGATAGCCGATCGCCGCCCCCGTGCGCGGGGGCGGCCCCCATCCCGAAAGGGCACAGCTTCATGGACCGATA
This sequence comes from Streptomyces sp. NPDC005963, assembly GCF_040638655.1. NCBI lineage: Bacteria > Bacillati > Actinomycetota > Actinomycetes > Kitasatosporales > Streptomycetaceae > Streptomyces > Streptomyces sp. NPDC005963. Next base: position 24,952 of record NZ_JBEXVD010000026.1, on the reverse strand, counting down.
CCAGTCCGAAGGTTCCACGGACCCGTCCGGCGCCCAACTCGCCGCGATGCGGCGCACCCTCACCAGCGGCCGGGGTGCCCTCACCCGCCGTTCGGTGCTGCGTGCGGGCGGCGTCGGGGCGCTCGGCGTGGGCGCGCTGGCCGCGCTGAGCGGCTGTGGCATCCCTCCCGCGAAACGCGAGGGCGGGGCGCAGTCGTCGAACGACCACTCGGACAAGGAGAAGACGCTCAGCTTCTCCAACTGGACCGAGTACATGGACGTCAGCGAGGACGAGAAGAGCCGTCCCACGCTGGTCGAGTTCACCAAGCGGACCGGCATCAAGGTCAAGTACACCGAGGACATCAACGACAACGTCGAGTTCTTCGGCAAGATCCAGCCCCAGCTCGCGGCCGGCCAACCCACGGGCCGCGATCTGATCAGCGTCACCGACTGGCTCGCGGGCCGGATGATCCGCCTCGGCTGGGCGCAGAAGCTGGACGCCTCGCTGCTGCCGAACGCGTACGCCAACCTCTCCGCCCAGTTCCGCAGCCCCGACTGGGACCCCGGGCGGGCGTACTCGTACCCCTGGACCGGCATCTCCACCGTCATCGCCTACAACGCGAAGGCGACCGGTGGCAAGAAGGTCGACTCCGTCACGCAACTCCTCGACGACCCCACCCTCAAGGGTCGCGTGGGCTTCCTCACCGAGATGCGCGACACCATCGGGATGACCCTGCTCGACCTCGGCAAGGACCCGGGGAAGTTCTCCGACGCCGACTACGACGCCGCGATCGGCCGGCTTCAGAAGGGCGTCGACAAGAAGCAGGTCCGTCGCTTCACCGGCAACGACTACACGTCCGACCTGGACAAGGGCGATCTCGCCGCCTGTCTCGCCTGGGCCGGGGACGTCATCCAACTGCAAGCGGGCAACCCCGACATCAAGTACGCGATCCCGGCGGCCGGATACATCACCTCCAGCGACAATCTGCTGGTTCCCGCCGGTGCCCGGCACCAGAAGAACGCGACCCGGCTCATCGACTACTACTACGAGCCGCCGGTGGCGGCCCAGCTCGCCGCGTACATCAACTACGTGTGCCCCGTCGAGGGCGTCGCCCCCGAACTGGCCAAGATCGACCCCGCCCTGGCCAGCAACACCCTGATCATTCCGGACAAGGCCATGGCCGCCAAGTCCCACGCCTTCCGCTCGCTGAGCGCAGAGGAAGAGAAGGCGTACGAAGAGAAGTTCGCCAAGCTCATCGGTGCCTGAGCCCGCCCCGCCCATGCGCCGAACCACCCAGCGCCCCCGTCCTCGTCTGACCGCAACCCCTGGGAACGCGACCCATGACTGACACAACTGCGGGCGGAGATGTCCGCCTCTCCGGGATCAGCAAGAACTACGGCTCCTTCCAGGCCGTCCATCCCCTCGATCTGACCGTTCCCCAGGGTTCGTTCTTCGCACTGCTCGGCGCATCCGGCTGCGGAAAGACCACCACCCTGCGGATGATCGCCGGTCTGGAGGACCCCAGTACCGGAAGCGTGTTCCTCGGCGACCGCGACGTCACCGGACTGCCCCCGTACAAGCGGCCCGTGAACACGGTGTTCCAGAGCTACGCGCTCTTCCCGCACCTGTCCATCGCGGAGAACGTCGCCTTCGGGCTGCGCCGGCGCGGCATCAAGTCCGTGAAGAAGCAGGTCGGCGACATGCTGGACCTGGTCCAGCTCGGCGACTTCGCCCAGCGCAAGCCGCACCAGCTCTCCGGCGGCCAGCAGCAGCGCGTCGCCGTGGCCCGCGCCCTGATCAACCATCCGCAGGTCCTGCTGCTCGACGAGCCCCTCGGAGCGCTCGACCTCAAGCTGCGCCGCCAGATGCAACTGGAGCTCAAGCGCATCCAGACCGAGGTCGGCATCACCTTCGTCCACGTCACCCACGACCAGGAGGAGGCCATGACCATGGCCGACACCGTCGCGGTGATGAACGGCGGACGGGTGGAGCAACTCGGCGCGCCCGCAGAGCTGTACGAGAACCCCCAGACCACGTTCGTCGCCAACTTCCTCGGCACCTCCAACCTGATCGAGGCCACCGTGGCCTCGTCGGGCGCGGGCGACGTGGTCGTCACCGCCGCGGACGCCACCCTGCGCCTGTCCGCCGACCGCTGCGCCACCTCGCCCAGCACCGGCGGCAAGATCCTCGTCGGCATCCGCCCGGAGAAGATCTCCCTCACCCACGCCGACGAGGCGGACGGGATCGGCGCCGGCCGAAACCGCCTCACCGGCACCATCGCCGACTCCAGCTTCATCGGCGTCTCCACCCAGTTCGTGATCGACAGCCCCGTCTGTCCGGATCTTGAGGTGTACATCCAGAACATCGAGCGCGACCCGCGGCTGGTCCCCGGCGCGCAGGTGGTGCTGCACTGGAACCCGGACCACACCTTCGGTCTTGACGCGGCGCAGGACATCGACGCGGGCGTGGAGACGGTGGGGGAGACCTCATGACCGCAACCGCCACCGCCGCCGCGGCCGAAGCGGGAGTGGTCCACAAGCCGTCGCTGCGCCGCAAACTGGTGCCGTACTGGCTGCTGCTCCCCGGCATCCTCTGGCTGCTCGTCTTCTTCGCGCTGCCCCTGGTCTACCAGGCGTCGACCTCGGTCCAGACGGGGTCGCTGGAAGAGGGCTTCAAGGTCACCTGGCACTTCCCGACCTACTGGGACGCGCTGACCGAGTACTGGCCGCACTTCGTCCGCTCGATGCTGTACGCGGGCACCGCCACGATCCTGTGCCTGCTGCTCGGCTATCCGCTGGCGTACCTCATCGCCTTCAAGGCCGGCCGCTGGCGCAATCTGATCCTGGTCCTGGTGATCGCGCCCTTCTTCACCAGCTTCCTGATCCGCACCCTGGCGTGGAAGACGATCCTCGCGGACAGCGGCCCGGTGGTGGAGACCCTCAACACCATCGGCTTCCTGGACATCACCAACTGGCTCGGGATGACCGACGGGAGCCGGGTGCTCGCCACTCCGCTCGCCGTCGTCACCGGTCTGACGTACAACTTCCTGCCCTTCATGATCCTTCCGCTCTACACCTCCCTGGAACGGATCGACACCAGGCTCCACGAGGCAGCCGGGGACCTCTACGCGCGGCCGTCGACCGCCTTCCGCAAGGTCACCTTCCCGCTCTCCATGCCGGGTGTGGTCTCCGGGACCATGCTGACCTTCATTCCGGCCAGCGGTGACTACATCAATGCCGAACTGCTCGGCTCCACCGACACCAAGATGGTCGGAAACGTCATCCAGTCGCAGTTCCTGCGGGTGCTCGACTATCCGACTGCGGCGGCGCTGTCATTCATCCTCATGGCGGTCGTCCTGATCGTGGTCACGATCTACATTCGCCGGGCTGGAACGGAGGACCTGGTCTGATGCGTTGGCTACGGCGCAATATCGTCGTGATCGCGGGCCTGCTGACGCTCGCGTATCTGATCCTGCCGAACATCGTCGTCATGGTGTTCTCGTTCAACAATCCGGCCGGCAAGTTCAATTACTCCTGGCGCGAATTCTCCACCGAGGCGTGGCGGGACCCCTGCGGCGTCGCCGATATGTGCGGCTCGCTCGTGCTCTCCCTCCAGATCGCCTTCTTCGCGACGATCGGGGCGACCGTCCTCGGCGCGATGATCGCCTTCGCCCTGGTCAGATATCGTTTCAAGGCCCGCGGCACGATCAACTCGCTGATCTTCCTGCCGATGGCGATGCCCGAAGTCGTGATGGCGGCCTCGCTGCTCACGCTCTTCCTGAACCTCGGCGCCCAGCTGGGTTTCTGGACCATCCTCATCGCGCACACCATGTTCTGCCTCAGCTTCGTCGTGGTGGCCGTGAAAGCCCGGGTCCTTTCGATGGACCCACGCCTCGAAGAAGCCGCGCGGGACCTCTATGCGGGACCGGTGCAGACCTTCTTGAGGGTCACCCTCCCGATTGCGGCTCCGGGAATCGCCGCGGGCGCGATGCTCGCCTTCGCACTGTCCTTCGACGATTTCATCATCACCAATTTCAACTCGGGTAGCACCGTCACCTTCCCCATGTTCGTATGGGGCTCGGCACAGCGCGGCACACCCGTTCAGATCAATGTCATCGGTACGGCCATGTTCATCGTCGCCGTACTGATCGTGGTCGTCGCCCAGCTGATCAGCAGCAGGCGCAAGCACAGCGCACGATCCAAGTAAGGCCCGTACCCACGGGTCCTCGAAGGAGTGGAAACCATGGCCCCAGCTGCCATGACCTTTGCCTCATCCCTGTCCGACGCCCAGCCGGTGCCCTACTGGCTGGACGACCCGGACAAGCCGGCGGCGCTGCCCGCGCTCACCGGTGACGAACGCTGCGACCTGCTGGTCGTCGGCGGCGGCTACAGCGGACTGTGGACCGCGCTGCTCGCCAAGGAGCGCGACCCCTCGACCGAGGTGGTCCTGATCGAAGGCCGCGAGGTGGGCTGGGCCGCCTCGGGCCGCAACGGCGGCTTCTGTGCCGCATCGCTCACCCACGGCCTGAGCAACGGGCTGGCGCGCTGGCCCGGGGAGATCGACCGGCTGGAGGAACTCGGCGCCCGCAATCTGGACGGCATCGAGGAGGCCGTCGCCCGGTACTCCATCGACTGCGACTTCGAGCGCACCGGCAGCCTCGACGTCGCCACCGAGCCATACCAGGTGGCCGAATTGGCCGAGATGTACGAGGAGACCCAGCGGCTCGGCGTCGAGGGACTCACCCTCCTCGACCAGGACGCCGTGCGCGCCGAGGTGAACTCGCCGATCTTCCTCGGCGGGCTGTGGGACAAGCGGGGCACGGCCATGCTCCATCCCGCCAAGCTCGCCTGGGGCCTCAAGCGCGCCTGCCGGGAGCTGGGGGTGCGGATCTACGAGAACACCCCCGGGACCGACATCGCCACGGCCGGTGCGGGCATGGCCGTGCGCACCCCCTACGGCCGGATCTTCGCGGGCCGGGTCGCGCTGGGCACCAATGTGTTCCCCTCCCTGGTCAAGCGTGTGCGCCCGTACACCGTTCCGGTCTACGACTACGCACTGATGACCGAGCCGCTCAGCCCGGCCCAACTGGCGGAGATCGGCTGGGACGGCCGTCAGGGCCTCGGTGACGTCGCCAACCAGTTCCACTACTTCCGGATCACCGCCGATCACCGCATCCTCTGGGGCGGCTACGACGCGATCTATCCGTTCGGCGGCAAAGTCAGCTCAGCCTTGGACCACCGCCCGGAGACCTACCTCAAGCTCGCGGAGCACTTCTTCCGTTACTTCCCCCAGCTCGAAGGGCTCCGTTTCAGCCATGCCTGGGGCGGTGCCATCGACACCTGTTCGCGCTTCTCGGCGTTCTTCGGCACGGCCCACGGCGGTCGGGTCGCCTATGCGGCCGGCTACACGGGCCTGGGCGTGGGCGCGACCCGCTTCGGCGCGGACGTGATGCTCGACCTGCTGGCAGGGGAGCGCACCGAGCGCACCGAGTTGGAGATGGTCCGCAGCAAGCCGCTGCCGTTCCCGCCCGAGCCGGTCGCCTGGGCGGGCATCGGCATCACCAAGTGGTCGCTGGCGAAGGCGGACGCCAACGGCGGCCGTCGGAACGTCTGGCTGAAGACGATGGACCGCCTGGGGCTGGGCTTCGACAGCTGAACACCGGCTGGACGTCCAGGAGCACCTGCTGGACGTCGGCCCACTGATCGGGCCGTGGCCCCGATTCCCGGATCGCGCTGTCCGGGAAGCGGGGCCACGGTCTTGTGCGCGGCCCACCCCGACGGACCCCGGCCCGATCCCGGCCCGATCCCGACCTCGCCCCGACCTCGTCCCGACCCCGTCCCGAGCACCGGGGCGCATCGGCGTGATCATGACGTGACCCAGTTCACTACCAATGAGTAGCCAAAGTCGCGTCATAGTCGGGGCCGACCCCGCTCTCCCCGTGTGCAGGCGATGGACGCCACGCGTGGATCGAGGGTGGGAGGCCGGGCGATGACTGCCTCGGGGGTCAAGACAGCGGTGGAGTGGCTGGCGTCGGTGGCGCCGAATCCGGACGCCTGTCGATGGGAGTGGGAGCGTCACCCGCTCGGGGTGGCGCTCCTGCCGGCGGGAGTGCGGTGGGACGTGCTGATCCTGCCGGCCCGGCTGGGCTATCCCACCTTGGACGTGCTCCAGCGGCTGGTTGATCGGCCCGGGCCGGTGCTGGCGGACTTCGGCGATGCGCGGATGGGCTTCTTCGTCCCCGCGGGTACGGCCGGCCGCTGGCTCGGCACCGGCATTCGCGGTGCAGGTCAGGGCACCTGGATCGTGGTGCCCCATCCGGGGCGGGCCAGTGGCGGGGGCACCCGGTGGCTGATCGTGCCGAACGGTTCGGGGAACCTCAACGATCCTCTGCTGTTGGAGCTGGCCATGCACGAGGCGGCGGCTGCGCTGGCGCGTCATGAGGGCGAGTGAGGGACCCGGTGTCTGTGAGAACCCTTGACAACCTTATTGGTCTGGACCAAATTGACGGCGACTTGACCTCCCAACCCCCCATGTACCGGAGGTAGTTGTGAAGCGCACCAGACTCACGGCCGCTCTCACTGCGGCCGTGCTAGCCCTCGGCGGACTCGTCGCCACCGCCACCACCGCACAGGCGGCGGATCAGGAACTCGCCGTCAACGGCGGCTTCGAGGCCGGACTCACCGGGTGGAACTGCTCGGCGGGCAGCGGCGCCGCCGTGACCACACCGGTCCGCGGCGGCACCTCCGCACTGAAGGCCACCCCCGCGGGCAGCGACAATGCGAAGTGCACCCAGACGGTCACCGTCAAGCCGAACTCCGCCTACACCGTGAGCGGTTGGGTGCAGGGCGGCTACGTCTACCTGGGCGTCTCGGGCACGGGCACCACGGACGCCTACAACTGGACGCCTTCGGCCAGCACCTGGCAGAAGCTGTCCACGACCTTCCGCACCGGTCCCTCGACCACCTCGGTCACCCTCTACACCCACGGCTGGTACGGCACGCCCGCCTACTACGCCGACGACCTTTCGCTCTTCGGGCCCGGCGGCGCGCCGATCGAGATCCCGGCGACCCCAACCGGGCTCAGCGCGGGATCGCCGACCTCCACCTCCATCCCGCTGAGCTGGACCGCCGTGTCCGGCGCCACCGGATACAACGTCTACCAGGGCACCCGGGTCATCCCGGTGACCGGCACCTCCACCGTGGTGACCGGGCTGACGGCCTCCACGTCCTACAGCTTCCAGGTGACGGCCACCAACAGCGCCGGCGAGTCGGCCAAGTCGGCCGCGGTCACCGCGGAAACCACCAGCGGCGGCACGCCGGGAACCCAGCTGCCCCCCCACGCCCTGGTGGGCTATCTGCACTCCAGCTTCGCCAACGGCTCCGGCTACACCCGGATGGCGGACGTGCCCGACTCCTGGGACGTCATCAACCTGGCGTTCGGCGAACCGACCTCGGTGACCTCGGGTGACATCCGGTTCAGCCTCTGCCCGGTGACGGAGTGCCCCAACGTGGAGTCGGTGGCCGAGTTCAAGGCCGCCATCCAGGCCAAGCAGGCGGCGGGCAAGAAGGTGCTGATCTCCATCGGCGGCCAGAACGGCCAGGTCCAACTCTCCTCCACCGGAGCGCGGGACGCGTTCGTCACCTCCGTATCGAAGATCATCGACGAGTACGGCCTCGACGGTCTCGACATCGACTTCGAGGGCCACTCCCTGTCGCTGAACACCGGCGACACGGACTTCCGTTCCCCGACCACACCGGTGGTCACCAACCTGATCCAGGCGGTGAAGACGCTCAAGGCCAAGTACGGCACCAAGTTCATCCTGACGATGGCCCCGGAGACCTTCTTCGTCCAACTGGGCTACCAGTTCTACGGCTCGGGCCCGTGGGGCGGCCAGGACCCGCGGGCGGGCTCGTACCTCCCGGTGATCCACGCGCTGCGCGACGACCTCACCCTGCTGCACGTCCAGCACTACAACTCGGGGCCGATCATGGGTCTCGACAACCAGTACCACACCATGGGCAACGCCGACTTCCACATCGCGATGGCCGACATGATGCTCACCGGCTTCCCGGTGGCGGGCAACCAGTCGCGGATCTTCCCGCCGCTGCGGGCCGATCAGATCGCGATCGGCATGCCGGCGTCCACCCAGGCGGGCAACGGACACACGGCGCCCGCCGAGGTGAACAAGACGCTCGACTGCCTCACCAAGAAGACCAACTGCGGCTCATACCAGACCCACGGCACCTGGCCCGCCCTGCGCGGCCTGATGACCTGGTCGATCAACTGGGACCGCTACAACCAGTGGCAGTTCAGCCGGAACTTCGACGCGTACACCTGGTGACCACCACCAGCAGCGCGCCGCACAGGGCCCAACTGCCGATCACGTCCAGCGGCCAGTGGTAGCCCCGTAGGACCAGACCGATGCCCGTCGCCAGGGTGAGCACCAGGGCGGCGGGCATCGCCCATCGTCGGCGCAGGAGAGGAGCCAGGAGGAGGGCTGCGCCGCAGTAGGCGACGAGGGCCGTCGCCGCGTGTCCGGAGGGGTAGTAGCCGGTGGCGTCCGTCAGTGGTCCCGGACGGTCCAGCAGCGCCTTTAGCGGTACGACACAGGCGGGCACCGCCGCCATGGCGAGGACGACGCCGACCGCCTCCCGCCATCGCCGCAGGCGCTCACGCCCGTACGCATACGCCAGCGAGGCACCCAGTACGGGCAGGGCCACGGCGAGATTGCCCAGGTCGGCGAGGAGTTCGGTGAAGGCGGATGGCCCGTGGCCCGCGATCCGTGACGAGATGCGCTCGTCCAGGGCGCGCAGCGGCCCGTCGATCGCCACCTGCCAGGTCACCGCCGCGAACGTCAGCAGACAGAGCGCGAGCAACAGAAAAGCCGGCCGCCTCGGAACAGGGGGGGTAGTTCCGAGGCAGCCGGTCTGATCGGGCCGCCGCGCGCCCCGGGGGGTTTGGGGCGAGCGGCCATCCGATCGGTGAGGAGTTCCGGAGCCAGAGGCTCCGGTGGTGTGCGCAAAGGCACGGCCGATGTGGTGCTGGGGAGGCTCCGCATCGGACTCGCCCGCAGTCCCCTGCGGGCGGGGTGTTTCTCTCATCTGCAGAAACCGTACGGCAGTGACAGGGGGGACCGACAGCCACATCTCCATGCCGCCATCGGGCCCCCACATGTTCTTCACAGGCCCCGACCGTTCCGCCTGGTCAGACCGGGGTTGTTACCGCCGGTCACGGACGTCACGGAGGGTCGCCCTCCGGCCGTCAGATGCGCGTGAACGCCTGCTCGATGACGTCCAGGCCCTCGTTCAGCAGGTCCTCGCCGATCACCAGCGGCGGCAGGAAGCGCAGCACGTTGCCGTACGTACCGCAGGTCAGCACCAGTACGCCCTCGGCGTGGCACGCCTTGGCGAGCGCCGTGGCAGCCGCCGCGTGCGGCTCCTTGGTGTCCCGGTCCTGGACCAGCTCGATCGCGATCATCGCGCCACGGCCGCGGATCTCGCCGATGATGTCGAACTTCTCCTGCATCGCGGCGAGACGGCCCTTCATGACCTCCTCGATGCGCCGCGCCTTGGCGTTGAGGTCCAGCTCCTTCATCGTCTCGATCGACCCGAGCGCACCGGCACAGGCCACCGGGTTGCCGCCGTAGGTGCCGCCGAGGCCACCTGCGTGCGCCGCGTCCATGATCTCGGCGCGACCGGTCACCGCGGCCAGCGGCAGACCGCCCGCGATGCCCTTGGCGGTCGTGATCAGGTCCGGGACGAGGCCCTCGTCCTCACAGGCGAACCACTGGCCGGTGCGGCAGAAGCCCGACTGGATCTCGTCGGCGACGAAGACGATCCCGTTCTCCTTGGCGAACTCCGCGATCGCCGGCAGGAAGCCCTTGGCCGGCTCGATGAACCCGCCCTCGCCCAGCACCGGCTCGATGATGATCGCCGCGACGTTCTCCGCGCCGATCTGCTTGCTGATCTGGTCGATGGCCTGCGCGGACGCCTCGGCGCCCGCGTTCGCGGCACCGGTGGGCCAGCGGTAGCCGTACGCGACGGGCACTCGGTAGACCTCGGGGGCGAACGGCCCGAAGCCCTGCTTGTACGGCATGTTCTTCGCGGTCAGCGCCATCGTCAGATTGGTGCGGCCGTGGTAGCCGTGGTCGAAGACGACGACGGCCTGGCGCTTGGTGTAGCTGCGGGCGATCTTCACCGCGTTCTCGACGGCCTCGGCACCCGAGTTGAACAGCGCGGACTTCTTGGCGTGGTCACCCGGGGTGAGCTCGGCCAGCGCCTCGGCGACGGCCACGTAGCCCTCGTACGGGGTGACCATGAAACAGGTGTGGGTGAAGTCCGCGAGCTGGGCGGACGCACGGCGTACGACGGCCTCGGCGCTGGCGCCGACGCTTGTGACGGCGATGCCGGAACCGAAGTCGATCAGACGGTTGCCGTCGACGTCCTCGATGATTCCGCCTCCCGCACGAGCGGTGAAGACGGGCAGCACCGAACCCACGCCACCAGCGACCACTGCGGTACGGCGAGCCTGGAGCTCCACCGACTTGGGTCCGGGAATGGCGGTGACGATGCGGCGCTCCTGCGGGATCGCGGTCATAGGGGCTCCTGGGGGTGCTGTGGACGCTTCAGTTCTTCCCCGCAGGCTAGGGGCGGGCCGGTCGTGGCGGCATGTGCCGTTCGGGAGTGTTGGGGATGAGTCCTTGTCCGCCCCGGACATACCGCGCCCAGGCCCCGCCCCCACAGCAGGACGGGGAGCAGCCCAGCGCCTCCGGGCAGGTCCGCACACGCAGGGGCGGGCGGCCCGAGCCGCCCTCGCCATGGACCCGGGCGCACTCCTCCCCTCCGATCCCCTTCCGCCACGGGGTGAATCGGTGAACTCCCCGCGCCAGGGCACTAGATTGACCGTGCACAGAGCGGGCCTGGCTGGTCAGGGGGCAGCAGTTCATGGATTCCGAAGGCACATTCGACGCACGCGGCACGGAGCGCGGTCCCGCGCCCAGATCCGGACCGCCGCCACACCCGCCTTCCGTACCCCGACCCGCCGGGCCACCGAGCTTCCCGCCCGCTCCCGGCATCCCCGCCCTCCCGGGGCACGCCCCCACCACGCGCCCGGCCGTCACCGACTGGCTGCGCACCCCCCGCCCCGCCGCCGACCCCGGCGTCTGGCGGTTCGGCCACCGCGCCCGCCCCGACGAGGAGCCCGACGAAGTCCCCGCCCGACGATTGTTCGCCGGTGCACTGATTGCCCTCCTCACCGGCTGGCTGCTCTGGTCCCTGCTGTGGAACGGCTACCTCGGCCGCTACTGGATCTGGCCGCTGCTCGTCCTCACCCCCGAATCCTGGCGCTCCGACCCGCCCCTGTGGGCCACCGCCAGCTACACCTACTACGCGCTCGTCGGCGGCGGACTGCTGGTGTTCTTCGCCCGCCTCGGGCACGTCCCCGAGATATGGCGCCGCTACGCCCGCCGCGCCAAGAAGCCCGGCACCCCGACCGCACGGCCCTCGCAGACCGGGCCCGACCCCGCCGAGTGGCCGGAACTCCGCGCGGCCGGTCTCGTCGACGCCGCGCAGACCCTCACCGAAGCAGCCCGCGCGGGTGCGCTCGGCGATGTGGACTACGCCCGCATCCGACGGGCCTGGCAAGGCGTCCAGGCCCGTCCCGAACTGCTGCCCGCCTTCACCGACACCGTCCGTCGCCAGGGCGCCGCGGCCTGCGGCCACCCCTCCGGCCTGCGGGACCTGCCCGTACGCACCGCCACCCATGACCTCGTCACCGCACAGGTGCGGATCGGCACCGCCGCCGACGACCGGCGCAACCCCTACGCCCGGCGCACCACGGGCGTCGCACTCGACCCCTCACTGCTCGGCACCTCCCTGCTGGCCGTCGGCCCGTCCGGCTGCGGCAAGAGCGTGCGGCTGATCCGCCCGGTCGTCGAGTCCCTCGGACTGCTGGCCCTCGCCAATCGCGCCGCCGTGGTCGCCGTCACCGCCCAGGGCGCACTGCTCGCCCCCGACGACGCCTTCGACCTGGTCATCGCCATCGGACGCAGCGACTCCCGACACGACCTGGACCTCTACGGCGGCTCCACCGACCCCGACGAAGCCGCCCGGATGCTCGCCGAAGCCCTGGTCGGAGATCTGGCCGCCACCCTGCCCGGCAGTGACGGCCGACGCGCCGCCACCGCACTGGCCCAGCTGATCGGCCCCTACCAATCCGTCCACGGCCACTTCCCGGCCGTTCCCGAACTGCGCGAGCTCCTCAGCGGCGCCCCCGCCGCGCTCGACGCCCTGCGCCAGGCGCTCCAGTCGCAGGGCGGGAGGGCGGCGGCACAACTGCGCGAGCTGGACGCGCGCGAACGCCAGTCCGCCCGCGGCGGCGATGACATCGGGGTGCTGCTCGCCGAACGGATCGCCTTCCTGGACCGACCCGCGTTCGCGACCTCCTTCCGCACCGACGACAACAGCCGCCAGTTCTCCCTGAAGGCCATCGAACATCCGCTGCGGGTCCGCATCGACCTGCCCGAACGCGGCCACGCCGAGGCGTCGCGGATCATCGCGCGCCTGCTGCTCGCCCAGTTCACCGAAGCCGCCCTCAGCCGCTCGGACCGCTCGCTGTTCGCCGCGCTCGTCCTCGACGACGCGACGTACACGGTGACCGCGGATTCGGTACGGGCCGTGCAACGGCTGCGCTCCGCCCATGCCGGGGTGGTGCTGACCCTGCGCACCCTGGAGGACGTGCCCGATCCGCTGCGCGGCCCCCTCCTGGGCGCCGTGGGCTGCCGGATGGCCTTCGCGGGGCTCGCCCCCTGGGACGGCGGCCGGTTCGCGGAGACCTGGGGCACCGAGTGGGTGCAGACCCGTGATGTCACCAATCGCCAGATCATCTCGGACGAGCCCCTCACCAAGGCGATGCACGCCATGCGCCGCCTGGTCACCGGGAAGGCGACCACCGCAGAGGCGATCACCGTACGGGAGGTGGAACGGGCCCGCTGGTCCGCATCCGACCTCGCCCATGCGGTGCCCGCCGGACACGCGGTCCTCTCCCTGGCGAACGTCAACGGCGAGCACACCCCGCCCCTGCTCGTCGATCTCCGTACATAGCGGAACTCCCCTGTACGGATTACCCCGACCGCCCTGAACCACTACGAGCTGGCAGAATTGAGGTAATCAGTTCATACGGCACGGCGAAATCCCCCGGATGCCCCGGCCGGCCCGTGAACAGTCCTGACCAGTTCTGAAGGTGCCATGCCGCCCACGCTCGCCTCACTCGTCCAACACTCGGCGCTCAAGCTCACCGTGCGCGCGGGCGAGGAGCGGCTCGACACCCCGGTGCGATGGGCGCACGTGAGCGAGCTGGCCGATCCCGTCCCCTATCTCGACGGCGGCGAACTCCTCCTCGTCACCGCCATGACCCTGGACGCCCGGGACCCCGACGTCATGCGCCGTTACGTGCGCAGACTCGCCGCGGCGGGCGTCGTCGGACTCGGCTTCGGCATCGGCGTGTTCTACGACGACATCCCCGACGCCCTCCTCGACGCCGCCCGGGCCGAGGACTTCCCCCTGCTCGCCGTACCCCGCCGCACCCCCTTCCTCGCGATCAGCAAAGCGGTCTCGGCGGCGATCGCGGCCGACCAGTACCGCGCGGTGACCGCCGGGTTCGAAGTCCAGCGGGAGCTGACCCGCGCCGCCCTCGCCGAAGGCCCCAGCGCGGTCGTCGCCCGACTCGCCGCCCACGTCAACGGCTGGGCGGCCCTCTACGACGCCTCGGGCGCCGTCGTCGCCGCCGCACCCGAGTGGGCGGTGCGCAGGGCCGGCCGGCTCACCCCCGATGTGGAACGGCTCCGCGAACGCTCGGCACCGGCCAGCACCATCGCCGCCGACACCGGCGACGACCGGGTGGAACTCCAGTCCCTGGGCACCGGCCGCCGGGTGCGCGGAGCCCTCGCCGTGGGCACAGCCGCTGCCCTCGGCACCGCCGAACGCTATGCGGTCCACTCCGCCATCGCGCTCCTCACCCTCTCCACCGAACGCTCCCGCTCGCTCCAGCGCGCCGAACAGCGACTGGGCGCAGCCGTCCTGCGGATGCTGCTCTCCGGTGAACCCGACCACGCCCGAGCGGTCGCCGCCGACCTCTACGGCACCCTGCTCGACGCCCCCTTCCGCGTGCTGCTCGCCGAACCGTCCGCCCCGGTCGATGCCCCCGAGCCGCCACTCCACGCACTCGCCGAAGCCCTGGAAGCAGCGGCCTCACGCGCGGGCGAAACGCTCATCACCGTGTCCGACGACGACGGCCGACTCGTGGTGCTCGCCGCCGATGGGGGAGCGGTCGTCGCCGACTGCCTCGCGCTGCACTCCGAGCAGGAGGCGGATGACGCCGGGCTCGTCATCGGCCTCTCCGCGCCCACCGGGCCGATCGCCGCGCCGAACGCGTTCAAAGAAGCCGAACAGTCCATCTCCGTCGCCCGCAGACGAGGCCGTGCCCTCGTCGAGCATGAGGACCTAGCGGCGGGGTCCATCGTCCCCCTGCTGGCGGACGACGCCGTACGCGCCTTCGCCGACGGGATGCTCCGCGCCCTGTACGAACACGACGCCACCGGCCGCGGTGACCTCGTGGCCTCCCTGCGGGCCTGGCTGTCCCGCCACGGACAGTGGGACGCGGCGGCGGCGGACCTCGGAGTGCACCGCCACACCCTGCGTTACCGCATGCGCCGGGTCGAGGAGATCCTCAGACGCTCGCTGGACGACCCGGACGTCCGGATGGAGCTCTGGCTCGCCCTGAAGACGACCACCGGCCCCACCGGCGAGTAGTCACCGCAGCAGATCCTTCCGTCGGGATGCCCGAAGTCGGGCAAAAATCTTGGCAGGTGGGGCCGCAATCCCTAAAGTCGCGTCGACGCAGCGGAGGGGAGTGGCCCGGACCGCCGTCCGGGGACCCCAGAAGGACAGATGAGAGACCTCCCTCCCGCCGACACGCCCTCGGACGGAACCGCCAACTCCGCCGAATCGTTTCCGCCCCTCGCGGCGATCGGACCGCTGGAAACACCCGCCCCACCGGTCACCGAGCCACCGCCGCCCGGCCCGCGGCGCATATCCGGCGCGGTCTGGGCCGCACTCGCCATCGTGTACGTCGTCTGGGGCTCCACCTACCTCGGCATCGCCGTGGTCGTCGAGACCATGCCCGCCTTCCTCTCGGCCGGCGGACGCTTCGTCCTCGCAGGGCTGGTCCTCGCCGCCCTGGTCGCCTGGCGGCAGGGCCCCGCCGCGCTCAAACTCACCCCGGCCCAACTCGGCTCCGTCACCCTGCTCGGACTGATGCTGCTCCTCGGCGGCAATGGGCTGGTCGTCCTCGCCGAGACCGCCATCCCCTCCGGCCTGGCCGCGCTCCTGGTCGCCGTCGTACCCGCCTGGGTGGTGGTGCTGCGCCGCTTCTCCGGCGAACGCCCCGGGCTCGGCGCGTACGGCGGAGTCCTGTTCGGCCTGGTCGGACTGGTGGTCCTGACACTGCCCGGACTCAGCGGAGACATCCGACTGTGGGGCGTGGTCGCGGTCCTGGGCGCCACCGTCAGCTGGTCCGTGGGCTCCTTCGCCTCCGCCCGCATCCCCATGCCCGCCAACCCGTTCACGGCGAGCGCGTACGAGATGGTCGCGGGCGGCATCGGCTGCGCCCTGGTCGGCTTCGGCCGCGGAGAACACCGGGGATTCGCGTTCGGCGACGTCTCCACCGAGTCGTGGATCGCCCTGGGATATCTCGTGCTCTTCGGCTCGCTGGTGGCGTTCACGGCGTACGCCTGGCTGCTGCACACCGCGCCCCTGTCCCTGGTGGCCACCTATGCGTACGTCAATCCGGTGGTGGCCGTACTGCTCGGAGCGGTCTTCCTCCAGGAGGAACTGACCTGGTCGATCGCGGTGGGCGGAGCCGTCGTCGTCGCGGGAGTCTGCCTCATCGTGAGCACCGAGCGTCGCCGCTGAGCAGGCGGTCACGGCGCGCAGATGCCCCCGAACGGCGCACGGACCCGATCCGACGCACCAAAGCGGCAGGAACACCATCTGTGACCACTCCACCCCGTACAAACCACCATTCAGCCGTGCGGCCCTACCGTGGGGCGGGCACCGCCCAACAGTCACACTCACCCCACCTCGGAAGGGCCGGGACATGACCTCCACCCACGCCTTCTGGCTCGCCGGCCGCGAGGCCACCGGCGAGACCTCCTTCGACGTCACCAACTCGTGGGACGGACGTCTCGTCGGCCGGGTCTCCGTACCCACCGAGGCCCAGGTCGAAGAAGCCGTCGCCGCCGCCCACGCGGTACGCGACGAGTTCGCCGCCACACCGGCCTATGTGCGCGCCGCGGCCCTCGACCACGTCTCCAAGCGCCTCGCCGAGCGCACCGAGGAGATCGCCCAGCTGATCTCCGCCGAGAACGGCAAGCCCATCAAGTGGGCCCGCGGCGAGGTCGGCCGTGCCGTGTCCGTCTTCCGGTTCGCCGCCGAGGAAGCCCGCCGTTTCAACGGCGGCCAGGCCCAGCGCCTCGACACCGACGCCGGCGGTACGGGGCGTCTCGCCCTCACCCGTCGCATCCCCAAGGGCGTGGTCCTCGGCATCGCGCCGTTCAACTTCCCGTTGAACCTCAGCGCCCACAAGGTCGCCCCCGCGATCGCGGTCGGCGCCCCGATCATCCTCAAGCCCGCCCCGGCCACCCCGATCTCCTCGCTGATCCTCGGTGAACTGCTCGCCGAGACCGAACTGCCCGTCGGCTCCTGGTCGGTGCTCCCGGTCCCCAACGACCGGATGCCCGCGCTGGTCCAGGACGAGCGGCTGCCCGTGATCTCCTTCACCGGCTCCGGCCCCGTCGGCTACGCGATCATGGACTCCGTGCCGCGCAAGCACTGCACGCTCGAACTCGGCGGCAACGGCGCCGCTGTCGTCCTTGACGACTGGACGTCCGAGCAGGACCTGGACTGGGCGGCCACCCGCATGGCCACCTTCTCCAACTACCAGGGCGGCCAGTCCTGCATCTCCGTGCAGCGCGTGATCGCGGACGCCTCCGTCTACGACCGCCTGCTGCCCAAGCTCGTCGCCGCGGTCGAGGCCCAGGTCACCGGCGACCCCGCCGACGACGCCACCGACGTCGGCCCCCTCGTCAGCGAGGACGCTGCCAAGCGCGTGGAGTCCTGGGTGGACGAGGCCGTCCAGGCCGGCGCCAAGCTCCTCGCCGGCGGCAAGCGCGACGGCGCCACCTACGCCCCGACCGTCCTCGCCGATGTGCCCCCGCACACCACCATCGCCTGCGAGGAAGTCTTCGGCCCGGTGCTGACCGTCAGCAAGGTCGAAGGCGAGGCCGAGGCGTTCGCCGCCGTCAACGACTCCCCGTACGGCCTCCAGGCGGGCGTCTTCACCCACGACGTCCAGACCGCCTTCCGCGCCCACCGCGCGCTGGAGGTCGGCGGCGTGATCATCGGCGACGTCCCCTCGTACCGTGCCGACCAGATGCCCTACGGCGGAGCCAAGCAGTCCGGCGTCGGCCGCGAGGGCGTCGCCTATGCGATGGACGACTACACCTACGAACGAGTACTGGTCCTGACGGGTCTCACACTGTAGTTTTCCGCCCGTAACACCCAACGGCCGGAGCCCACTGTGCGGGGGCTCCGGCCGTTCTTCGCGTGGGGCCCAGACTGTCGACGGCGGTCGGGTCGTCCTTGCGGTAGTGGGTCAGAGCGCTCGTCTCGCTGGCGTCGTCGGTCAACGACAGCGACTCGGCCGCTGGGGCGAAGGCCAGCGCCTTCTCCCCAGCAAGGACGGGGAATTCGCCGCTCGCCTTGCGTTTCCGGGAACGGCGGAATCGCTGGGCAGGGTGCTGCACATCCCGGCGCACGAGGTGCGCCCGGACTCAACTGGTGCCCCAACACACCGTTCTTGGCGCTGCTAAGCCTCCGTTAGTGCTCTCTTCCAGCAATAGCCTGGGAGGACTCGCCCAAGGAGAGGACTCGTTCCCGCCATGTCTGAGCACAGCACGTCGAGATGGACCATCCACAACGAGGAACGAGTAAAGGTGCCCGCCACGGTCGAGGGCGTCCGCAGCGCACTGCCAGAGGACCAACGGCGGCGCTTTGACGAGGAACTGGGCGCGGCCACGGTGGAGAGCGTCGCCGATGTGCTGCGGCACTGGATTCTCAACCTCGCCTCTGGTCCGGAGGACGAGGAGGTCTTCGCCCGCTTGGAGGCCGAAGGGCGTGGGGCTGCATGAGTCGCTACGAGATCGCGTATGCGCCGGTGGCAGAAGCAACGCTGAAGCAGATGCCCTCACCCTCGGCAGCAGCGTTTCGGGCAGCCATAGGGCGCACGTTGGGCCGAGACCCCTACGGCCACGGATCGCGGGCTGTGAGCCGTGAGAGGGACCGGAGGGAAGCCACCGTCGTCGGGATCTTCATCCGGTACTACGTAGCACAGAGCGTTCTGCAAGTCACGGTGGTCCGCATGGTCCCTCCGCCCTGACACGGTTGGTGGCCTTGGACGGTCTCGACCGGTTCGCCGATGGGCGTATCGGGTTGGCGGAAGCGCCGGGCTACTCCCGTTTCATGTGTCTCTTCCCTACTGAATCTCTTACCGCCGCCACTGGATTCTCCTGTGCTTGGCGCAGTCGCCGACCGTAGCCGTGATCACGCCGTGCTGGCCGGGGCGCGGACCGTCATTGCCCCCTGCGGGCGACGGACATCTGACCCTTGGTGGGCCCGTGCATCGGGGTCGGCGATCGATCAGCCCTGGGAACAACGGGGTTGACCCCGAGTCGACGACGGGGGCGGTGTCCTCCGTGATGAGGATCCGGCGTTCCACGGTCGTCTCCAGGATGGGAGGCATCCCCCATCCCTCTCCTGGAAGGGTCCTTCCCTGTGAAACCCAGTCCGTTGCACCGGCGTGCCCTGCTCACCGCCGTCTCCGCCGTCGTCGTTCTCGGGGTCACGGCCGGGCCCGTCCTCGCGGGCCCGGCCGCCAGCCAGGTGCCCGGAGTCTCGCAGGCCCGGGCGGCCGAACATCCGCAGGCGCAGGCGCTCCAAGCCGCCCTGCGGGGACTACCGGACGGTGAGGCGACCAGCGCGGTGGTACGTGCCGGTGGGCGGGACGGGCGTTGGGAGGGCAGCGCCGGAGTGCGGGAGGTGCGCCACCACAGCCCTGCCCTCACCCACGGCCGGTTCCGCGCCGGATCGGTGACCAAGGTGGTGACCGCGGCCCTGGTGCTCCGGCTCGCCGCCGACGGCAAGATCAACCTCGACCGGCCGGTGCAGCGCTACCTACCGGGGCTGCTGACGCCCGAGTTCCAGCCCGTCTCCGTACGGCAGTTGCTCAACCACACCAGTGGGATCCAGCCCCCGGCCGTCGCCGGTGGGTCCTGGGCGGAGCAGTACGCGCACCGGTTCGACACCGTGGACCCGGAAGCGGTGGTGGCCGCGGGGATCGCCAGGGGCCCGGAGTTCGCGCCCGGTACCCGACAGCACTATCTGAACGTCAACTACACCATCCTCGCCATGCTGGTGGAGAAGGTCACCGGACGGTCGTACGAGGAGGGTGCCGCACGCCATGTCTTTCGGCCGGCGGGGATGCGGAACTCCTCGTTTCCCGGTACCGATCCCCGCATCCACGGGCCGCACAACAGGGGCTATCAACTGGTCGACGGACAGCGGGTGGACGTCACCGACTGGAATGTGGCGGACCGCTGGGCGGCGGGGGACATGATCTCGACCCTGGACGATCTGGAGCGCTTGCTGACCGCGCTCTTCCGCGGCGAGGTCGTGCCGCAGCAGCAGCTGAAGGAGATGTTCACCGTTCCCCAGGGCATCGCCGGTGCCACCAGAAGCGCCGGGCTTGAGCGGTTCACGGTCGACGGGGTGGAGATCTGGGGCAAGACCGGTGCCCGCCCCGGCTACAACACGGCGATCGCCGCCACCCGTGGGCTCTCCCGTACGGTCGTCTACTCGGTGACCGGGACCGACGCCGGTGCGCAGGGGCTGGCCGTCGGCCAGCGCTTCGCCTTTCCCGCGTTCCGCTAGAGCCCCGCCCTTTCAGGCCGCCGGCCCGGTCCAGCCGACTTGCCGCCCCGCTTCCGGTCCGTCGAGGCCATGGTCCGGAACCGGGGCGGCGCTGCGGACGGATATGCCGACGCTCCGCGAGCCGGTCATTCTCACCCTCCGTCACCGGTGTTCCCCCGGGTGCGGCACCAGGATGGTGGGCACTGCAATTATCGGGTAGTACGGACGAGTAGTACCGGTTGGTAGTGCACCCCGCCCCGACCGGCGCCCCAACCCGACTCGCGGCGAGGTGGACCTCATGACCGCACCACTGGAGAAGGACGGCACCCCCAAGGTCACCGAGCGTGAGGCCCGGCAGGTCGCCGAGGCCGCGCGTGAACAGGACTGGCGCAAGCCGAGTTTCGCCAAGGAACTGTTTCTGGGCCGGTTGCGGCTCGATCTGATCCACCCCCATCCGACGCCGTCGGGGGAGGCCACCCGGCGCGGCGAGGAGTTCCTCGCCCGTCTGCGCACGTTCTGCGAGACCCGGATCGACAGCGCGCTGATCGAGCGCGAGGCCCGGATCCCCGATGACGTCATCAACGGTCTGCGCGAACTCGGCGCGCTCGGGATGAAGATCGACACCAAGTACGGCGGCCTCGGGCTCACCCAGCTCTACTACAACCGGGCCCTCGCCCTCATCGGCACCGCCAGCCCCGCCATCGGGGCCCTGCTCTCCGCACACCAGTCGATCGGAGTGCCACAGCCGCTCAAGATCTTCGGCACCGAGGAGCAGAAGGACGCGTTCCTGCCGAGACTCGCCCGTACCGACATCTCGGCGTTCCTACTCACCGAACCCGATGTGGGATCCGACCCGGCACGGCTGGCGACGAGCGCGGTCCCGGACGGCGACGAGTACGTCCTCGACGGAGTCAAGCTGTGGACCACCAACGGGGTCGTCGCCGATCTGCTGGTGGTGATGGCCCGGGTGCCGAAGTCCGATGGGCACCCCGGCGGCATCACGGCCTTCGTGGTGGAGGCCGACAGTCCGGGCATCACCGTGGAGAACCGCAACGCCTTCATGGGCCTGCGCGGGCTGGAGAACGGCGTCACGCGCTTCCACCAGGTCCGCGTGCCCGCCGCCCATCGCATCGGGCCCGAGGGCGCCGGGCTCAAGATCGCGTTGACCACCCTCAACACCGGTCGGCTCTCCCTCCCGGCCATGTGCGCGGGCGCCGGGAAGTGGTGCCTCAAGATCGCCCGTGAGTGGTCGGCGGCCCGTGAGCAGTGGGGCAAGCCGGTCGCCCGGCACGAGGCGGTGGGCGCGAAGATCTCGTTCATCGCGGCGACCACGTTCGCGCTCGAAGCGGTCGTCGACCTCGCCTCCCAGCTCGCCGACGAGGACCGCAACGACATCCGTATCGAAGCAGCGCTCGCCAAGCTGTTCGGCTCCGAGATGGCCTGTCTGATCGCCGACGAACTGGTCCAGATCCGCGGCGGCCGGGGCTTCGAGACCGCGGACTCCCTCGCGGCGCGCGGCGAACGCGCGGTACCGACCGAACAGATGCTGCGCGACCTGCGGATCAACCGCATCTTCGAGGGCTCCACCGAGATCATGCACCTGTTGATCGCCCGTGAGGCCGTCGACGCCCACCTCAAGGTCGCCGGCGACCTCATCGATCCGGACAAGTCCCTCGGCGACAAGGCCAGGGCCGGTGCCCAGGCCACCGCCTTCTACGCCCGCTGGCTCCCCAAGCTCGTCACGGGCCCCGGCCACAGCCCCCGGTCGTACGGGGAGTTCCACCCCGCCGGCCATCCCGACCTCGCCGTACACCTGCGCTACGCCGAGCGCTCCGCCCGTAAGCTCGCCCGCTCCACCTTCCTCGGCATGTCCCGCTGGCAGGGTCGGATGGAGACCAAACAGGGCTTCCTCGCTCGGATCGTCGACATCGGTGCGGAACTCTTCGCGATCTCCGCGGCCTGCGTACGGGCGGAGATGCTGCGAGCCTCCGGCGACCACGGCCGCGAGGCGTACCAGCTCGCCGACGCGTTCTGCCGCCAGTCCCGACTGCGGATCGAGGAACTCTTCACCCGACTGTGGTCCAACACCGACGACATCGACCGCCGGGTGGTGGACGGGGTCCTCGCCGGACGGTACGAGTGGCTGGAAGCGGGCATCGTCGACCCCAGCGGCGACGGCCCCTGGATCGCGGACGCCACCCCCGGCCCGTCCGAGCGGGAGAACGTCCACCGGCCCATCCGCTGACGGTTGCTGCACCCCTGTTAAGCGGGCCGGCGATTACGGCCACAATGGGGGGATGAGCGACAGCCCATCCCCCCTCGCCGATCCACACACCGTCTTCGACCCGGCCACCGGTCGTAGAGACATCGTCATCCTCGGCTGCACCGGATCGATCGGCACCCAGGCCATCGACCTCGTCCTGCGCAACCCGGACCGCTTCCGGGTCACGGCGCTCTCCGCCGCGGGCGGCAAGGTCGCCCTGCTCGCCGAGCAGGCCCACCGGCTGGGGGTGCGTGCCGTCGCCGTCGCCCGGGAGGACGTCGTGCCCGCCCTGCGCGCGGAACTGTCCGCACGCTACGGCGCCACACCGCTGCCCGAGATCCTCGCCGGTCCGGACGCGGCCACCGAACTCGCGGCCTTCGAGTGCCACACCGTGCTCAACGGCATCACCGGCTCCATCGGCCTCGCGCCCACCCTGGCCGCGCTGCGGGCCGGCCGCACCCTCGCGCTCGCCAACAAGGAGTCGCTCATCGTCGGCGGGCCCCTGGTGAAGGAGCTGGCCGCGCCGGGGCAGATCATCCCCGTCGACTCCGAGCACGCCGCGCTGTTCCAAGCCCTGGCGGCGGGCAAGCGCTCCGAGGTCCGCAAGCTGGTCGTGACCGCCTCCGGCGGCCCGTTCCGGGGCCGCACCCGGGCCGAGCTCGCCGACGTGACCCGTGAGGACGCGCTCGCGCACCCCACCTGGGCCATGGGCCCCGTGATCACCATCAATAGCGCGACCCTCGTGAACAAGGGCCTGGAGGTCATCGAGGCGCACCTGCTCTACGACATCCCCTTCGACCGCATCGAGGTCGTCGTCCACCCCCAGTCGTACGTGCACTCGATGGTGGAGTTCAACGACGGCTCCACACTGGCGCAGGCGACCCCGCCCGATATGCGCGGCCCCATCGCCCTCGGCATCGGCTGGCCCGAGCGGGTGCCCGATGCGGCGCCCTCCTTCGACTGGACCCAGGCGTCGAGCTGGGAGTTCTTCCCTCTGGACACCGAGGCGTTCCCGTCGGTGGGTCTGGCCCGTCACGTGGGGGAGCTGGGCGGCACCGCGCCGGCCGTGTTCAACGCCGCCAACGAGGAGTGCGTCGAGGCGTTCCTCGCCGGTCGGCTGCCTTTCAACGCCATCATGGATACGGTCACCCGTGTCGTCACCGAACACGGAGTGCCCGTCCGGGGAACTTCGCTCACGGTGTCCGACGTCCTGCAAGCGGAGAGCTGGGCCCGGACCAGGGCCCGGGAGCTCGCGGTCAAGGCCACAGCGGAGGCTCGCGCATGACGATGTTGTTGACCATTCTCGGCATTGCGCTGTTCGCCGTGGGGTTGTTGTTCTCCATCGCCTGGCATGAGCTGGGCCACCTCTCCACGGCCAAGCTGTTCGGCATCCGGGTGCCGCAGTACATGGTCGGCTTCGGCCCCACGATCTTCTCCCGGCACCGCGGCGAGACCGAGTACGGCATCAAGGCCATCCCCATGGGCGGCTACATCCGCATGATCGGCATGTTCCCGCCGGGGAAGGACGGACGGATCGAGGCCCGGTCGACCTCCCCGTGGCGCGGCATGATCGAGGACGCCAGGACCGCCGCGTACGAGGAACTCAAGCCCGGCGACGAAGACCGCCTCTTCTACACGCGCAAGCCGTGGAAGCGCGTCATCGTGATGTTCGCCGGCCCGTTCATGAACCTGGTCCTCGCCGTCGCGATCTTCCTCGGGGTGGCGATGACCTTCGGTTTCGCCACCCAGACCACCAAGGTCGCCGGGGTCCAGAACTGCGTCATCAAGCAGAGCGAGGAGCGCGACACCTGCGCGGCGGGCGACCCGGTGTCCCCCGCGAAGCAGGCCGGCCTCCAAACGGGCGACAAGATCGTCGCCTTCAACGGCGAGGCCGTCTCCGGCTGGCCCGAGCTCTCCGACCGCATCCGCCAGACGATCGGCCCCGCGAGCATCACCGTCGAGCGCGACGGCACCGAGCAGGTACTCGAAGCCACGCTCATCAAGAACATGGTGGCCAAGAAGGACGCCGACGGCGAAGTCGTCCCCGACGCCTTCGTTCCGGCCGGCTACCTCGGCTTCGCCGCCCAGACCGAGATCCTGCCGCTGGGCTTCGGCCAGTCCGTCGACCGCATGGGCGACATGCTGGAGAACGGCGTGGAGTCGATCATCGCCCTGCCGGCGAAGGTGCCCGACCTCTGGGGCGCGGCCTTCGGCGACGCCGAGCGCAAGGACGACTCCCCGGTCGGAGTGGTCGGTGCGGCCCGCATCAGCGGCGAGGTGATGAACCTCGATGTACCCACCGAGAACATCGTCGCCACGTTCATGATGCTGCTCTCCGGCTTCAACCTCTCCCTGTTCCTGTTCAACATGCTGCCGCTGCTGCCGCTGGACGGCGGACACATCGCGGGCGCCCTGTGGGAGTCCGTCCGCCGCAATGTGGCGAAGGTCTTCCGTCGCCCCGACCCCGGACCGTTCGACGTGGCCAAGCTGATGCCGGCCGCCTATGTGGTCGCGGGCGTCTTCATCTGCTTCACCCTGCTGGTCCTCGTCGCCGACATCGTCAACCCGGTGAAGATCAGCTGACCGTGTGAGTGTGGGGCGGCCGGGTGCACTTTGCAGAGAGCAGCAGGATGATCGCGGCGGCGAGCAGTCCGCCGATGACCGAACCGACGGCGAGTTGTGCGGAGG
>NZ_JBEXVD010000025.1:0-127907 GCF_040638655.1 Streptomyces sp. NPDC005963 | reverse complement strand
GTACGTTCAGTTTGTGAGTTATTTTTTTTGTAATTTTATATTAATTTAAAGAATACGAACCCACCCCACCACCCCCCCCCCCGCCCCCCGCGCCCCCCCCCCCCCCCGCCGCTGTACATCCCCCATCGCCCGCTCACTGGGCCCCGGGGCGCACCAGACCGCTTTCATAGGCGTAGACGGCGGCCTGCACCCGGTCCCGCAGCCCCAGCTTGGTCAGCACATGGCCCACGTGCGTCTTCACCGTCGTCTCGCTGACGAACAGATCCGCGGCGATCTCGGCGTTCGACATGCCCCGCGCCACCAGCTTCAAGACCTCCACCTCGCGATCGGTCAGCGTGTGGAGAGTGTCCGGCACCGGCTCCTCGCCCGACGGCAGGTGTCCGGCGTACTTGTCGAGCAGCCGCCGGGTGATGCTCGGGGCCAACATCGCCTCACCGGCCGCAACCACCCTGATGGCCTGCACCAGCTCATTGGCGGGCGCGTCCTTCAACAGGAACCCGCTGGCCCCCGCCCGCAGCGCCTCCACCACATACTCGTCGAGGTCGAAGGTGGTCAGCACCAGGACCTTCGCCTGACCGTCCCGCCCCGGACCGGAGATCTGACGGGTCGCTTCCACCCCGTCCATCCGGGGCATCCGGATGTCCATGAGCACCACATCGGGCTGGAGGGCCCGCACCTGGTCGAGGGCCTGGAGACCGTCCCCGGCCTCGCCGACGACCGCGATGTCCTGCTCGGCCTCCAGAATCATCCGGAAACCGGTGCGCAGCAGAGGTTGGTCATCGACCAGTAGAACGCGGATGGCCACGGGCAACTCCTCACAATTGGTCAAGACCCATTCTGCCCTGACCATCCTGCGACGCACCGGCCGGGGAAATGCTCAACGGATAAACCGGGGGAGTGCCTCCGAACTCAGGACAGACCGCCCGATGATCACACCAGCCGCACAGCTTCGTCGGACGCGGACGCCAGTCCCCCGACTCCGTCGCCTGCCTGATGGCCTCCCACAGCGCCAACAGCTTGCGCTCGACCCGCTCCAGGTCCGCCGGCACCGGGTCGTACGTCAGCACGTCCCCACTGCCCAGATAGACGAGCTGAAGCCGCCGGGGCACCACCTTGCGCAGCCGCCACACCACCAGGGCGTAGAACTTCATCTGGAACAGCGCGCCCTCGCTGTACTCCGGACGCGGCGCCTTGCCCGTCTTGTAGTCGACGATCCGCACCTCGCCCGTCGGTGCCACGTCCACCCGGTCGATCACACCGCGCAGCCGCAAGCCGGACTCCAACTCCGTCTCCACGAACATCTCGCGCTCGGCGGGCTCCAGCCGGGTTGGGTCCTCCAGGGCGAACCAGCGCTCCACCAGGGACTCGGCCTCACCCAGCCAGCGCCCCAGCCGCTCGCCGTCCGCATCCCCCTCGAACAGCCCGCCCAGCTCCGGCCGGGCCTCAAGCAGCCGGTCCCACTGTGCCGGAACCAGCGATTTCGCCCGCGGCGGCGTACGCTCGCCCGCTGGGACGTCGAACAGCCGCTCCAGCACCGCATGGACCAGCGTGCCCCGGGTGGCCGCCTCGCTCGGCTTCTCGGGAAGCCGGTCGATCACCCTGAACCGGTACAGCAGGGGACACTGCATAAAATCGCTCGCGCGCGAAGGCGAAAGCGACATGGGCGGTCCACCCGGCGAGGACTGCTGGCTCGTACTCATGACGCAGACCCTACGGCCCGCCACTGACAGCGAGCGCAATACCATCGACGTCAGAGCCCCAAGACTGCATGATCGAAGGGCCCGGGTCCGCGCATCGACAGCGCACCCCAAGACGAAGGGAACCCGTGAACGAGGACGACAGGCGAGGCGAGCGCGAGCGAGCAGAGACCGGAACGGAGGGACCGGCCCCCCAGGGCACCCCTCCGGACGGCAAGCCGCGGCGCCCCGAAGGTCGCCAAGGGCCGGGAGGCGGTCTCCTCATGGGCCGCCCCTTCGGCGTGCCCGTGTACGTCGCCCCCAGCTGGTTCCTCGTCGCCGCCCTGATCACCTGGGTGTTCGGCGGTCAGCTCGACCGCGTCCTGCCCGACCTCGGCGGCCTGCGGTACCTCGTCTCCCTCTTCTTCGCCGTCGCCTTCTACGCCTCCGTACTCGTCCACGAACTGGCGCACACCATCGCCGCGCTCCGCTTCAAGCTGCCCGTGCGGCGCATCCAGCTCCAGTTCTTCGGCGGCGTCTCCGAGATCGAGAAGGAGTCCGAGACCCCCGGCCGCGAGTTCATCCTCGCCTTCGTCGGACCACTCCTGTCCCTGGTCCTCGCCGGAGTCTTCTACCTCGGGATGCAGACCGTCGAGCCCGGCACGGTCCCCGGTGTCCTGCTGGCCGGCCTGATGATCTCCAATCTGATCGTCGCCGCCTTCAACCTGCTGCCCGGGCTGCCGCTGGACGGCGGCCGAATGCTGCGTGCCGTCGTCTGGAAGATCACCGGCAAGCCCATGAGCGGCACCATCGCCGCCGCCTGGGTCGGCAGGGCGCTGGCCGTCGCCGTCCTGATCGGGCTGCCCCTCCTCACCCACGCCGGCGTCCTCGGCAGTCCCGCCCAGGACATGGGAGGCATGGAGACCGTCACCGACGCACTCCTGGCCGCCATCCTCGCCGCGATCATCTGGACCGGGGCGGGGAACAGCCTGCGGGTCGCCCGGCTCCGTGAGCACCTCCCGGAACTCGAAGCGCGCACGCTGACCCGCCGCGCCGTTCCCGTCGAGTCCGACACCCCCCTCTCGGAGGCCCTGCGCCGCGCCAACGAAGCCGGTGCCCGTGCCCTCGTCGTCGTCGACGGACAGGGCGACCCCATGGGACTCGTCCGGGAGAGCGCCATCGTCGGCGTGCCGCAACACCGCCGGCCCTGGGTCGCCGTCGGCGGTCTCGCCCAGGACCTCACCGACGACATGAGGCTGCCCGCGGAGCTCGCGGGCGAAGCCCTCCTGGACCGACTGCGCGCCACCCCCGCCACGGAGTACCTGGTGATCGAGGATTCCGGGGAGATCTACGGAGTCCTGTCCACAGCGGACGTCGAGCGGGCCTTCGTCGCCGCGATGGCCCGCCCCGGCAGCTGAGCCGGGACGCACCGGACGGGTGCTTCCACTTCCGTGGGCCGTCCACCCCGCCGGCGGGCGGCGGCCCTGGTCTCCGGCCCCCTGAGCGGCCGGTAGGCTGGTCACATGTCCGAACCGACCGGTGCCGCCCGCCGTCGCGGGCCCTTCAAAGTCGGGGACCAGGTCCAGCTCACCGATCCCAAGGGACGCCACTACACGTTCACGCTCGAAGCGGGAAAGAACTTCCACACCCACAAAGGGTCGTTCCCGCACGACGAGCTGATCGGCGCTCCTGAGGGCAGTGTTGTCCGAACCACGGGAAACGTCGCCTACCTCGCGCTGCGCCCCCTGCTCCCCGACTACGTCCTGTCCATGCCCCGCGGCGCCGCCGTGGTCTACCCCAAGGACGCGGGGCAGATCCTGGCCTTCGCCGACATCTTCGCCGGTGCGCGGGTCGTCGAGGCGGGAGTGGGCTCGGGCTCGCTCAGCGCCTTCCTGCTCCGCGCCATCGGTGACCACGGCATGTTGCACTCCTACGAGCGCCGCCCCGACTTCGCCGAAATCGCCCAGCAGAACGTCGAGCGCTACTTCGGCGGTCCGCACCCGGCCTGGCGGCTCACCGTCGGTGACCTCCAGGACCACCTCGACGACGCCGA
The DNA here is from genome assembly GCF_040638655.1 of Streptomyces sp. NPDC005963. Taxonomy (NCBI): domain Bacteria; kingdom Bacillati; phylum Actinomycetota; class Actinomycetes; order Kitasatosporales; family Streptomycetaceae; genus Streptomyces; species Streptomyces sp. NPDC005963. The sequence goes on along the minus strand of NZ_JBEXVD010000025.1, from coordinate 124,178 downwards.
TGTGGACCGGGTCATCCTGGACATGCTCGCTCCCTGGGAGTGTCTGGACGCGGTCTCCAAGGCCCTGGTCCCCGGTGGCATCCTCTGCTGCTATGTGGCGACCACGACCCAGCTCGCCCGGACCGTGGAGTCCATCCGGGAGATCGGCTGCTTCGCCGAGCCACAGCCCTGGGAATCCATGATCCGCAACTGGCACGTCGAGGGACTCGCGGTCCGTCCCGATCACCGCATGATCGGTCACACCGGTTTCCTGGTGACCGCGCGCCGCCTCGCGGACGGTGTGGAACCCCCGATGCGCCGCCGCCGCCCGGCCAAGGGCGCCTACGGCGATGACTACGAAGGCCCCAACAAGGGCTGACGCCACGACAGAAACCCGACGCCGCCGTCGAGTTCCCCATCCGGTGCACTTCGCACTGGGGAACTCGGAGGCGGCGTTGTGGCGTTGTGAAGTGCAGTACCCGGAAGCGGGCGCCGACTCCCCATGAGCCGGTGCCCACCCCGCTGTTCCCCGTAGCTGTGACGTGTGGCACGATGCAAACCTCCCGTCCGCCGCCGACACCTCCGCCGGCTCCGTATGTTCAGGAGACTTCACGCGTGCAGACCTCCGCCGTCCCGGACCTCGCGCACACGCGGACCCGCCCGGTGCACTGGCTCGCCACGGCGACCGCGATGGCCGCGGTGGTGGCTCTCGCCGGATGGCTCCAGCCCGACAGGGCGACGGCGGGGGCGGCCGGATCGAAGCCCGGCACGGCGATCGCCGCAGCGCCAGCGCAGGCGCCCGACCCGACCGGGGTGCCCTTGCCGCTGGAGTGTCCCGGCGTGCCGAGCCTGATCACCGAACGCGCCAGCGGCGACCTCGACGGTGACGGCAGGCCCGAGACGGTGGTGGCAGCACGGTGTGATGCGGGGTCCGGCACTCCGCCGGCGGGCCTCTTCGTCCTGACCGCCGTAGTCGATCAGGCCCCGCGCGTCGTGGCGACCCTGGTGGAACCGCGGGCGCAGCGCAGTGTGAGCAAGCTCGCCCTCAGGGACGGAGCGATCACCGCGACCCTGCTCGGCTACTCGTCGCCCGAAGTGCCCAGCTGCTGCCCGGACGAGAGCGAGAGCGTGGAATGGCGGTGGACGGGCGGTAAGTTCCTCCGTACGACGCACAACACATCGGATCAGGCGCTGTAGGGCGAAATCCGTCCAAAGGGTGCACCTCTAGCGGTGGGAACGCTATGTATCTGAATTGTTACTCAGCGTTGGGGCCGTAGATCTCTACGCTGTCCGAAACGCGTCGTACATGGATGCAATCTCCCGGGCACTCCCGCGCCGAGTCCACGACGTCCTGGAGGAGTGGCAGGGGTACGGGCGTTGTCGCGCCGGCGTCCTGGAGCAACTCGTCGTCGACGCTCTTCACATAGGCGAGGCCGTCGATGTCCAGCTCAAAGACGTCCGGTGCGTACTGGGCGCAGATCCCGTCCCCGGTGCAGAGGTCCTGGTCGATCCAGACCTCCAGTGCCTCCGCAGTGGCTTCGGATGGGGCCTCGTGCTGCACGCTCATGTCTCCTGCCGTTTCCATCGCCGAGTGGCGCGACCCTCGGCGATGTGACCGAAAGTGAGGCAAGTCGCGCGGGGTCTGACGGGTGTTGAACGCTTCGACGATACAACCGGCCGCTTTCCGATGTTGATGGGTGGGTATTCCCCTGGCGTGAGGGAGAGCGCAAGGGTGAAGATCGGACACACCCCCATCCTCTTTGTGATCTAGGGGTTTCAATCACCACCCACGCAGGTAGGGTCAGGAAGCGTCCAGCTCCCCTTGGAGGAGGTGAGGACCGTGGCAGCCCACGACGACGACATCAACCGCGGCATCCGGCCGGGGCGGGGGTCTGAAGACCCAGCCGGCCAGGTCGCCTACCTAGAGCAGGAAATCGCCGTCCTGCGCCGCAAGCTCGCCGACTCTCCGCGGCACACGAGGATTCTCGAAGAGCGAATCGTCGAGTTGCAGACGAATCTGGCCGGCGTGTCCGCACAGAACGAGCGACTTGCCAACACGCTCCGTGAGGCCCGCGACCAGATCGTGGCCCTCAAGGAAGAGGTCGACCGGCTCGCACAGCCGCCGGCAGGCTTCGGTGTCTTCTTGCACGCCAACGAGGACGGCACCTGTGACATCTTCACCGGGGGCCGCAAGCTCCGGGTGAACGTCAGCCCCAGCGTCGAGCTTGAGGAACTCCGACGCGGCCAGGAAGTCATGCTCAACGAAGCGCTCAACGTGGTCGAGGCCATGGCGTTCGAGCGCGCCGGGGACATCGTCACCCTCAAGGAGATCCTTGAGGACGGCGAGCGGGCCCTGGTGGTCGGTCACACCGACGAAGAGCGGGTGGTGCGGCTCGCCGAACCACTGCTGGACATCACCATCCGTCCCGGTGACGCCCTGCTGCTCGAACCTCGGTCCGGCTACGTCTACGAAGTGGTCCCCAAGAGCGAGGTCGAAGAGCTCGTCCTCGAAGAAGTTCCGGATGTCGACTACAACAAGATCGGCGGGCTGGGCAACCAGATCGAGCTGATCCGCGATGCCGTCGAGCTGCCGTACCTCTACCCCGACCTCTTCAAAGAGCACGAGCTGCGTCCCCCGAAGGGCATCCTGCTCTACGGTCCCCCCGGCTGCGGCAAGACGCTGATCGCCAAGGCCGTCGCCAACTCCCTTGCCAAGAAGGTCGCCGAAGTCACCGGTCAGCCCGCGGGGAAGAGCTACTTCCTCAACATCAAGGGCCCCGAACTCCTCAACAAGTACGTCGGTGAGACCGAGCGGCACATCCGCCTGGTCTTCCAGCGGGCCAGGGAGAAGGCCAGCGAGGGCACCCCCGTCATCGTCTTCTTCGACGAGATGGAGTCCCTCTTCCGCACCCGTGGATCCGGTGTCAGCTCGGACGTGGAGAACACCATCGTCCCGCAGCTCCTCGCCGAGATCGACGGTGTGGAGGGCCTGGAGAACGTCATCGTCATCGGCGCCTCCAACCGCGAGGACATGATCGACCCCGCGATCCTGCGCCCCGGCCGACTCGATGTGAAGATCAAGATCGAGCGTCCGGACGCGGAGGCCGCGAAGGACATCTTCGCCAAGTACCTGACGTCCACCCTGCCGCTGCACTCGGACGACCTGTCCGAGCACAACGGCTCCAAGGCCGCCGCCGCCCACGCCATGATCCAGTCGGTCGTGGAGCAGATGTACGCGGAATCCGAGGAGAACCGCTTCCTGGAGGTCACGTACGCCAACGGTGACAAGGAAGTCCTCTACTTCAAGGACTTCAACTCCGGCGCGATGATCCAGAACATCGTCGACCGGGCCAAGAAGATGGCCATCAAGGCATTCCTCGACCACAACCAGAAGGGCATCCGCGTCTCCCACCTCCTCCAGGCTTGCGTGGACGAGTTCAAGGAGAACGAGGACCTGCCCAACACCACGAACCCGGACGACTGGGCTCGTATCTCCGGCAAGAAGGGCGAGCGGATCGTCTTCATCCGCACTCTCGTCACCGGAAAGCAGGGCGCCGACACCGGTCGCTCCATCGACACGGTGGCCAACACCGGTCAGTACCTGTAGGAGGCACACCGGCTGCGGATGCCCCCGGCCGGGCATCCGCAGCCGGTTGCTTTCCCCACAGGTCCGGCCACACCCCGGCAAAGACGTAATTGATCTCCCCACCGGCGCGACAGCGTTCTAGGCTCATCCGTACCGCCGAGTCGCGTGCCGCGGGGTCGGGCACCGCAGCGCGCATCGGAGCACCAGCGGTACTTGAGCGACGCTCCCGGAAGGGGAGTGTCGCAGGGCAAGGAGGGCCGCATGACCGTACGGCGAGTAATGGGCATCGAGACGGAGTACGGCATCTCCGTTCCGGGCCATCCGAACGCCAATGCCATGCTCACCTCGTCCCAGATCGTCAACGCCTACGCGGCGGCGATGCACAGGGCGCGCCGCGCCCGCTGGGACTTCGAGGAGGAGAACCCGCTGCGGGACGCCCGCGGCTTTGACCTCGCCCGTGAGGCCGCCGACTCCAGCCAGCTCACGGATGAGGACATCGGCCTGGCCAATGTGATCCTCACCAACGGGGCCCGGCTCTACGTCGACCACGCCCACCCGGAGTACAGCTCACCCGAGGTGACCAATCCCCGCGACGCGGTGCTGTGGGACAAGGCGGGCGAGCGGATCATGGCCGAGGCCGCGGAGCGGGCCGCCCAGCTCCCCGGCGCCCAGCCGATCCACCTCTACAAGAACAACACCGACAACAAGGGCGCCTCCTACGGGACGCACGAGAACTACCTGATGAAGCGGGAAACCCCCTTCTCGGACATCGTGCGCCATCTGACGCCGTTCTTCGTCTCCCGGCAGGTCGTCACCGGTGCCGGCCGGGTCGGCATCGGGCAGGACGGCCACGAACACGGCTTCCAGATCAGTCAGCGGGCGGACTACTTCGAGGTCGAGGTGGGGCTGGAGACCACCTTGAAGCGCCCGATCATCAACACCCGCGACGAACCGCACTCCGACGCTGAGAAGTACCGAAGGCTCCACGTCATCATCGGAGACGCCAATCTCTCCGAGATTTCGACCTATCTCAAGCTGGGGACGACGGCCCTGGTGCTGTCCATGATCGAAGACGGCTTTATCGCGGTCGACCTCGCCGTCGACCAGCCGGTTCGCACCCTGCACCAGATCTCGCACGATCCCGGTCTGACCCGGGTGATCACCCTCCGCAGCGGACGGACACTCACCGCGGTCCAGCTCCAGATGGAGTACTACGAACTTGCGCGGAAGTACGTCGAGGAGCGCTTCGGCGACGACGCGGACGAGCAGACCAAGGACGTCCTGATCCGTTGGGAGGACACGCTCAACCGGTTGGAGAACGACCCCATGAGCCTGTCCGGGGAACTGGACTGGATCGCGAAGAAGGAACTGATGGAGGGCTACCGGCGGCGGGACGGCCTGGACTGGGACGCCGCACGGCTCCACCTGGTCGACCTCCAGTACGCCGATGTGAGGCCCGAGAAGGGCCTCTACAACCGATTGGCGGCCCGCGGCAAGATGAAGCGCCTGCTGGACGAGCAGGACGTGCTGAGGGCCGGCAAGAAGCCTCCCGAGGACACCCGGGCCTACTTCCGCGGTCGATGCCTGGAGCAGTACGCGGACGACGTCGCCGCGGCGTCCTGGGACTCGGTGATCTTCGACCTTCCCGGCCGTGATTCGTTGCAGCGGGTGCCCACCCTGGAGCCGCTGCGCGGCACCCGCAACCACGTCAAGGAGCTGCTGGACCGCTGTCGGACGGCGGAAGATCTGGTTCGGGTCCTCTCCGGCGGCTAAAAGGTTCCCGTTCGGGAATCATCTCCGGGAATCATGGAGGTGGCCCCCGGACGTTGGGAAAAGTGCCGGGCCGATGTCCGACCCGGCTTGTAGGGTCTGATCTTGACCGAACCGACTCACATCAGGGCGAACCGAGCGGGGTGAGGGACATGGCGAAGGACACCGGCGGCGGACAGCAGAAGGCCACGCGTTCCACGGAGGAGGTCGAGGAGCAGGCGCAGGACGCGCAGGCTTCCGAGGACCTCAAGGAGCGCCAGGAGAAGCTCAGCGACGACGTCGATTCCGTCCTCGACGAAATCGACGACGTCCTGGAGGAGAATGCGGAGGACTTCGTGAGGTCCTTCGTCCAGAAGGGCGGACAGTAGTCCATCTGATATTGCCGGGACGGTCGGGAATACCGGAGTGAAGCGGTGTCCTCGCCGTCGCCCCGCGCTGTTGCGGGAAGCCTTTGCAGAGAATGGGGGGCTTCCCGCGACGGATATCAGGCATAAGGTCGACAGTGTCCGGGGCTCCTTTTCCCGCGCCCGTCGGAGCGGTTCTCGGAGCGGGATCTCCGGTGCCTGGGATGATCGACTGATCACTGTGCGGACGTGGTCACCAGCCGTTCGACACGCACGGCGCGTGATGGATCGGCACGGGCTGTCCCCGCTGTTTCCGCCCACCGGGCGACCTGGGAGGATCCAGGGCGAACCGGCCCGGCTCCCGTGGCCGCACGGCACGGCCGAGGCCGGGCGGGGCAGGGTGATCGTCCACCGGCCCGAGGAATCGGATGTATCTGCCTCCACCACACATGTGGATCACCGTCACAAGGCGGGTAGTGTCCGTGGCGTATCGTGCTTCAACTGCAATTCGGCCATCGGCGAGTTGGGCGATGAGCCCCGCACCGTCCGTCGCGCTGCCGCTTACTTGGAGGGAAACGCGTGGAAGCCAACACTCGTAGCACCGGGCGTCTACCAGCTGCCTTCCTGACGCCTGGCTCGTCCTCATTCATGGACTTCCTGGGGGCGCACTCCCCGGAGATGTTGCCGGGCAAGCGCGTCCTGCCGCCGCTCCAGGGGGCGATCGAGGCGCCGCACGGCACGACCATCGTCGCCACCACGTTCCCCGGCGGTGTGGTGCTCGCCGGTGACCGGCGGGCCACGATGGGCAACATGATCGCGCAGCGCGACATCGAGAAGGTCTTCCCCGCCGACGAGTACTCGGCGGTGGGCATCGCCGGCACCGCGGGCCTCGCAGTGGAGATGGTCAAGCTCTTCCAGTTGGAGCTTGAGCACTTCGAGAAGGTCGAGGGCACCCAGCTCTCCTTGGAGGGCAAGGCGAACCGGCTCTCCACGATGATCCGCGGCAATCTCGGCATGGCCATGCAGGGCCTCGCCGTCGTACCGCTCTTCGCGGGCTACGACGTCGATCGGGAGAGGGGCCGGATCTTCTCCTACGACGTGACCGGCGGCCGGTCCGAGGAGCACGGATACGCCGCGACGGGCTCGGGTTCGATCTTCGCCCGCGGCGCGATGAAGAAGCTGTACCGCGACGACCTCACCGAGGAGCAGGCGACCACGCTGGTCGTCCAGGCGCTCTACGACGCGGCCGACGACGACTCGGCGACCGGTGGGCCCGACGTGGCCCGACGGATCTACCCGATCGTCGCCGTGATCACGGAGGAGGGCGTTCGCAAGCTCAACGCCGAGGAGTCCGCCGAGATCGCCCGCTCGATCCTGGAGCGCCGCCTCGAACAGCCCGACGGTCCGCGCGCCGCGCTGCTCTGATGTTTCCCTGCCCGCCGCCGGGCGGTGCGCCCATGCCACTGACAGAAAGGGATGGATAGCCGGTGACGACACCGTTCTATGTCTCCCCAGCCCAGGCCATGCAGGACCGGGCGGAGTACGCCCGCAAGGGCATCGCCCGTGGACGCAGCCTCGTTGTGCTGCAATACGCCGACGGCATCGTCTTCGTCGGCGAGAACCCCTCCCGCGCCCTGCACAAGTTCAGCGAGATCTACGACCGGATCGGGTTCGCCGCGGCCGGCAAGTACAACGAGTACGAGAACCTCCGCATCGGCGGTGTGCGCTACGCCGACCTGCGCGGATACACCTACGACCGGGACGACGTGACGGCGCGCGGTCTGGCCAACGTCTATGCCCAGACACTCGGCACGATCTTCTCCAGCGCGGCCGAGAAGCCCTACGAGGTGGAGTTGGTCGTCGCCGAGGTGGGAGCCACCGCGGACGGCGACCAGATCTACCGCCTTCCCCACGACGGTTCGATCGTGGACGAGCACGGCTCGGTGGCGGTCGGCGGTAGCGCCGAGCAGATCAGCACCTTCCTCGACCAGCGCCACCGCGAGGGGATGTCGCTCGCGGAGGCGCTCAAGCTGGCCGTCCAGGCGCTGTCCAACCAGCCCAACGGCGCGGACCGGGAGATTCCCGCAGATCGCCTTGAGGTCGCGGTCCTGGACCGTACGCGACCGCAGCAGCGCAAGTTCAAGCGGATCGTGGGACGGCAGCTGGTCCGGCTGCTGGAGGCGGACGGCGCGGCCTCGGCCCCGACGGACGCCCCCTCGGACACCGAGGAGAGCGAGGGCGGCGAGGAGTAGCCCGCTCGTCGACCCGAAGACCCGAAGGTGCCCCGGCCCTCCGCATCAGGAGGGACCGGGGCATTTCCGTGGCAGGGACACCCCTGGAGTGGGGCGGGGTACCGGCCGTTCTCAGCCCGAGGACGGGGAGGGCGCCGCGGTGGAGCCCCGGACCACCAAGGAGACGGGTAGATCACCTTCGGTGACCGGTTCGCCCGCGAGGAGGGCCAGCAGCGCCGACATGCCCCGCTCGCCGACCCGTTCCGCCGGCAGGCTCACGCTGGTCAGTTCCGGTTCGACGGCGACGGACAGGGCGAGGTCGTCGAACCCGGTCACCGACACGTCGCCCGGGACGCTCAGCCCCAGCCGTCGCACGGCCTTGCAGGCTCCCGCGGCGAGGATGTCGCTGTCGCAGACGACGGCGGTCGCCCGTGCGCCGGGCGCGGTCAGGGCGTGCCGGGTCGCATCGCGTGCGGTGGCCACGTCGAAGGGCGCGCGAACGGTCCGTACCGACGTCCCGGCGACGCCGGCGAGTGCATCGGCCAGTGCGCGGGCACGTACGTCGAAGGTCCAGGAGGGGACCGCGGACGCCAGATGGACGAAGCGCCGGTGGCCGAGTTCCAGGAGGTGGTGTGCCACCTGGTGAATGCCGTCGCCGATGTCCAGATTGACGCAGGCCGCCGCCTCCCGGTCGGCGGGGTCGCTGTCGAGCATCACCAGCGGGAGGTCGGCGCCCCGTAGGTCGGACAGTGCCTTCGCGGCCATGGACGAGGCGATGACCCCGTCGAGTGCGGCGCGCGCCGAGGCGAAGGGGTTCTTCGCGGGGCCGATGCCGTCGGGTGAGGGGTAGATGACCACGCCGAAGCCGTGGTCGGCGGCGAGGGCGGCGGCACCCGTGTACACACGGGCGAAGAACTCGTTGGTGAGGGCCGGGACGACGAGGAGCGCGGTCCTGGTACTGCCGAGTCGAAGGTTCCGGGCTGCCAGATTGGGACGGTAGCCGAGGGCGCTCGCCGCGGTGCGGACGGACTCGGCGGTGCGCTCGGAGACCCGGCCGCGCCATTTGTCGCCGAGGACGAGCGAGACGGTCGCCTGGGAGACACCGGCCGCGCGGGCGACGTCCCGACTGGTGGGACGGGCTCCCGGTGCTGCGCCGGGGCCCCCGTCGCCCTGTCGCAGGCCCGCGCCCGGTGCGGAGCCGTTCGCCATGGTCGCCGTCCTCGGGCTCGCTGGAGCCGCCTGTTCCCGGTGCCCGTGCCGGGCGCGCCGCGGGCGGCGGCACAGTAGACCCGCGGACTGTCGACATGGTACGTATGACGCCGGAAGTTATACGTAACACTCCGGTGGGTGTCGGGGAGAGGGGCGGACCATGGGTGCCAAGGCCACCGGAGCCACCGGATATGCGGACATCCTCAAGGCGCCGCACGCGGCCCGTCTGCTCGCGGGCACCCTGGTCGGGCGCCTCCCCAACGCCACGGCACACATCGCCATCGTCCTGTTCACCAGGGCGGAGGGCGGGAGCTACACCCTCGCCGGCGGTCTCGCGGCTGCGTACGGCATCGCCACGGCGATAGGACAGCCCCTCCTGGGGCGCGCGATAGACCTCCACGGCCAGCCGAAGGTGCAGTTGCCCGCAGCCGTGGTGTCGGCGCTCGGCATGGTGCTGCTGGCCGCGGTCGGCATCGGCTCGCTGCCGCTGGCGTACGCCGCGGTGGCCCTGGCCGGGCTGTTCACCCCGCCCCTGGAAGGGGGACTGCGTGCCCTGTGGCCCAACGTGCTCGGGCGCCAGGACCGGGTGCACCGCGCCTACGCCATGGACGCGGTCGCCCAGGAGATCATGTTCACCCTCGGCCCGCTGCTGGTCACCGTGGTGGTCTCCCTCTGGTCGGCGGGCGCGGCCCTGCTGGTGATCAATGCGCTGGGGGTGCTCGGGGCGCTCTCCGTGGTCCTGTCCGAACCCTCCCGGTCTTGGCGCTCCGCCCCGCGCGACGCCCACTGGCTGGGGGCCCTGCGCTCGTCGGGACTGCTGGCCCTGCTCGGTTCGTTCTTCTTCGTCGGACTCGCGCTCGGCTCCATCACCGTCGCGGGGGTCTCGTACGCGGACGACCACGGCCGGGAGTCCGTCTACGGGATACTGATGGCCGCACTCGGGCTGGGCGCGCTCATCGGCGGCGCCTGCTACGGGGCACGGCAGTGGGCCGGTGCCCCCGAGCGTCGCCTCATGGTGCTGATCGCCCTGCTGGCCCTCGGCTATCTGCCCCTCGTGCTCACACCGGGGGTGGTGTTGATGACCGTCCTGTCGGCCGTCGCGGGTGTGTTCCTCGCCCCCGCCATCGCCTGCGCCTTCATCGTGGTGGACCGCCATGCGCCCAGGGGCACGGTGACGGAGGCGTTCTCCTGGTTGGTCACGACGTTCGGCGTGGGAGCCGCCGCCGGAACCGCGCTCGCGGGCCCCGCCGCCGAGTGGGGCGGCACTGATTGGAGCTTCGCTGTCGCGGGTGCGGGAGGCATCGCCGCCCTCGTGGTCCTGGTGGCCACCCAGCGGGTCCTGGCGGCTCCCGAACGCACCAACGACATCGTGGGTTTCGGCAGCGGCCTTTCCGGACAGGGGGAGCCCGCAACGGAAAATGATCGGAACGGGGCCGCCGAACCCGGTTTCAGCTCAGGGCTTGAGGCGTAATGTTCAGACATGGACCGCCGCATTTTCGGGCTGGAGAACGAGTACGGCGTCACGTGCACGTTCAGGGGACAGCGCCGACTGTCACCTGACGAAGTGGCGCGCTACCTCTTCCGCCGAGTTGTCTCCTGGGGCCGCAGCAGCAATGTCTTCCTGCGGAACGGCGCCCGTCTGTATCTCGATGTGGGTTCGCATCCGGAATACGCCACACCCGAATGCGACAACGTGACCGAGTTGGTCACGCACGACAAGGCAGGCGAGCGCATTCTCGAAGGTCTACTTGTCGATGCCGAAAGGCGTCTGCACGAGGAGGGGATCGCAGGCGACGTCTACCTGTTCAAGAACAACACCGACTCGGCCGGAAACTCCTACGGCTGCCATGAGAACTACCTGGTCGCACGGCACGGGGAGTTCTCCCGACTCGCGGACATCCTGATCCCCTTCCTGGTCACGCGCCAGCTGCTGTGCGGCGCGGGCAAGGTCCTCCAGACTCCGCGCGGCGCGGTGTACTGCGTCAGCCAGCGCGCGGAGCACATCTGGGAGGGCGTCAGCTCCGCCACCACCCGTTCGCGTCCCATCATCAACACCCGGGACGAGCCCCACGCCGACGCCGAGCGCTACCGGCGCCTCCACGTCATCGTGGGCGACTCCAACATGTCCGAGACGACGATGCTGCTCAAGGTCGGCGCCACCGACCTCGTGCTCCGCATGATCGAGGCGGGCACCGTCATACGCGATCTCACCCTGGAGAACCCGATCCGGGCGATCCGCGAGGTCAGCCATGACATCACTGGTCAGCGCAAGGTCCGGCTCGCCAGTGGACGCGAAGCCTCCGCCCTGGAGGTCCAGCGCGAGTACTACGAGAAGGCGGTGGACTTCGTCGATCGGCGCGGCATCCGCACCGGAACCGTCGAGCAGGTGCTGGAGCTCTGGGGCCGCACGCTCGACGCGATCGACGCACAGGACCTCGACCGGATCGGCACCGAGATCGACTGGGTCATGAAGTACCAGCTCATCGAGCGGTACCGGGCCAAGCACAACATGACCATGTCGCATCCGAGGGTCGCCCAGATAGACCTCGCCTACCACGACATCCACCGCAGGCGCGGGCTGTACTACCTCCTGGAGCGCAAGGGCCAGGCCGCCCGCATCTGCAACGACGTCAAGATCTTCGAGGGCAAGTCGGTGCCCCCGCAGACCACCAGGGCCCGGCTGCGCGGCGACTTCATCCGCCGTGCGCAGGAGCAGCGCAGGGACTTCACCGTCGACTGGGTCCACCTCAAGCTCAATGACCAGGCCCAGCGGACGGTGCTCTGCAAGGACCCATTCCGCTCGGTCGACGACAGGGTGGAGAAGCTCATCGCGGGCATGTGATGTCGCGAGCGGTGCCGGACGCGTACACACGTCTGGAACGCCACCCGGGCCCCGTGCGTTCTTCGTGCGGGGCCCTTGGCACGCCCTAGAGTGTCCGGGACCGTAGTGACGTCTGAGATCTGAGGAACACGTGCGCCGACTAGCCGGCCTTGTTGTCGTCCCCTTGCTGCTGTTGTCGACAGTGGCCTGCGGCAGCGAAGACAAGGGCTCTGACTCCGTCTCGTCCAAGGGCGGCCTGCCCGCCATCACCGCCGGTGCGAAGTTCGGCGAGAAGCCGACGCTGGCCAAGGGCGAGGGCGACCCGCCCAAGCAGCTCAAGATCGAGGTCATCAGCGCGGGCAAGGGCGAGGTGCTCAAGAAGGGCGACCTGACCCAGGTGAACTACCTCGGTCAGGAGTGGGACGAGGACAAGCCGTTCGACAACAGCTTCGACCGCGGCCAGCCGTTCGACGTGACGATCGGTGCGCCCGGCGTCATCGAGGGCTGGCAGAAGGCGCTGGCCAACCAGAAGGTCGGCAGCCGTCTTGAGGTGTCGATCCCGCCGGACCTCGGCTACGGCGCGCAGGGCCAGGGTGACATCAAGGGCAATGCCACGCTGGTGTTCGTGATGGACATCGTGGGCGCGAAGACCGTGCCGGTGTCCGCGAAGGGCTCCGAGGTCGCGCAGGACAACAAGGACCTGCCCAAGGTCGCCACCAACACCGACGGCAAGGCGCCCAAGGTCACCATCCCCGCCTCGGCCCCGCCGAAGGACCTCGTCTCCTCGTACGTCCTGGAGGGCACCGGCCCCGAGCTGACCGCCAAGGACAGCGTCGTCGTGAAGTACGACGCGTACGTCTGGCAGGGTGCGAAGCCGCTCGGAGGCACCTACCAGTCGGACGCGACCATCACCTGGCAGTTGGGTCAGCTCCCGGTGAAGGGCATCAAGGACGGCGTGATCGGCAAGAAGCTCGGCAGCCGTGTCCTCCTGGTCATCCCGCCCGGCCAGGGCTTCCCCGACCAGGAGCAGCAGGGCATCCCCAAGGACGCGACGCTGGTGTTCACGGTCGATCTGCTGACCAAGCCGTAGGTGCCCGCGGGCCGGTGCCGGCCCCGGGCGGCGTCACCCCGTTTGAAGTGCAAGACTGTCCGGGTTGCCGCGTTCACGATTCAGAGGAGCAGTAGTAGTGAGCATCGAGAAGCCCGAGATCGACTTCCCGGGCGGCGAGCCGCCGGCCAAGCTGGAGATCAAGGACATCTGGGAGGGCGACGGCCCCGAAGCCAAGGCGGGCGACGTGGTCTCCGTCCACTACGTGGGCGTGGCGTTCTCCACCGGTGAGGAGTTCGACGCCTCCTGGAACCGCGGCAATCCGCTTCAGTTCAAGCTCGGCGTCGGCCAGGTCATCGCCGGTTGGGACCAGGGCGTGCAGGGCATGAAGGTCGGCGGCCGTCGCCAGCTGATCATCCCCGCCAACCTCGCCTACGGCGACCGCGGCGCCGGCAACGCGATCAAGCCCGGCGAGACGCTGATCTTCGTCTGTGACCTGATCGCCGTCTGACCGGTATTCGCCGTTCGGCCACCAAACGGCCGGTAAGGGCCCATGCTCTGGAGAGCATGGGCCTTCGGCTTTTGTCCGGACACCCCGGGGCGGTACGGTCAGCAGGGCGGAAGCGACTCGATCAGATAGAGGTGCAGGGCGTCGATGGCGATTGCCAAGGCCGAACGGCTGATGAACCTGGCGCTGTGCCTTCTCGGGACGAGGCGTCCGCTGTCCAAGCGCGAACTGCGCGGTTCCATCGAGGCGTACGTGGAGGCGTTCGGGCCGGGGGAGGGCGCCGGCAGCTCCGACGAGTCCTTCAACCGGATGTTCGAGCGCGACAAGGACGATCTGAGGGAACTCGGACTGGTCATCGAGACCGTCGAGAACCTCGACGGCGAGATGGGCTACCTCGCCCGCAGGGACAGCAACCGTCTGCCGCCGATCACCCTGGACGCCGAGGAGGCCGCCGCTCTGGGTGTCGCCGCGGGGGTCTGGCAACAGGCACGGCTCGCCGGTGCGGCCAGCGGCGCGCTCCAGAAACTGCGCGCGGCAGGGATGCCCGAGGCCGAGGACGCCTTCGACAGTCAGCTCACTGCTCTGGAGCCGCGCATTCCGGTGCGTGAGGCCGCCTTCGAGCCGTTGATGCTGGCCTGCCGTGACCGTCGCCCCGTGATCTTCGATTACCGCAAGGCCACAGCGGCCCGCCCCGAGCAGCGCCAGGTCGAACCCTGGACGTTGGAGTGCTGGCGCGGACACTGGTACCTGGCCGGTTGGGACCGCGAGCGGGGCGCCGAGCGGGTGTTCCGCCTCTCGCGCATCACCGGCAGGGTCCGCTCCCGCGCCGGTGCGTTCACCGCACCGGTGCCCGATGTGGTCACTGTGCGGGAGACCGTTGAGAGCTGGGCGGGGGAGACGGCCACCCGTACCGCCAGGATCAGATTGCGCACCGACTGCGGCTATCCGCTGCGGGCACGGGCGACGTCCGTGCGGGAGGTCGACGCCGACTGGGACGAGTTGGAGATCCCCTACGGACACGGGCTGGACGCCTGGCTGGTGGAGTTCGGCCCGGACGTCGTGGTCGTGGAGCCCGCTGATCTGCGGGCCGAAGTGGTGGACCGGCTGCTCGCCGTGGCACAGGGCTGAGGGGGACTCGTACGACTATGGCCGCCAACGCCATTGACCAGACCCGGCGGATGCTGTCGCTGGTGACGTATCTGCGGGAGCGCCCGGGCGCGCGCGTCGGGGACGTCGCCCGCGCCTTCGGCATCACCGAGGACGAACTGATCGCCGATCTCGATGTGTTGCCCATGTGCGGGACGAGCTTCCGCGGCGGCGACCTCCTCGACATCGACACCGACGGTGACCACATCTGGTGGCACAACCCCGACGACGTCGCCGAACCCCTGCGGATCGCCGCGGACGAGGCGACGGCCCTGCTGGTCGCGGCCCGTGCAGTGGCGACGCTGCCGGGGCTCCGCGAAGGGGATCGGGAGGCGCTGCTCCGGGCCACTGCCAAGCTGGAGGCGGCTGCGGGCGAGGCCGCGGGCGCCAGTTCCCGGCTCTCGGTGACCTTCGAATCGGAGGGCGGGGTCTTCGCCGACGTGGATCGGGCGATCTCCGAACGACGGCGGCTGTGGCTGCGCTACTACTCGCCCGCACGTGACGAACTGACCGAGCGCGAGGTCGATCCCATCCGACTGTTCGCGGTGGGGCACACCTATCTGGAGGGGTGGTGCAGGCTCTCGGAGGCCCGGCGCACCTTCCGCCTCGACCGGGTGGCCGAGATCAAACTGCTCGACGCCCCGTCCGCACCGCCCGAGCTTGAGCTGCGGGATCTGTCCGAGGCCCTGGTACAGCCCTCCGCCGATGACCCGGAGGTCGTGGTCGAGGTGGGTCCCGCCGGCCGATGGGTGGCGGAGTACTACCCGCACGAAGGGGCGGAGGAACTGCCGGACGGCGGACTGCGGATCACGGTGCGTACCCCGGTTCCGGCGTCGTTGCGCAGACTGGCGCTCCGCTTGGGGCGCGACGGGCGGATCGTGGCCCCGGTCGAGTTGGCGCAGAGCGCCAAGCTGGCCGCGCGGGAGGCACTCGCCGCCTACGGGGTCGAACCGGGTACCGGGGGCGGTACGGAAGTCCCGGCGCCGGAACAGTTGTCCGGCCAGGTCTAGGGTCTTCCTTCGGATCGGGCCGCGTACCCCGCGATCCGAACGGACGGCCCCGCCGCCCCGCCGTCGTGGTTCCGGGCAGCCCGGGTCGACCTCGGCGATCAGATGTGGAACTCAGCCCGCCGGTCAGGACAAGGAGAGTCGCACCGCATGTCTCTGATGTCGTCAGTCACCTCCGCACAGGGGCCGGTGGTGTTCACCGCCGGCTGCCCCGACTGCCGCGCCCGCTTCGAGTTGTCGGCCGAGGCGCTACGGCTGGCCATCGGAGCCAGTCACCGTACGACCTTCTACTCGTTCACCTGTCCCGAGTGCGGTACGTCGGTGCGCAAGCCGGCGGGGGAGCGCATCGTCGAGATGCTCACGGTCGGAGGGGTCCGCACCTTGCGGCTCACCCGCCCGGCGGGAACCGTCTAGGCTCGGCCGCATGTTCTGGCCCATGATCGCCATCGCCCTCGGCTTCCTCGGGATCGCCGTCCTCGGTGTCCTCGGTGCCCGGGTGTTCATCGAGACCCAGCGGTTGGGGCACGAGGTCGCCCGCACCACCGAGCGCATCAGCCGGGCCGCGGAGGATCTGGAGCGGGCGGCGTCCGACCTCGCCCGGACCGGCGAGACCCTGCGCTAGCGGCCTCGGCCCCGGGACGGGCGCAGATGCAGGTCCGTATCACGGAGTGGGACACCCTGCGCGGAACGAAAGCTTCCGAAGCGGATCGGGCGCTGTCCAATCACCCCAGGAAGTCACACTTCGGGCGATCGCCGCCGATCTCGCCCCTGCTGTATGTCTCAGCAGGACGGTACGCTGAGGGACGGCGGTCACAGGTAATGAGGCACCGGCCGCAAACGGGAGTACGCAAGGGGATTGCCTTGTGTTCACCCGTGAGAGTTACGATCGCAGCCGGTTGCGGCTCGACCACCGCTACCGCAGCTCAGCCCCATGCCGCCTCGGTGAGAAGGTACACGCTTATGTTCGGACGGATCGGCGCTCCGGAGATCATCCTGATCCTCGTCGTCATCATCCTGCTGTTCGGTGCCAAGAAGCTCCCGGACATGGCCCGTTCGCTCGGCAAGTCCGCCCGCATCCTCAAGAGCGAGGCGAAGGCGATGAAGTCGGACGGCCAGCAGACCGCCCCGGCCGCCCCGCCGCAGCCCGGCGCCCCGGAGGACAACGCACCCGCCCCGCGCACGATCAAGGCCGCCCCCGGAGACGTGAGCAGCTCGCGACCCGTGGCCGAGCCGACGGACTCCACCCAGCGCTGAGACAGGGCCGACCACGGGCCCGGTCACCGTTGCGGGCCTGTCGCACGAGATGAGGACGTGGGTTGCTCAAGTCTGCCCGCAAGCAGGAGAAGGACCCCGAGGGCCGGATGCCCCTCGTGGAGCACCTGCGTGAGCTCCGGAACCGCCTCGCCAAGGGGCTGCTGGCCATCGTCGTCGTCACGGTCGTCGCGGCCTTCTTCTACAACGACATCATCAACTTCTTCACCAAGCCGGTCCTGGAGTCGGTCGGATGCCCCGACTCCTTCTCCGAGCTGAGGAAGCAGCCCGAGGGCACCACCTGCGCCGAGATCACGATCAACGGTCTCCTGACGCCCTTCACCCTGGCCCTCAAGGTCTCCTTGATGGCGGGCGTGGTGCTCGCCTCGCCGATCTGGTTGTACCAGCTCTGGGCGTTCCTCGCGCCCGGTCTGCACAAGAGCGAGAAGAAGTACGCCCTCGCGTTCGTCGGTGCGGGGTTCCCGCTCTTCCTCGGCGGCGGCTGGTTCGCCTACCAGGTGCTGCCCACCACCGCGAAGGTGCTGATCGAGTTCACCCCCTTCGGCGTGGACAACCTGCTGCCGTTGGACAACCTGCTCGATCTGGTCACCCGCATGGTCGTCGTCTTCGGGCTCGCCTTCGAACTGCCGCTGCTGCTGATCCTGCTCAACCTCGGTTCGGTCATGTCCGGGCGCAAGATGCTCGGCTGGTGGCGCGGAATGATCATGGGGATCACGGTCTTCTCCGCCCTCGCGACCCCGAGCACCGACCCGCTGACGATGGTGCTCCTGGCCGTGCCGATCGTCGTCCTGTACTTCTTCGCCACCGGATTCTCCCTGGTTAACGATCGCCGGCGGGCGATTCGCGAAGCCAAGGGCCCCGGCGCGGACGAAGCCTCCGACCTCGATCTCACCCCCGAGGACGTCGATGACGTCGAGCCGGTGGGAGCCACCCGTACGCTCCCGGAGCAGTCGAAGGGCAGCGGCGGACGCGCGCACCAGCTCAACGGCTACGACGACATCACCTGAGACCAGCCCACCGGGGCGGCAACGGCCGACCGGGCTCGACCCGGCTAGTCGTCCCGACCCTCGGCCACCGCCCCGACATGGGTTAGGTTCTCGCAGGTGACCAGCGAGATCACCCTTGTCGTCAATCCCACCGCGGGCCGTGGCCGAGGAGCGCACGCGGCCCAGCCCGCCGCCCGCGCCCTCCGCGAGGCCGGGTTCTTTGTGCGTACGCTCGTGGGCGAGGACGCGCCCGATGCGCTGCGCCGGGCCCGCTCGGCCGTCGCGGACGGAACCGGGGCGCTGATAGCCGTCGGCGGTGACGGGCTCGTGTCCCTCGCCCTCCAGGCCGTCGCCGGAACCACCACGCCACTCGGGGTGATCGCCGTGGGCACCGGCAATGACTTCGCCCGCGCACTGGAGCTACCGATAGGGGATCCGGCCCGCGCCGGACGGCGAGCGGCACGGGCCCTGCACGCCGGAACGGCCCGCGCGATCGACCTGGGGCGCGTGGGACGGACCTGGTTCGGTACGGTCCTGGCCACCGGCTTCGACTCCCGGGTGAACGACCGCGGCAACCGGATGCGATGGCCGCGCGGCCGATTCAGC
Source organism: Streptomyces sp. NPDC005963 (assembly GCF_040638655.1). Taxonomy (NCBI): domain Bacteria; kingdom Bacillati; phylum Actinomycetota; class Actinomycetes; order Kitasatosporales; family Streptomycetaceae; genus Streptomyces; species Streptomyces sp. NPDC005963. The sequence goes on along the minus strand of NZ_JBEXVD010000025.1, from coordinate 105,665 downwards.
TATGACGTCGCCATGCTCGCCGAACTCGCGGCGCTGCGCCCCATCTCCTACCGCATGAGTCTGGACGGCGGACCGCCGCAGGACCTCGAAGCCACGCTCATTGCCATCGGCAACGGACCGTCCTACGGCGGTGGGATGCGGATCTGCGCAGGGGCCGAACTGGATGACGGCCTCTTCGACGTGACCGTGGTCGCGGACTGTACGCGCACCACCCTGCTGCGGGTCTTTCCCCGGGTCTACCGCGGAACCCACCTCGACCATCCGAAGGTCACCGTCCACCGGGCCCGCTCGATCACGGTGGAGGCGGAGGGGATCACCGGCTACGCGGACGGGGAGTCGCTGGGCCCGCTACCGCTGACCGCGAGCTGTGTGACCGGGGCGGTACGGGTGCTCACCCACGGTTAGCGCAGGAGCGTCCGACAGGGCCGAGCGCCTGCCGACCGCCGTTTGCGTCCAAGGGCGCTCGGGGCTGTGCGTCCACCACCGGACCAGGGCGTCCATGTGCACCCGGGGCGACGATCCGTCCGTTAAGGCCGCGCTGACTGTCGTACCCGGCGGGTAGGCTCGTGAGCAAGATGACCGAGGATCTCTCACCCGCTGAGCGCTACGCCGCCGCCCGCATCCGCGCCGTCGAGGAGGCCACCGCGCTGGCCCCCTTCCGCGAGATGTACGAGTTCGATCTGGACCCCTTCCAGATCGAAGCCTGTCAGGCCCTGGAAGCGGGTAGGGGTGTGCTCGTTGCCGCGCCCACCGGCTCAGGGAAGACCATCGTCGGCGAATTCGCCGTCCATCTCGCCCTCCAGCAGGGCCGCAAGTGCTTCTACACCACGCCCATCAAGGCCCTGTCCAACCAGAAGTACACCGACCTCGCCAAGCGGTACGGCGCGGACCGGGTGGGCCTGCTGACCGGCGACAACAGTGTGAACGCCGATGCTCCGGTGGTCGTGATGACCACCGAGGTCCTGCGGAACATGCTGTACGCCGGATCGCAGGCGCTGCGCGGACTCGGCTATGTCGTCATGGACGAGGTGCACTATCTGTCCGACCGCTTCCGGGGCGCGGTCTGGGAAGAGGTGATCATCCATCTGCCCGAGTCGGTGACACTGGTGTCGCTCTCGGCGACCGTGTCCAATGCCGAGGAGTTCGGCGACTGGCTCGACACGGTCCGTGGTGACACCGAAGTGATCGTCTCGGAACACCGGCCGGTGCCCCTGTGGCAGCACGTCATGGCCGGCCGCCGGATGTACGACCTCTTCGAGGAGGAGACCGACCACGGAGGCCGCGGTGTCGGCCGGCGGGAGGTCAATCCCGACCTCGTCCGGCTCGCCCGGATGGAGAACCAGCGTTCGTACAACCCCCGTGACCGCCGGCGCGGCAAGATGGTCCGCGAGGCCGATCGCGAGCGCGAGCGGCGCCAGCGCAGCCGGATCTGGACGCCCGGGCGACCCGAGGTCATCGATCGCCTCGATGCCGAGGGGCTGTTGCCCGCGATCACCTTCATCTTCAGCAGGGCCGGCTGCGAGGCCGCCGTCCAGCAGTGTCTGTACGCGGGGCTGCGGCTCAACGACGACGGTGCACGGCTGAGGGTCCGCGAGATCGTGGAGGAGCGGACGGCGAGCATTCCCACCGAGGACCTCCATGTCCTCGGCTACTACGAATGGTTGGAGGGACTGGAGCGGGGCATCGCCGCGCACCACGCCGGAATGCTCCCCACCTTCAAGGAGGTCGTGGAGGAGTTGTTCGTGCGCGGTCTGGTGAAGGCTGTGTTCGCCACCGAGACCCTCGCGCTCGGCATCAACATGCCCGCGCGTTCGGTCGTCCTGGAGAAGCTCGTCAAGTGGAACGGCGAACAGCACGCCGACATCACTCCCGGCGAGTACACGCAGCTCACCGGGCGGGCCGGGCGGCGGGGCATCGATGTCGAGGGCCATGCCGTGGTGTTGTGGCAGAGGGCGATGGACCCGGCCGCACTCGCGGGCCTCGCCGGCACCCGGACCTATCCCCTGCGGTCCAGCTTCAAGCCGTCGTACAACATGGCGGTCAATCTGGTGCAGCAGTTCGGGCGGCACCGGTCGCGGGAGTTGCTGGAGACCTCGTTCGCCCAGTTCCAGGCGGACCGCTCGGTCGTCGGCATCTCACGGCAGGTCCAGAAGAACGAGGCAGGGCTCGACGGCTACCGCGAGGGCATGACCTGTCACCTCGGTGACTTCGAGGAGTACGCACGGCTGCGCCGCGACCTCAAGGACCGGGAAACGGAGTTGGCGAAGCAGGGCAGCGCACAGCGTCGGGCGGCTGCGGCCGTCTCGTTGGAGCGGCTCAAGCCGGGTGACGTCATCCACGTGCCCACCGGCAAGTTCGCCGGGCTGGCGCTCGTCCTCGATCCGGGCCTTCCCGCCGGAAGGACCAACGGGCACCGCGGGTTCGAGCATCACGACGGTCCCCGTCCCGTCGTCCTGACCGCCGAACGGCAGGTCAAGCGGCTGGCCTCGATCGACTTCCCGGTGCCCGTGGAGGCCCTGGACCGGATGCGCATCCCCAAGTCCTTCAATGCGCGTTCGCCCCAGTCCCGGCGTGACCTGGCGTCGGCGCTGCGGACGAAGGCCGGACACATCGTGCCCGAGCGGCACCGCAAGGAGCGCTCGGCCGCGGCCGATGACCGTGAGATCGCCCGGCTGCGTACCGAACTGCGGGCCCATCCGTGCCACGGCTGTGCCGAGCGGGAGGACCACGCCCGTTGGGCGGAGCGCTACTACCGGCTCCAGCGTGACACCCGGCAGTTGGAGCGCCGCATCGAGGGGCGCACCAACACGATCGCCCGCACCTTCGACCGGATCGTGGCCCTGCTGACCGAGATGGACTATCTGCGGGACGACGAGGTCACGGCGCACGGCAAGCGGCTCGCCCGGTTGTACGGCGAGTTGGACCTGCTGGCGAGCGAGTGCCTGCGGGACCGGGTGTGGGAGGGGCTCAGTCCGGCCGAACTCGCCGCGTGCGTCTCGGCCCTCGTCTACGAGGCACGTCAGTCGGACGACGCGGTCGCACCCAAGGTCCCCGCCGGTGCGGCGCAGGCCGCGCTGGGCGAGATGGTCCGCATCTGGGGTCGGCTGGACGCCCTGGAGGAGGACTTCAAGATCAACCAGGCGGAAGGGGTGGGCCAGCGGGAGCCCGACCTCGGCTTCGCCTGGGCCGTCTACCAGTGGGCGTCCGACAAGAGCCTGGACGAGGTGCTGCGGGAAGCGGAGATGCCCGCGGGCGACTTCGTCCGCTGGTGCAAGCAGGTGATCGACGTCCTGGGGCAGATCGCCGCAGCGGCGCCGTCCGAAGGCGGCAGCACGGTGTCGAAGAACGCGCGCAAGGCCGTCGACGCACTGCTGCGGGGAGTGGTGGCCTACAGCTCGGTGGGATGAGCCCGCAGGGCCAAGGTGAGGGGGTCGGGCGCCACCGGGCGTGCCGGCCCCCTTCTCGTATGCGCCCTTGGTCGGGCCACCGCGCGCGATCGGCCGGCGCCTTCACCCGGGTCCATCGATCGGGCCGGGGTGAGCGGGCCCGTCAGCGGGCGGTCCGGTCAGAGGCCAGCGCCAGGGCCAGCGACACCAGGTCCGGCGTGCGCAACACCGTGGAACCGAAACCGGGCAGCGGGACGTGCAGGGGCTCCGACCAGCGCTCGGGGATCGCCGAAGCCCCGTACACCGCCCCCGTCAGCATCCCCGTCACCGCGGCCACCGTGTCCGTGTCGCCGCCCAGGTCGATCGCGGCGGCCAGGGACTCCTCGTACGAACCGGTCGTCCGGAGCGCCCACACCGCTGACCCGAGGCACGGCCATACCGCGCCGTTGAACTCGGTGGCGTCACTGGGCTGCCAGCCCGGCGCCAGCACCTTGGCCCAGCGGTCGCGATGCGCCGCGTCCACCTGGTGAAGCACCGACCCGACCGCCGCACAGGGGTCCTCGCCCACCAGAGCCACGCGGATCAACTCGTGGAGGATCGCGGTGCCTTCCCAGGCCGCCCGGTCCCCGTGGGTGAGAGCGGCGATCCGGCGGCCCGCCGACATCGTCACCTCCCGGCCGGCAGGTGCGAAGTAGACCGCCGCGGTGGAGGCACGCATCAAGGAGCCGTTGCCGGCGGAGTGGCCCGTGATCCGGAAGTGATGGGCTGCCGCCTGGTCCCAAGGGCGTCCGCTGGTGAGGACGTCCTCCGTCTGAAGGCCCACGTCCTTGGGGTCGCCGGCCACCCACTGTTGGAAGCGTCCGAAGACGTCCACCGGGTCGAGTCCGCCGTGCGACAGGAGCGAGTGCCCCACCAGGACGGCCATCTGGGTGTCGTCGGTGGCCTCGCCCGGATCCCAGCCGCCGCCACCGCACATGACACCCACCCCGCTCGGGAACTCCCGTGCGAACACCCCCCGCTCTCGGAACTCGAAGGGTGCTCCCAGCGCGTCCCCGACCGCCGATCCCACAACGGCTCCCACCACCCGGTCCAGCCGGTCCCTGTGTTGCATCGGCCCAGCCTAGATCGTGTTCGACACATCGAACCCAACTCGGTCCGCTGCCGGCGCACTTCGTACGACGACCGCCCCGGAAGTGTCAGTGCAGGCCCCGCGCATGTTCGAACCGGGCCCTGCCCTCAGCCGGATCGACCAGAGGTTCCGGATAGTCGAGTCGAGCCCGTTCGCGGTCCCCGAGTTCCTGCGGTCGATGGATCTTCGCCCCCGGCAGATCCGCCAACTCGGGCACCCAGCGCCGTACGTAGTCACCCTTGGGATCGAACCGCCGGGCCTGCGCCAGCGGGTTGAGCACGCGGTTGGGCCGGGTGTCCGTCCCCGTCCCCGCCACCCACTGCCAGTTCAGCTGGTTGTTGGCGACGTCTCCGTCGACCAGCAGCCGCAGGAAGTGTCGTGCCCCCGCCCGCCAGTCGAGGTAGAGCGTCTTGGCGAGATAGCTCGCGGTCAGCAGCCGGGCCCTGTTGTGCATCCAGCCCTCGTGCAGCAACTGCCGCATCCCCGCGTCCACGATCGGGCAGCCGGTGCGCCCCTCCCGCCAAGCGGTGAGCTCCTTGTCGTCGCGGCGCCAGTGGTCATGGCGGGGACGGTAGTCGGCGTGGGCCGCATCGGGCCGGGCCGCGAGCACCTGGTGGTGGAAGTCCCGCCAGGCCAACTGCCGTACGAATGCCTCGGCGCCCGGGCCGCCGCGCTTCCGGGCGCGCTGGACGAGTTCGGTCGCCGACAGGGTGCCGAAGTGGAGATGGGGCGAGAGCCGCGAAGTGGCGTCACCGTGGAGGTCGTCGTGCCGCTCCTCGTAGGCGTCGACGCCGGCCGATGCATCCGCCAGCCAGGCGGTGAACCGGAGTCTGCCCTCCCGCTCGCCACCAGGGGCGAGCCCCGGAGAGACCCCCGCGACCGAGGAGCGTCGGGGCAGCGGATGGCCGGGCAGTTCGGGCACGTCGATCCGGCGCGGCGCCCCCAACGCCCGGCGCAACCCGACCGCCTCCCAACGACGGAAGTAGGGGGTGAAGACGGCGAAGTGGTCCTTGCCGGTGGGAGTGACCTCACCCGGGGGCAGGGCGGTGACCACCCCGTCGTGGACATCGAGGGTGCACCGCAGGTCCTGGAGTGCTCGTCTGAGCCGGTCCTCGCGTTGGCGGGCGTAGCCGCTGACGCCCGCCGCGATGTGCACCGAGCCGGCACCGGTCTCGGTCACCACCCGACAGACCTGCTCGACGACATCGCCGGTACGGACCACCAGCCGGCCCCCGCGCTCCTGTAGGTGCGCATCGAGGGACGCGAGGGAGTCGGCGAGGAAGGCCAGTCGGTTGGGGGCGTCGAAGCCGGCCAGGCTCACTCCTCGGTCCACCACGAACAGGGGGACCACGGAGTCGGCGTTGCGGACAGCAGCACTCAGCGCGGGCTGGTCATGCACCCGCAGGTCGGAGGTGAACAGCATCACGGACACGCTCATGCGCCGACCCTCCCGGGGTGCGGCGGCAGCGGGGGACGCGGTGGTGCGGCGGGCACGGGAACGGTCAGGGCGAGCTCCTCGGTGAGACGGGACGGGGGACGGTGCCGGGTGGGGTTGCGCCCCACCCGGCACCTCTCGTACGAAGTGTCGACGGCCCGGCCGGTGCATCGCTCACCGTCCGGTGCCCTCAGGCCGGGAAGTCCATCACCGCGAGGGGTGCGGACGTCGGCTCAGCGGAGCCGCCCGAGGGCTCCACCGTCAGGCCCATGCCCGAAGCGGCGTTCACCGGGCCCTTCATCAGTACGGCGTTGTCGGACGCGGTCGAGTCCATCAGCCCGGCCGAACGCATGGTTCCGTCGTCGTTGAACCACAGTTGGTACACCTTGCCGGCCGGTGGTCTGGGCATGTCGGTGGTGAAGAAGGCCGCCCGGTTGAGGGACCTGGCGACCACGACCGTGCCGCTGCCGCCGCCCGGCAGTGCACCGGTGGTGACCTTGGCGTCCGGGGCAGCGAGCACTGCGGCGAGATCGGCCGACCGCTGCTCGGCGCGCTGTGCGGCCCGTCGGGCGTCACCGGCCTCCTGGTGCTGCCAGACCGACACGCCGCCGAGGCCCACCGCCGCCGCCACACATGCCGCGAGGGCGAAGCGGGACAGGGCCCGGCCACGACCGCCGCGTACCGGACGGGAACGATCGGGCCCCGGCGGCACCTGGCGCTCGTTCGATATCCGGCGCATCACCTGCTGCTTGAGCTCGGGCGGAGGCATCATCGCCACCGCCAGGCTCAGCCTTCCCGCCGTGGCCGCCAACTCGCGCACCTCCTGGTCGCAGGAGGCGCAGTCGGTGAGATGGCGCTCGAACGCAGTGCGTTCCTGCGACCCCAGTGCATGCAGCACATAGGCGCCGGTCAACGTGTGGAGGTCGGCGGCGTTCATGCATTCACCCCCAGGCAGTCGCGCAGTCGGATCAGACCGTCGCGCAGTCGTGTCTTGACCGTGCCCAGGGGCACCGCGAGCAGTTCGGCGACCTCGCGGTAGGCGAGGCCCCGGTAGTAGGCGAGGGTCACCGACTGCCGTTGCAGCTCGGTGAGTCCGCGCAGACAGCGGCGGACCTGTTCGCGTTCGAGGCTGGCCTCCACCTGTTCGGTGACCTCGTCGTACGCGGGTGTCCGCTCCAGGAGCGCCGCGCGTTGTTCGCGGTCGGACGATGCCTGGGCGGAGCGGACCCGGTCCACCGCGCGCCGGTGGGCGAGCGTGAGCATCCAGGTCATGGCGGAGCCGCGCGAGGGCTGGTAGCGGGCGGCGGTACGCCACACCTCGATCAGCACCTCCTGGGTGACTTCCTCCGACTGGGCGGGGTCCCGCAACACGGCCCGCACCAGCCCGAGAACGGGCCCGGACACCGCGTCGTAGACCCGTGAGAAGGCGTCCTGATCACCGAGGGCGACCAGGCCGAGCAACTCTTGCAGGTCCGGTTGGGCCGGGGCAGGACCGCCGACGAATACGGGTTCTTTCACGCGGTCTTTCCTCCAGTGAACGGACTGTCGTCCGACAGTCTTCACCAGCTATTCGAGGCTGCGGGGCCGCTGGATTGGTCCGGGTGCTCGGTTTGTTGCAGGGGTATCGCATCGGGCCCGGCCGGGATGGGGGCGGACCCCGTGGTCGGACTTCACTCGATCGGGTGCGGTCGTCGGGGATGGCACACGGATGGGGGACGCCGCGACTGCGGCGTCCCCCAGACCCTGCCGGTTCGTCTTCTCAGCTCTCCTGGAGCGCGCCCTCCCGGGCACGGCGCTTGTCGTGCCGTACGCCCATGACCGCTCGCAGCACCAGGAAGACGGGCAGGGCGAACGGGGAGAGCAGGATCGTGAAGACGAGCAGCGGCCCCATCACCACGGGGTGGATGCCCAGCCGTCGGGACTCCAGGAACATCCACTGTCCGACCAGCAGGTCCCACGCGAGGATCTGGGCCCACACCGCTCCCGCGCCGTCCGCGATCTCCACCAGGTCCTGGAGCTTGGCCAGGGTCGGCTCGGTCACCAGCGTCCACAGTTCGGGCATGACGGGCAGGACGAGTGCCAGATAGACGACCAGGATCGGCACCACCGTCAGCGGTGAGCGGGCGATCCGGGAGGTGACCCGCCAGGTCGGGGCGAAGATCATCAGCACCCAGAAGGGGACCACCAGCAGGAACGAGAGGTCGAAGAGGGATTCGGTCATGCGGACAGCCTCGTTCCGGTGGATTCCTGTTCGGTGCCGCTCCCCGCAGGGGGACGCGGGGTTGACGTTCCGCCGCGCAGGGAGAGGAGGACTCCCAGTGCGCCGCCCACGGCGATGACGGCGGCCGTGGTCAGGGTCGCGGCGTCGGGATCGACCAGTGACTGGCCCCGCAGGGCCTGCCAGGTGACCAGGGCGAACACGGCGGCGTAGATCGCCGAGACGGTGAGCACCAGGCGCAGTCGAACCTGTTCGTCGCCCAGTCGGGGATAGCGGGCGGCGAGGACCAGCAGGGCGAGCAGCAGCAGGGGCAGGACCTGGAGGGCGTGCATCCCCACGAAGTGCGGGATGCGCAGGTCCCCGCCGGTGGTCGACCAGCCGGTCAGCGGCATGGAGGCGCCTCCGTCGCGCACTCCGACGCTGTGTGCGCCGATCACGGTGGCCGTGCCTTCGCCCATCGCGTCCCGCTGCTCGGAGGTGGGCTGGGTCATCAGGAAGCCGAGGCCGGCGCCGATCAGGGCGATCACGGAGCCGAGCCGCAGGGCCCAGGTGGAGGCGCGGTCCTCAATGCGGGAGCGGAACAGCAGGATCGCGATGATCAGGGCCGCCGTCCACAGGGTGACGATCGTGAAGGCCATGATGGTGTAGAGGAGGGTGTCGAAGTCGGTCTCGTTGTTGAAGTGGCTGCGCTTCCCCCGGACGACCTGCGCGGTGATGATCACCATTTCGATGGCCCCGGTCGCCGCGACCGTGGTTCCCGCCCACCAGCCCGCCCGTCGGCGGCGGGTGAGGAGCGAGAGCATCCAGGCCAGGGACACCGCGTACACCAGCAGGGACACGGAGAACTTGAAGGGTTTGAACCAGATGGGCGAGCCCACGAGTATTCGGTCGTCCACCAACATGCCGATGGCCGATGCCGCGGCCAATCCGGCCATGGACGCGGCGAAGAGCATGAGTGGGCGATGCCAGGAACGCCAGGTGGACATGGATGACCCCTGTCAAAGTATAGATAGCGGCACTGTCCGCTATCCGTCAGCGCCACTATCTATGATGGGGAAGGTCAAGGGCAAGGGCGGAGAGGTGGACGGGCCGTGCGCATCGGTGAGTTGAGTCGCAGGACCGGGGTTCCCGTCCCGACGATCAAGTACTACGTACGTGAAGGACTGCTGCCGGCAGGGGAGTTGAGCAGCCCCAACCAGGCGTCCTACGGCGACGCGCACGAACGCAGACTGCGTTTGATCCGCGCACTCCTCGATGTGGGGGGCCTCAAGGTCGCCGCCATCGCAGACGTCCTCGCCGCCGTGGACGACCCCAGCAAATCGGTGCACAAGGTGCTGGGTGTCGCCTCGGACCTCCTGGTCCAGCGCTATCCCGATGTCGAGCCGGACGAGGCGCTGGAGACCGCCAGGGAACAGGTAGCGGATCTGGTCGCCCGGCGGGAGTGGCAGGACGTGGACGACTGTCCGGCGATGGAGGCGCTGGCGGGGGCCCTGGCCACCCTGCATCGCATCGGACACGGCGACTTCGGGCAGGTGTTGGACGCCTATGCCGACGCCGCGGAGGGCGTGGCCCGGGCCGATCTGGACTTCGTGGCGACCAAGGCGACCCTGGACGGTGTGGTCGAGCGGGTGATAGTGGGCACCGTGCTCGGGGAGGCGATGCTCTCGGCGCTTCGACACCTCGCCCATGTGGACCGCTCATCACGGATGTACGGGGCGATGGGGGGACACCCGCCGACCTCCCCGGCGTCCCCGAACTCCTCTGCGTCCTCGGCGTCCCCTGGGGCCTCGGCGAACTAGGCGTCGCCCACGAAAGGGGGAGCGGGCATGACGAACCCCCGGCCGTCAGGTCGACCGGGGGTGCCGATGGCTCCGCAGTGGCGTCAGGCGACCTGCTCCTGCTCCCGCTCGACCTGCTCGTTCCACTCGCGCTTCACCGCACGCCACGCTTCGTCGTTCTTGCCGTAGCGCCAGTACCCCGAGATCGACAACTGCTCGCGCGGCACCTGCCGCTCCAGCCGCAGATGGCGCCGCAACTCCTTCACGAAAGCCGCCTCGCCGTGCACGAAGGCGCAGAGCTTGCCCTCGGGGAAGTCGAGTTCGACGACCGCCTTCACCAGGGCTTCGCCGACCGGGCCGCCCCCGCGGTGGAACCACTGGATCTCAACGCCGTCCGGAGCGAGGAGCTTCTGCTCCTCCTCGACGCCGTCGACCTCGATGAACGCATGGACGACCGCGCCGGAAGGCATCTGCTCCAACGCGGCGGCGATCGCGGGGAGTGCGCTCTCGTCGCCCACGAGGAGGTGCCAGTCCGCCGTTGCATCGGGTGCGTAGTCGCCGTGCGGGCCGAGCACGTGCAGCACATCGCCCGGCGCCGCCTTGGCGGCCCAGGGGCCGGCCAGACCCTCATCGCCGTGCACCACGAAGTCGATGGTCAACTCGCCCTGGGCGTCGTCCCAGCTGCGCACGGTGTAGGTGCGGTTGAGGGGCCACTGGTCACGGGGGAATTCCTGCCGGATGCGGACCAGGTCGAACGGCTCCGGATAGCTGATGCCCTCCGTCAGGAAGATCAGCTTCACATAGCTGTCGGTGTGACCATCCATGGCGAAACCGGACAGGCCCTCCCCGCCGAAGACGACGCGCACCATGTGCGGCGTGAGCCGTTCGGTATGGACCACACGGGCTTCGTAGATGTCCCTCGGTGCAGTGCGGGAAGCTCGTTCCGCCACGGTGGTCTCCCTGAATTCCCTGAATTCGGACATTGCTTAGGCTTGCCTAAGTTAACATCTTGCTCAGGAAATTACAGGTTTCGCGGGACGCATCATGAACCCGGGCCCGGTATGCATCACGTCCCCAGAGTGGTGAGCAGCCGCCCCAGCGCATTGCCGAGCCCCCAACGCTGCGCGAGTGCTTCCAGCGCCACCGGATCCCGCGGTGCTGAGGGGAGCGCGGGATCGAAGACGGGCAGGGGCACGTCGGACGCGACGGTGACGACGGTGGGGGCGACGGCGAGATAGGGCCGCGCCTCGTCGAGCCGCTTGCGCTGCGAGGGCGTGAGCTTCGAGGTCGGATCCTCCACGGCTGCCAGCACTCCGGCCAGGTCCCCGAACGAGTCCAGCAGTTTCACCGCCGTCTTCTCGCCGATCCCGGGCACCCCCGGCAGTCCGTCGCTGGGATCTCCCCGTAGCACCGCCATCTGTGCGTAGCCGGGTCCGTCGACCCCGTACTTCTCGTGCAACCAGCGCTCGTCCGTCAGCTGGAGCGTGCCGACGCCCTTCAGGGGGTACAGCACCCGGCGGGCCCGGGCGTCGTCCACCAACTGGTACAGGTCCCGGTCGCCGGTGACGATGTCGACCGGGCCGGTGGCGCGGGCGGTGAGGGTGCCGATCACATCGTCCGCCTCGTAGCCGTCGGCGCCGATACGGGCGATGCCCAGGGCGTCCAGCACATCGGCGATCACCGGCACCTGGGGTGCCAGCGTGTCCGGGGTCTCCTCCTCGTCCGGACCCGTCTCGGTTTCGACGGCCACCCGGTGCGCCTTGTACGAGGGGATCAGATCGACCCGCCACTGCGGTCGCCAGTCGTTGTCCCAGCAGGCGACCAGATCGTCCGGCTGGTGGTCCTGGACCAGTCGGGTAATGAATTCGAGCAGACCCCGCACGGCGTTCACCGGAGTGCCGTCCGGGGCGCGGACGGAGTCCGGAACGCCGAAGTAGGCGCGGAAGTAGAGGGAGGCGGTGTCGAGGAGCATCAGGCGTCGCGTCACCCCCCTGATGATGCCGCAGCCCACTGACACCGGTCGGCAATGACGAGGAGCGCCCGGCCCCACGCCGAGGTGCGAGGCGTGCGGGGTGTACAGGGCGGGGCGTACGGGGGTGGTCCGGGCCGGACGTGCGATCTGCTCAACAGTTACAAACAGGTCATTGGTGATCTAGGTCACCTTTTTGTTTGTCATTGCAGGCCAGGGGCAGGCTCCGCCCCCGGAGCAGCTCCTTGGTCCGTCCGTCCGTCTTGTTGGGCTTGTCTGGGTATTTCGTTCTGACCTCGCTGACCTTGCTGACGTTCGCCGAGGGTCGACGACGTTCGGTGACCCTCGGCGGTGGTGAGCATGCGTCGACGTCCATCGACCGCACGACGACCGAGACGACCGAGGGGTGCGTGGGCGGAACCCACCGGCTCCGATGCGATGCGCCGCGAGGGGGGCCGGTGGATCGTTCCGTTCAACGCGTGAGGTGTATGTGTCCAGGCTTCAAGCAGAGCATCTGTACAAGGTGTTCGGCAGACGACCCGACGATGCGGTCCGCAGACTCGAAGAGGGCGTCGACCGCGCCGAACTTCGATCCGACGGCACGACCGCCGCCGTGATCGACGCCTCGTTCACGGTCGAGCCCGGCCGGACGTTCGTGGTCATGGGCCTCTCCGGGTCGGGCAAGTCCACCCTGCTGCGGATGCTCAACGGACTGCTCACCCCCACCGCGGGCCGAGTCCTCTTCGACGGCCAGGACCTGACCGCCCTGAGCCCCCGAGAGCTGCGCGCCGTGCGTTCCACCAGGATCAGCATGGTCTTCCAGCACTTCGCACTCTTCCCCCACCGCAGCGTCCTCGACAACGCCGCCTACGGACTTCAGGTCCAGGGCGTCGCCGCGGCCGACCGCGCCCGGCGCGCGAAGGAGGCCCTGGCGCTCGTCGGCCTCGCCGGTTGGGAGGACTCCTGGCCCGATGAACTCTCCGGGGGAATGCAACAGCGCGTCGGACTCGCCCGGGCGCTGGCCACCGATGCGGATCTGCTGCTGATGGACGAGTCCTTCAGCGCGCTCGATCCGCTGATCCGCCGTGACATGCAGGACCAGTTGCTACGACTCCAGAAGACGTTGAAGAAGACGATCGTCTTCATCACCCACGACCTCAACGAGGCGATGCGGCTCGGCGACCGGATCGCGGTCATGCGGGACGGTGCGATCGTGCAGCTCGGTACCGCGGAGGACATCCTCGTCACCCCCGCGGACGACTACGTCGCCAGCTTCACCCAGGACGTCGACCGCTCCCGAGTGCTCACCGCGGGCGCGATCATGGCGGACGCGGACAGTGTGTACGGCACGGTGACCGACCGCGGCCGAAAGCTGACGTGTGCCCGGGACGTCCTGGCCGCCGCGCCCGCAGCGGTGCCGGTCGACGCACCCATCGCGGAGTTGTTCACGCCCTGCTCCACGACCGATGCGCCCGTCGCCGTGGTCGACGAGGAAGGGGAACTCGTCGGGGTCGTCCCGCGCTCCCGGCTGTTGGCGGTCCTCGGTGAGCCTGCGGTGAAGGAAGCGCCTCCGGGGCCCTCATCGGACCCGACGGAAACCGCCCGGACCACCGAGGACGCAGACGGCACAGATAGATCAGATAAGCCAGATAGACGAGACAGCACCGAAAGCACCATGAACGCAGTCAAGGCCGATAGTGCTGCGCATCGCGATGCCCGGGCGGTGTCCCGTGCCTAGACTCCACCTCGGCGACTGGGTCGACCGTGGCGTCGACTGGCTCCAGTTGCACCTCTCCTGGCTGTTCGACGCGATCAGTTCCCTGGTCACGGGGATGTACGAGGGCATCGACGCAGCCCTGACCGCACCGGAACCGCTGCTCTTCGCGGGGATCCTCGCCGTGCTCGCCTGGTGGCTGCGCGGGCTGGTCGCCGGATCGCTGGCCTTCGCGGGCTTCGCCCTGATCGACTCCATCGAGCTGTGGGACGAGGCGATGTCGACCTTGTCGCTGGTGCTCGTCGCCACCGTCGTCACCCTGGCGATCGCCGTACCGCTGGGCATCTGGGCCGCGCGCTCCTCGACCGTCAGCACGGTGATCCGGCCGGTGCTGGACTTTATGCAGACCATGCCGGCCATGGTCTATCTGATCCCCGGCATCATCTTCTTCGGCGTCGGCGTGGTCCCCGGGATCATCGCCACCATCGTCTTCTCACTGCCCCCCGGTGTGCGGATGACCGAACACGGCATCCGTCAGGTGGACAAGGAGCTGGTGGAAGCCGCCGATGCCTTTGGCACCACGCCGCGCAACACCCTGGTGCGCGTACAGCTCCCCCTGGCGCTGCCCACCATCATGGCCGGCGTGAACCAGGTGATCATGTTGGGTCTGTCCATGGTGGTCATCGCGGGCATGGTCGGCGGCGGCGGCCTCGGCGGAGCGGTCTACCGCGCCATCGGCAACGTCGACATCGGCCTCGGGTTCGAGGCGGGAGTCTCCATCGTCGTCCTCGCCATGTACCTGGACCGGATCACCGGTGAACTCGGCCGCCAGGTGTCGCCGCTCGGCCGGCGGGCGATCGCCCGTGCGAAGGAGGCGGCAGGCGGCCCCTCGTTGTGGAACCACCGCCCCCAACCCGTCGTCGCCCTCGCGGGCGTCGTCATCCTGGGGCTGATCGCCGCCGGCATGGGCGTCGTCACCGGCGACGGCACGCAGGACGGCAAGGGCGCGGGGATCGGCAAGGGCCGTGAGGTGACCATCGGTTACATCCCCTGGGACGAGGGCATCGCCTCCACCTTCCTGTGGAAGGAGGTGCTGGAGCGCCGTGGCTTCACGGTCGAGACCCAGCAACTGGAGGCCGGCGCGCTCTACACGGGGCTCGCGGGCGGTCAGATCGACTTCCAGACCGACGCCTGGTTGCCGACCACCCACGCCACGTACTGGAAGAAGTACGAGAAGGACCTGGAGGACCTCGGCTCCTGGTTCGGTCCGACCTCGCTGGAGTTGGCGGTCCCCGCCTATGTCGACGGCATCGACTCGCTCGACGACCTCAAGGGGCGGTCCGCCACCTTCAAGGGCCGCATCATCGGCATCGAGCCGAGCGCCGGAATGATGGGACTCCTCAAGGACGAGGTCCTCAAGCAGTACGGCCTGGAGGGCGAGTACACCGTCGTCGACGGGTCCACCCCCGGAATGCTCGCCGAGTTGAAGCGGGCGTACCAGAAGAAGGAACCCGTGGTCACCACGCTCTGGTCGCCGCACTGGGCCTACAGCACCCACGACCTGAAGAAGCTGAAGGACCCGAAGGGCGCCTGGGGCGAGGGCGACGGCGTCCACACCGTCGCCCGCAAGGGCTTCTCCGACGACCAGCCGGAGATCGCCCGCTGGCTGCGGGACTTCCAGCTGACCGAGAAGCAGCTCACGGATCTGGAGGCGGAGATCCAACGGGCGGGGAAGGGCGAGGAGCAGGACGCGGTCCGCACCTGGCTCGCCGAGAACCCACGGGTGGAGAAGGCGATGGCACCGCAGTAGCCGCAGCGGCTCCCGCCGCCTTCGACGACACGGTGTCACGGGGTGGTCTCCGCCGGTTGCGGAGGCCGCCCCGGTGTGCTGAACCCCCTGGATACCTGGCCCGTGCACCGTATGCGCGCGACCGAGCCCGGAAGCTGCGTATGGTGATACAGGACCAGGAAGGGGAGCCGGGCGGATGGACACGAAGGACGGCAAGGACCCGAAGGAGACCGAACCTCTTCGGGTGGGCGCGGCAGTGCGCCGGCGCCGTCGCGCCCTGGAGCTCACCCTTGCCGTGGTCGCCGAGCGCAGTGGGCTGTCGGTGCCCTTCCTCAGCCAGATCGAGAACGAGCGGGCCCGCCCCAGCACGCGTTCCCTGGAGCGCGTCGCCGATGCCCTGGAAACCACCGTGGGGCGTTTGATCGCGGCCTCCGATGCGGCGCGGACCGTCGCGGTCGTCCGTGCGAAAACCCCACCTGCCCTGGACGACACGGACCGTACCGTCCCGGGGGGTGCCACCCGACGGCTGGTCCACGGCCGGCACCAACTGGAGGCGCTGGAGTTCACCGGGGAGCACGACACCGACGGCGAGTTCGAGCACCGCAACGACGAGATCATGTACGTCGCCGACGGCGTGGTCGAGGTCGAGGCGGAGGGCCGCGCCTACCGTCTGGGCAGCGGTGACGCACTCTTCCTGTCCGGCGGCGTACGACATCGTTGGCGGGCCGCCCTCCCGGAGACCCGGATCGTCGTGGTCACCGTGGCCGAGCACATCGGCCCCCCGGAGCGCTAGAGCGTGTCCGCGGCACCTGCGGCGCCACGGGTCGTCTCCCTGGTCCCCTCGCTCACCGAGGCCGTGGCCGTCAGCGCGCCCGGGGCGCTGGTCGCGGCCACCGACTGGTGCACCCACCCCGCCGACCTCGATGTACCGCGCATCGGAGGCACCAAGAACCCCGATGTGGCGGCCGTGATCCGGTTGGCGCCCGATCTCGTGATCGCCAACGAGGAGGAGAACCGGCAACCCGACCTGGACGCCCTGCGGGCCGCCGGTCTTCCGGTTCTCCTAACCGAGGTACGCGATCTCCCGCAGGCCCTGCGTGAACTGGAACGGGTCCTCGTGGACGGCCTGGGACTGCACCGGCCGGCCTGGCTGGACCATGCCGCCGACGCCTGGTCGGCACCCCTGTCGGACGCGGTGCCCTCCGTCACCGCCGTCGTGCCCATCTGGCGGCGGCCGTGGATGGTGTTGGGGCGGGACACCTTCGCCGGGGACCTGCTGCGGCGGCTCGGCGTCGACCAGGTGTACGCCGGGCACCCGGAGCGCTACCCCCGGATACCGCTCGACGAACTCAACGGCAGCGGAGCCGACCTGGTCGTCCTCCCCGACGAGCCGTACCGCTTCACCGCCGACGACGGCCCCGAGTCCTTTCCCCACCTCCCCGCAGCCCTGGTCAGCGGGCGCCACCTCACCTGGTACGGGCCGTCCCTGGTGACGGCACCGGCGGTGCTGGGCGCGGCGCTGCGAGCAGCTCTGCGCTGAACAGTCCCCGCACGGTGCGACAACCGGCCACCACCCAGGCCGTACCGAGGAGGAGGTACAACGCGCAGGCCAGTGCGGTCAGTGCGGTCTGGTCCGTCCGCTCGCCGAGCGCCGCGGCCCCCGTCACACAGGTGCCGACCGGGAAGGTGAACGCCCACCACCCCAGGGTGAACGGCATCCCCCGGCGCAGTGCGCGTACCGCCGTGGACCCGGCGTACGCAAGCCACAGCAGCGCAAAGCCCATCGCCACCGCCCCGTAGACCACGGCGAACACCGCGAGCGCGCCCGGGTGGGGCGCAGGGAGCACGCTCCCGGACGCGTCGGCCATGGCGTCGGCGGCTGCTGTCGACTGCCCCAACGGCCCGAGGACCAGGAACAGGGCCGGGGTGAGCGCGAGCGGCAGCGGGCCGTGGCGCAGCAGTCGGGCAAAGACGAACGGCAGGACGGCGAGCGTCCCCAGCAGGCTTGCACCGAACATCGCACCGCTCGCCAGCAGTACGGCCGTACGCCAGGGGCCCGCGGGCAACTCGTACACCAGCGGTGGCCAGGAGGCGGCGGCCACCATCGGTGGGACCACGGGCAGCAACCACACCGGGGACGCCGAGCCCGGCTCGATCCGCCGGTGGACCACCATCAGACGGGGGATCACCACGGCCGTGCCCACGGCGGCGAGGGTCCCCACGACCAGGAGCAGTACGGCGACCGTCAGCGCTGCCGCTTCGCCCAGCACAGGGCCGCCCAGGGACAGCGTGCCGCTGCCCACCGACAGGGTCGCCATCGCAGCGCAGCCGTAGAACGGTGCGACCATCGGGTCCAGCAGGTCTGCCCCGGCCCGGTCGCGGTGATGGCGCCAGTGCAGCAATCGGGTGGTGACCACGGCGATCAGCAGCACCGCCGAGAGCGCCCACACGGCGGTCAGCGCCGGACGGGTGCCGGGGATATCGAGCGCCGCGCCGGCGTTGGCCACGATGGCGGTGCCCATGACGGTTGCGTACCAGTTCGGGGTGAAGTGACGCAGCAGCGGCAGCGGGACGGGAGCGGGTACGCGAACGGGTGGTGCCAGGGCCATGGCGCCACTGTGTGCCGATCTCTCCCGTCTCACCAGGGATCTTCGCGTTATGACCTCATAAGCTGGACTGATGAGCGACGACCGTGTGGAGCGGGGCCCACTGGCCCACCGGGTGCCCGACCTCGGCGCCCTGGAACTGCTGCTCGCCGTCGCCCGGCACGGCAGCCTGGGCCGGGCGGCCCGCGAGATGGGCATCACCCAACCGGCTGCGAGCAGTCGTATCCGATCGATGGAGCGCCAACTGGGGCTGGCCCTGGTGGACCGTTCGCCGCGCGGCTCCCGGCTCACCGAGGCCGGGGCGCTGGTCACCGACTGGGCGCGCCGGGTCCTGGAGGCGGCGGAGGTGTTCGACGCCGGCGCCCAGGCGCTGCGCGGGCGCAGGGACTCACGACTGCGGGTCGCGGCCTCGATGACGATCGCCGAGTACCTGTTGCCGGGCTGGCTCATCGCCCTGCGCACCCAGCGGCCGGACACGGTGGTGTCCCTCCTGGCGGGCAATTCCGCAACGGTTGCGGAACGGCTGCTCGCGGGCGATGCGGAGTTGGGTTTCGTGGAGGGACTGTCCGTGCCTGACGGTCTCGACGGCGCGGTCATCGGCCACGATCGACTGGTGGTGGCGGTGTCCCCGCTGCACCAGTGGGCACGCCGGCGGGCGCCGCTGAACGCGGCTGAACTGGCCGCTGCCCCGCTGATCCTGCGGGAACGCGGATCCGGTACGCGACAGGTGCTGGACTCCGCACTGGCTCACTGCGGAGGGCCGGCCGAACCGCTCCTAGAGCTCGCATCGACCACGGCGGTCAAGGCGGCTGCGGTGAGCGGCGCAGGTCCCGTGGTGCTCAGCGAACTCGCCGTCACGGACGAACTCGCCGCACGGCGGTTGATCAGGGTACGGGTGGAGGGGGTGGAGCTCCGACGGGCGTTGCGGGCCGTCTGGCGGCGCGGCCAGCGTCCGACCGGGCCGGCGCGGGAGCTGTTGGGGTTGACGAAGAGCTGAGCGCGGGTTCCGTCCGGGAGGCTGCGGAGACGAGCGCGCGCACGACCCGTAGGTCCCGCCCCACCTCGGGGTGCCACTGCACTCCCAACAGCCAGCCGTCCCCGGGGAAGGCCGGCTCCACGGCCTCCACCGTGCCGTCCTCGGCGTGGGCGCTGGCCCTGAGACGGGATGCCAGCCGGGCGACGGCCTGGTGGTGGTAGGTGGGCACGTGTGTCGTCTCCGGCACGATCGATGCGTAGAGGGTGCCCGGCACCGGTGTCACCGGGTGGCTGCCGAAGACCCCCTCGGCTTCGATGTGGCCGTCCAGGTGCTGGAGCAGCGTGCCGCCGAGTGCCACGTTGAGCAGTTGCATCCCCCGGCAGATCCCCAGGATCGGGATGGCCGCCGCGCGTGCCGCGTCGATCAGTGCCAACTCCCAGTGGTCCCGTTCGTGGGCGGGGGGACCGGTTCGCGGATCTGGTGCGGCGCCGTAGTGCTCGGGTGCGACATCGGCGCCGCCGGCGAGGATCAGACCGTCGAGCCGGGCCACCGCTGCGGGCGCGGCGCGCGGGTCGGGGTCGGGCGGCAGCATGAGCGCCACTCCGCCCGCCCGCTGGACCAGGGCCGGATAGTCGGCGGGCAGGAGGGCGGCCGGCCGTCGCCACACTCCCCAGGCGGCCGGGTCGAGGTAGGTGGTGATACCGATGAGAGGGTGGGGCATATGCGTCACTTCCGTCACTTCTCTGGGGGCACGGCCGGGGGCCGGGGCGGTGCGCTTCGTCTGCCCCGCTCGATGGGGTGCACCGGTTGCGGTGCCGGGGTCGCGGCGGCGAAGGGGCCGTCATGGGCGACCGGCCCGCGCACTCGCCGAGCTCACTAGCCGACTCACTAGCCGACCTCACCTGGCGAGCTCACTCCGCGTCGAGGAGGCTCGGGCCCCGCGTCAGCCCAGGCGTAACCGGCCGCCATCGCGGGGGCGCAGGGCGGTGACGTGCGGGCGCGTGACGGTCGGGACGGGGGAACAACCGGCGGCTGCGGCCATGGGAGCGGTCCTGCCTTCAATGGTTTGCTTCAGTACCTTTATGGATGGCGTGGGCCCGTGCAAGCCCTCTGCGGTCGATGCAGCAGGTGGATGCCCGGTGCAACCCGGTGCGGGTGCCGCTGAGGCAGGGGTGGGAACAACGCAGCAGCGCCGGGACACCGAGTCCGCGGGAGCGCCGCCGCCGGCTCAGGCGAGAAAGCCGCGCAGGAGCGCCGCACTGCCCTCGCAGTGTTCGCGCATCAGATCCCGCGCCCCGTCCGCGTCCCCGTCGAGCACCGCATCGACGAGCGCCGTGTGCTGGTGCTGCGAGTGCTCCAGATTCCGCACGAGCAGCGGGATGCAGTCGAGGAGGTCGTTCAGGTCCGCCCGTACGACGGCGTACTGCGCGGCCAGCGTGGGGGAGCCGGACAACTCCGCGAGGGTGAGGTGGAGCAGGGTGTCACGGCGGCGGTACTCGCCCAGAGGTGCGTCGTGCGTGGCCAGCAGGGCGCCGCGCAGCCGTATCGCCTCCGCTTCGGAGAGCCCGTTCGCCGCGCACAGCCCGGCCGCCCCCACGTCCAGCACCTCGCGGAAGCGCAGGGTGTCCTGCACGTCCACGGCGCCCAGTCGGCGGCGCAACTCCGCCTCTCCGCGCGCTTCGGGCCGGCCCAGGACGAACGTCCCTCCGTACCGTCCCCGCCTGCTCTCGACCAGGCCCTGTTCGGTGAGCACCTTCAGCACGTCGCGCAGGGTGACCCGGCTGATGCCCAACCTCTCGGCCAGCGCCCGTTCCGCCGGCAGTCGCTCCCCGGCCGGCACCAGGCCGAGCCGCAGCAGTCGCAGGATCTGTTCCAGGGCCTCTTCGAACCCGTTGCCCGCGCGCACCGGGCGCAGGACGGCCGTGAGCCGGTCGGTCGCCGCATCATTCTTCGCCACGTCGTCGTTTCTTCTTCCCAATCAATGGTCCACAGCAATACCTTAGAGCCGTTGGCTCATCCAAGGAGGCGTCATCCCTGTGGCAGATCGCACACCTCCGCTCGGGGTCGACGACCTTCGCACACGCGTGGCGAGCGGCGAGATCGACACCGTCGTGCTCGCCTTCCCCGACATGCAGGGCCGGCTTCAGGGCAAGCGGTTCGCCGCGCCGTTCTTCCTCGACGAGGTCCTGACGCACGGCACCGAAGGCTGCAACTACCTCCTCGCCGTCGACATCGAGATGAACACCGTCGACGGCTACGAGATGTCGTCGTGGGACCAGGGGTACGGCGACTTCGTGATGCGCCCCGACCCCACCACCCTGCGGAGCGTTCCCTGGCACGACGGCACGGCCCTGCTCTTCGCCGACCTCGCATGGCACGACGGCTCGCCCGTCGTCGCGGCCCCCCGACAGATCCTGCGCCGCCAGTTGGCGCGCCTCGCCGAGCACGGCTTCACCGCCAAGGTCGGCACGGAGTTGGAGTTCATCGTCTTCGGGGACACCTACGAAGAGGCATGGGACCGCGACTACCGCGGGCTCACCCCCGTCAACCAGTACAACGTCGACTACTCGATCCTGGGCACCGGCCGCATCGAGCCGCTGCTCCGCCGCATCCGTACGGAGATGGCAGCCGCCGGACTGACCGTCGAGTCGGCCAAGGGCGAGTGCAACCCGGGCCAGCACGAGATCGCCTTCCGCTACGACGACGCCCTCGTCACCTGCGACCAGCACACCCTCTACAAGACGGGGGCCAAGGAGATCGCCGCGCAGGAGGGGTACGCGCTCACGTTCATGGCCAAGTACGACCAACGCGAAGGCAACTCCTGCCATATCCACCTCTCCCTCGCCGACGAGGACGGGCGCAATGTGATGGCCGGCGACGGCCCCGGCGGAATGTCCCCCGTGATGCGGCACTTCCTCGCCGGCCAACTCGCCGCCCTGCGGGACTTCTCCCTGCTCTACGCACCCACGGTGAACTCCTACAAGAGATTCCAGCCAGGCAGCTTCGCCCCGACGGCCGTCGCCTGGGGATTCGACAACCGCACCTGCGCCCTGCGCGTGGTGGGCCACGGTCCCTCGATGCGCTTCGAAAACCGGCTGCCCGGTGGAGACGCCCATCCCCATCTCGCCGTCGCCGGGTTGATCGCGGCAGGCATCCACGGCATCGAACAGGGCCTTGAACTGCCCCCGCCCTGCACGGGAAACGCGTACGCCGCCGACCACGCCCAGGTCCCGACCACCCTGCGGGAAGCGGCCGAACTCTGGGAGAACAGTCCGATCGCCAAGGAGGCGTTCGGCGATGAGGTCCTCGCCCACTACCGCACCATGGCCCGGGTGGAACTGGCCGCCTTCGACGCCGCCGTCACCGACTGGGAGCTCCGCCGCTCCTTCGAACGCCACTGACCGGGAGAGCCCGAAGGCGCAGGCGGTACGCACGCGCCGGCCGCATCGCCGCCCGCCCGTCCCCTGACGGACCTGAGCCGCCCAGGCACCGCCGACACCGTTCTTTGACCCCAGGTGAGGAATGTCTTGCCGTACGCGTCGCACCACGAAGTGCTCAACCCCACCACCGGCCGACTCCTCCGCAGCGTCCCGGCTACCACCCTCGACGAGGTCGACGCCGCCGTCGCCCTCGCAGCGAAGGCCCAGGAGCACTGGGCCCGACTCGCCCCCGCCGACCGGGCCCGACTGCTCCGCCGCTTCGCCGTCACCGTCGACGCGCACATCGAAGAACTCGCACGCCTGGAGGTGCTGGAGGCCGGCCACACCATCGGCAACGCCCGCTGGGAGGCCGGCAACGTACGCGACCTGCTCGACTTCGCCGCCGGCGGGGTCGAACGACTCAACGGTCGGCAGATCCCGGTCGCCGGTGGGCTCGACATCACCATCCTCGAACCGCTGGGTGTCATCGGGGTCATCGCCCCCTGGAACTTCCCGATGCCCATCGCCGCCTGGGGCACCGCACCCGCCCTCGCCGCAGGCAACGCCGTCCTCCTCAAACCAGCCGAAGCCACCCCGTTGACCGCGCTGCGCCTGGCAGAACTCGCCCTGGAGGCCGGACTCCCACCGCATCTGTTCCAGGTCCTCCCCGGCGCCGGTGACGTCGTCGGCAACGCCCTCGTCGAACACCCCGGAGTCGCGAAGATCGTCTTCACGGGCTCCACCCGCGTCGGCAAGGCGATCATGGCCCGCTGTGCCCAGCAGGTGAAGCGGGTCACCCTCGAACTCGGCGGCAAGAGCCCCAACATCGTCTTCGCCGACTGCGACCTCGAAGCCGCCGTCGCCGCGACCCCCCTGTCCTTCCTCGACAACACCGGCCAGGACTGCTGCGCCCGCACCCGCATCCTGGTCCAGCGCTCCGTCCACGACCGGTTCCTGGAACGGCTCGCCCCTGCCATCGCCGCCGTCACCGTGGGCGATCCGGCCGACGAGAAGACCCAGATGGGCCCGCTGATCTCCCAGGCCCAACTCGATCGGGTCCGCTCCTACGTCCCCGACGCACTGCCGGGCATCCGGGGCTCAGCACCCGAAGGCGCCGGCTTCTGGTTCCCCCCGACCGTCCTCACCGAGGTCATGCCCGGAGCCCCCGTCGCCTGTGACGAGGTGTTCGGACCGGTCGCCGTCGTCCTGCCCTTCGACGACGAGGCCGACGCGATCCGCCTCGCCAACGCCACCCCCTACGGACTCTCCGGTTCCCTGTGGACCAGGGACATCGGCCGGGCCATCCGCGTCAGCCGGGCCGTGACCGCAGGCAACCTGTCCGTCAACTCCCACAGCAGCGTCCGCTACTGGACCCCGTTCGGCGGCTACAAACAGTCCGGCCTCGGCCGCGAACTGGGACCCGACGCGCTCACCGCCTTCACCGAGACCAAGAACGTCTTCTTCAGCAGTACGGAGGTCTGACCAGCCATGACCGAAACCCCCGTGTGCCGCCGTCTCGTCGGCCGTACCGCCGTCATCACCGGAGCGGGCAGCGGCATCGGTCTCGCCACCGCGCGCCGGCTCGCCTCCGAAGGCGCGCACGTCGTGTGCGGCGACATCGACGAGACGGCGGGCAAGGCCGCCGCCGAAGAGGTCGACGGCACCTTCGTACGCGTCGACGTCACCGACGCCGAGCAGGTGGAGGCGTTGTTCGCCACGGCGCACACCACCTACGGATCCGTCGACATCGCCTTCAACAACGCGGGCATCTCGCCCCCCGAGGACGACTCGATCCTCACCACCGGGATCGAGGCGTGGCGGCGCGTCCAGGACGTCAACCTGACGTCGGTCTACCTCTGCTGCAAGGCCGCCATCCCCTATATGCGGCGCCAGGGCCGGGGATCCATCATCAACACCGCATCCTTCGTGGCGTTGATGGGAGCGGCGACCTCCCAGATCTCCTACACCGCGTCCAAGGGCGGCGTCCTCGCCATGTCCCGCGAACTCGGCGTCCAGTTCGCCAGGGAAGGCATCCGGGTCAACGCGCTGTGCCCGGGTCCCGTCAACACCCCGCTCCTGCGGGAACTGTTCGCCAAGGACCCCGAACGGGCCGCGCGACGACTCGTCCACATCCCCGTCGGACGGTTCGCCGAGGCCCAGGAGATCGCCGCCGCCGTCGCCTTCCTGGCCAGCGACGACTCGTCCTTCGTCAACGCCACGGACTTCGTCGTCGACGGCGGCATCGCGGGCGCCTACGTCACCCCGCTCTGAACCGTCCCGGGCAGGGGCCGGCCCTCACAGGAAGGTCCGCCCCTCCCCGCGGTAGGTCGGCACCGTGCCGACGACCCGATCGCCCTCGATCAGATGCAACTCCGCGAAGCGCTCGCACAGCTCACCCGCCTTCGCGTGGCGGAACCACACCTTGTCGCCGATCAGCAGATCGTCGGCCGCCGCACCGAGCAGGGGAGTCTGCACCTCGCCCGCGCCCTCGCGGCCGTCGAAGCGCAACCCCGCCGGAAGATGGGGCACGGGCAGCCGATCAGGGCCGGCCGCACCGGACGCCGGATAGCCCCCGCCCAACACCGTCACCACGCCCACCCCCGGCCGCCGCACCACCGGAAGGGCGAACAGGGCGGCGGGCCGCCCCGAGAAGGACGAGTAGTCGTCGAACAGCCGCGGTAGATACAGCCCCGAACCGGCCGCGACCTCCGTCACCGCCGCCTCCGCCGCCGTGTGCTGGACGCTCCCCGTCCCACCGCCGTTGACGAACTCCAGATCCGGAGCCACTGCCCGCACCGCGCGCACCGCCTCCGCCCGGCGCACCGCCAGTTCGGCGCGGGAGACCCGCTGCATCATCGAAATCGCGTACGACAGCACAGGCCGGCCCTCGTACGCATCACCGACCCCGGCCACATGACCCTCGTACGCCATCAACCCCACCAGCCGAAACCCCGGGCGGCGCACCACCGAACGCGCCAAATCCGCCAATGCGGCGGGCCGGTTCAGCGGTGACCGGCGGGCCCCGATCCGTATCCGCCCGCCCAACAGCCGCAGCGCCGTGTCCAACTCCAGACAGACCCGGACCTCCTGTCGACCGCCGGCGCGCGCCGCGTCGATCAGATCCAACTGGGCCGGGTCGTCGACCATCACGGTCACCGCGGCGGCCAGCTTGGGGTCCGACGCCAACTCGGTGAACGCGGACCGGTCGACGGACGGATAGGCGAGGAGCACATCGTCGAACCCGGCCCGCGCCAACCACAGCGACTCGGCCAGAGTGAACGACATCACCCCGGCGAAACCGTCCCTGGCGAGCACCCGCTCCAGGAGCGCACGACAGCGCACGGACTTGCTCGCGACCCGGACCGGCTTGCCCTGCGCCCGCCGCACCAGATCGTCGGCGTTGGCGTCGAACGCATCGAGATCCACCACGGCGAGCGGTGCGTCGAAAGCGGTGGTGGCCCCGTCGAGACGGGCCCGGTCAGTAGCGCGGGATCTCATGGACAGAGCGTGCCAGAGCCTGTCAGAGGCGGCTACCTCTCGGTAGAGGGGATGTTCTGGGCAGATCCCCCCGGAGCCGCTGTGACGGTGCCGTGAGGAGGGTTCCAACCCGTAGAGTGACGCACAAGCCATGACCGACGCGCCGGCCTCCTGCAGCCTGCCCATCGGTGTTACGTGGAGGAGAAACGGGGGGCTCGATGAGTACGGAGGCGCAGCCCCCGTCCGTACCCGAAGACTCCTCGGCTGCTCCGGTCACCTCCCGCATCACCGACGCGTTGGTCCCGAAGGAGCAGGCACCCCGGGCGCTGCGCGCCTCCGGGATCACCGATCTTCTGCCGTCCGACGGACAGAGCCCCACGGACACCTCCGAACGACCGGAAAACGATCCTCCCCGATCCCGCCGAGCCCCCGACACTGGCTCCCCGCGGCCGTTTCGCATCCCCCTGCTCCCCGGACAGTCCGACGTCGACACCAGACGACTGCGCCAGGACCAGCCCCAGGGCCAGCCCCAGGACGGCGCACGAGTAGGCGCCGGCGCGTGCTCGTGCCCCGGCTGTGCCCCGGACGGAGCGGGACGCACCGCACCGGACGCACCGACCGCGCCCTGTACCTGCCCCGACTGTGACGCGGCAGCCGACCCGTACGCCGAACCACCACCCTGCGGCGTACGAGGCTGCACCTGCTCGCTGAACGGGCCCGCAGCCGCGCCGACTCCGTACTGCCCCGCAGGTGAACCGGGCTGTTTCTGCGCCTCCACCAGCCCGAACCCGACACCGACGCCGCCCCGGCCGCAGACGGCCCCGACCACCCCGCCCAGCGCTGCTGTCCCCACCCCGCCCAGCGCCAGTGGTCCCCGTCCTCCCCACACTGTGGTGCCCCTTCCCGCGGGCGAGGCCCCCGACGACCGTCCCGCGACCCGACCCGCGACGACCCCGCGCACCCCGGACGCCGCAGCGGCCCCCGACGTCGACACCCGACAGTTGCGTCGCGAGACCCCACCGGCCCCGACCCGGCCACCGCGGCAGGACCCCTCCACCGGAGAGTCGGGTACGACCACCGCCGCCCCCGAAAGCACCCCCGGCGGACCGTCCTCCGCGCACCCGGCCATACCGATGCCACCCGGCGCGCCACCCCGCCCCGCAGCGGCCCCCGTCGTCAAGGACCCCCGTACCCAACTGGTTTCCGACCAGCGGACGCCCCCCGCGGTTCGACCCCACACCGCAACACCCGACACCCCGCCCACCGCTCCCGACCGAACCGGTAGGAGCGGCAGCGGCACCAGCGACGACGACCGCCCTCTGGTGGCAGCCCACAGCGCCCCGCCGGTGGACGAACCCACCGCCAGACTCCGCCCCGTCCGCGATTCGCCCTCGCCCCACCCGTGGGACACGCCCGCACCCCGACACTCCGCACTCCCCGGCACGCCGTGGCCGCCGGCCGAGTCCCCCAGCGAGCGCACGGGCCAACTGCGCCCCCTCCGCGTCCGCCGACCGCTGCGCACGATCGGGGCACTCGCCTGCGTGGTGCTGGGACTCGGCCTGATCGGCGGAGCCGTCACCGGGAGTTGGCTCACCGAGGACTCCAGCGCCAACGCCGCCACCGACACCGGCTTCTCCGAAGCCCGGACCGTGTGGCACAGCGTCCCCGTGGACACGCTCTTCCCTCCCAAGGTGGACGGCAAGGGCGCCGGCCCGGGCAAGGCCGACCGGATCTGGTCCCGCGTGGCCGTCGCCCCCGACGGCAACTGCACCGCCGCACTCGATCCCCTCCTCGTCACCACCCTCCAACCCGTCGGCTGCGCCCGTGCCCTCCGCGCGACCTACACCGACGCCACGTCCAGTTACGTCACCACCGTCGGACTGGTCTTCACCGAGGGCGACAAGACCACCATGAAGGCGCTGAAGGCCCGATTCGGCAACGAGGGCCTCACCAAGAGGGCCGATCTGATGCCCCGCGCCTTCCCGGCCCCGGGCACGGCCGCCGCAGGCTTCGGCGACCGGCAGCGCGCCAGTTGGACCGTCACCGTCCTCACCCAGGTGCCCGTGATCGTCTATGCGGTCTCCGGATTCGCCGACGGGCGCACGGTCAACGATCCCGAGCCTGCGGCCGTCGCCCGGGTCGACCGCGGCAAGACGACCGCGGCCCAGGCCGGGCTCGGGCACGAGGCGGGCGGACTGGCGGACGGCATCGAGCGTGCCCTCATTCGCGCCCTCAGCACCGCAGCGGAGCCGCCGGAATGACCACCGCCCGTTCCCTCCGACGCCGCCGACAGCGGATCGCTGCCGTCCTGGCGACCACCGCCCTGGTGTTCCTGTCCTCAGCGCCCGCCCACGCGGACGGCATAAGGCCCCAACAGTGGGGCCTGGAGGCGCTGAACACGGACCACGCCTGGCGCACCACGAAGGGCGAGGGCGTCACGGTCGCCGTGCTGGACACGGGCGTGGACGACCGACACCCCGACCTGGAGGGCAACGTCCTGCCGGGCAAGGACTTCATCGGCTTCGGCGCCGGCCCAGGCGACCGTTCCTGGGCCCGCCACGGCACGGCGATGGCCGGCATCATCGCCGCCCACGGCCGCGGGCCCGAGGACCGGGACGGAGTCATGGGAATCGCCCCGAAGGCCAAGATCCTTCCCGTGCGCGTGATACTCGAAGGCACCGACCCCGCCCGCGGGAAGGCCCGCAGTTCGCGGGGTACCGCCCTCGCCCAGGGCATCCGCTGGGCGGCCGACCAGGGCGCCGACGTCATCAACCTCTCGCTCGGTGACGACAGCGAGTCGGCCCACGCCGAAGCCAGCGAGGACGCGGCCGTCCAGTACGCACTGGCCAAGGGCTCGGTCGTGGTGGCCTCCGCGGGCAACGGCGGGGAGAAGGGCGACCGCATCTCCTATCCGGCCGCCTATCCCGGAGTGATCGCCGTGACGGCCGTCGACCGCTTCGGCAGCCATGCCGCGTTCTCCACCCAACGCTGGTACGCCACGGTGAGCGCGCCCGGCGTGGACATCGTGATCCCCGATCCCGACCGCAAGTACTACGAGGGCTGGGGCACGAGCGCGGCTGCGGCCTTCGTCTCGGGAGCCGTCGCCCTCGTGCGCGCCGCCCACCCCGATCTGACGCCCGCACAGATCAAGAGGCTCATCGCGGACACCGCCCGGGACCGCCCCCAGGGCGGCCGGGACGATGCGCGGGGCAACGGCATGGTGGACCCAGCGGCGGCGATCGACCGCGCCAAGGGGATGCGGCCCAGGGACCCCAGACAGTCCACCGCCGGGTACGCCAAGAAGTACTTCGGCCCCGGCCCCCAACTCGACCAACCCGACCACGCACCGGTCGGATGGCTCGCGCCCCTCGCAGGCGGCGTCGGCGCACTCGTCCTGGTGGGCGCGGTGGTCCTGTGGCGTGCCGACCGCGACGAACTGGGCTGACGAGGTCGACCGGTCAGGGCCGCGCACCGCTTGTCTGACCTTCACCAGACTGGTCGAGGGGTAGTGGTGCTCATCGCCGTAGGCGCGGCCGGGCCACCGAGATGCGTACGGTCACCCCTGGAGCCTGGGTCGGGTTTGGGACGGGACCCTGGGGCACGGTGTCCCCCGGGGACGAACTAGGCTCGGCCCGTGGCGCTCAAGAACATCCCGGACCCCGGTTTCTCCGACGACGACGGCACCGCCGATCCGCGACTGGCTGCGGCGCTCGCCGCCTGGTCTGAGGACCGCACGGCGCAACAGCCGGTTTTGGAGGCGCTCGTGGGTGCGCGGCTGTTGGTTCCCGTCGTCGCGGTCCTCGGCGAGGTCGAGGTGGACGAGTCCGGACTCCGCCGGGAGAAGACCAGCGACATGGCGGTGCCCACACTCACTGCCGGTGATCGTCGGGCCCTGCCTGCCTTCACCTCCCTGGACTCCCTCGCGCGCTGGGACGCGCAGGCCCGCCCGGTCGCCGTCCCCCTGCACCAGGCGCTCCAGGCCGCAGCCCACGAGAAGGCCGACACACTGGTCCTCGATCTGGCCGGGCCGGTGCCTTTCCAACTGAGCGGTGCCGCGCTGCGGGCGCTCGCCGAAGGGCGCACTAGCGCCGATCCGCTCGATGACCCCGCGGTGCTCGATGCGCTGCGCAGGACGGTCGGCGCCGAGCCCGCCGTGCTCCGCGCCCAACTGGTGCGCGGTGGCGAGGGCGCCGACGGAACCCTGGCCCTGGTCCTGGCCGAGGGTACGGCGCAGGCCGCTGCCATACAGTCGATCGCCGAGGCGCTCGCGGGCCATGACGTGCTGAGGGCCCGCCTGGTGCACGGCCTCGACCTGGTGTTGCTGCCGGTCGGCGCCGCACCCGTGGGCGAGCCCCTGTTCGTGAGACCGGTCTGAAGACGGGACCGGTTTCCGCGGGTCAGCTGTAGACCGGACCGGTGTACTTCTCGCCGGGCCCCTTGCCGGGCTCGTCCGGTACGAGGGACTCCTCACGGAAGGCCAGCTGGAGGGACTTCAGTCCGTCCCGCAGGGGAGCGGCGTGGAACGAGCTGATCTCCGTGGTGCTGGCGTCCAGCAGGCCCGCGAGGGCGTGCACCAGCTTGCGGGCCTCGTCCAGGTCCTTGTGCTCGGTGCCGCCTTCGTCGGCGGCGAGGCCGAGCTTGACGGCGGCTGCGCTCATCAGGTTCACCGCGACCGTGACGATCACCTCGACGGCCGGGACCTCGGCGATGTCTCGGGTCAGGTCGTCGAAGTCGGGGGTCTGGCCAGCAGCCGCCGTGTGCTCGGGCTGCTCGGGGTGCGGTGTCGCGTCGCTCATGCCCCACACGATATGCCCCGCCAAGCCGGTGCCGACCCGGGCCGTCGGTTAGCTCCTCCCTCAAGGACCTGCTAACCTTGTGTGACGACCGGTTGGACACCTCTGTGTCCAGCCCACAAGTGGAGGCTCCGATCTCCCACCTGGCCGCTCTTCGGGCGGCGGGTCACCGGTCAGGCGGCGCCCATCGTTCCGTACGGACGATGGAAGTCGCCCGATGTGCGCCCCGCGGTAGATCGCGGCGGTGCTCCGGTATTCACGGAGCTACTGCCTGTGTCCCGTCCGGGGCATTTTTCGTGTTCTGGCTCGGTTGGTCTCACAACAGACGTTACGCGGCTGGCTGCCAGTCGGTCGCGTGGTGCTACCGAGGAGGATCCATCAGCGCCGAGCCCCGCATCAACGACCGGATTCGCGTTCCCGAAGTCAGGCTTGTCGGTCCGAGCGGCGAGCAGGTGGGCATCGTCCCGCTCGCCAAGGCCCTTGAGCTGGCTCAGGAGTACGACCTCGACCTGGTCGAGGTCGCGGCGAACGCCCGGCCGCCCGTGTGCAAGCTCATGGACTACGGGAAGTTCAAGTACGAGTCGGCCATGAAGGCCCGTGAGGCGCGCAAGAACCAGGCGCACACGGTCATCAAGGAGATGAAGCTCCGGCCGAAGATCGACCCGCACGACTACGACACCAAAAAGGGTCACGTCGTTCGGTTCCTCAAGCAGGGCGACAAGGTCAAGATCACGATCATGTTCCGTGGTCGTGAGCAGTCCCGCCCCGAGCTTGGCTTCCGCCTGCTTCAGCGTCTCGCTTCCGATGTCGAGGACCTCGGATTCATCGAGTCGAACCCGAAGCAGGACGGCCGGAACATGATCATGGTTCTTGGCCCGCACAAGAAGAAGACCGAGGCCATGGCCGAGGCGCGTGAGGCCCAGGCCGCACGCAAGGCCGACCGCACCGGTGCGAAGGTCCAGGCTGAGGACGAGCCTGCCGACGCACCTGTCGAGACGCCCTCCGAGTCGTGACCGAAGGGGCAGCCGCTCGCCGGCGCCCCGGGTCCCGCCCGGAACCAGTAACCAAGATCTGACGCTCCCGCGTGCCGGTGTCCCCGTGCACCGGGGGAGCGCCACTGACGAGGAGATACGGCGCTATGCCGAAGAACAAGACGCACAGCGGTTCCAAGAAGCGCTTCAAGATCACCGGCACCGGCAAGGTGCTCCGTGAGCGCGCCGGCAAGCGCCACCTGCTTGAGCACAAGCCGTCCACGCTGACGCGTCGCCTCTCGGGCAACGCGGAGATGGCTCCGGGCGACGCCAAGAAGATCAAGAAGCTTCTCGGCAAGTGACGTTCCGCCTCCGGTGACGGAGGCCGAGGGACGTCAGGACCGGGACCCAATCGAATTCGGGTCGTGTGAAGAACCACCACGACCCCGCTACAAGGAGTTAACAAGTGGCACGCGTCAAGCGGGCAGTCAACGCCCACAAGAAGCGCCGGGCAATCCTCGAGGCAGCCAGCGGTTACCGCGGTCAGCGTTCGCGCCTCTACCGCAAGGCCAAGGAGCAGGTCACCCACTCCCTGGTCTACAACTACAACGACCGCAAGAAGCGCAAGGGCGACTTCCGTCAGCTGTGGATCCAGCGGATCAACGCCGCTGCCCGCCAGAACGGCATGACGTACAACCGCCTCATCCAGGGTCTGAAGGCCGCCAACATCGAGGTGGACCGCAAGATCCTGGCCGAGCTCGCCGTGAACGACGCCAACGCGTTCGCCGCGCTCGTCGAGGTGGCGCAGAAGGCCCTCCCGGCCGACGTCAACGCGCCGAAGGCCGCTGCCTAAGCGCTGCGCCCCGGTTGATGCATCGGACCCGTAGGCCCTCGTGGTCTACGGGTCCGAGTGCGTCAGGGCGCCCTGCACCGCCGTGCGTGCCCACCCGCCGTGGGCCCGGCCCGCCCGCACCCCGTAGACGAACCCTCACCCGTAGACGAAAGCGAGTCCATGCCCGCCCCCGAGTTGATCTCACCCCGCTCCACCCGGGTCGCAGCCGCGCGACGGCTCGCGAAGCGGAACTTCCGCGGCAAGGACAGACTCTTCCTCGCCGAGGGGCCCCAGGCCGTGCGGGAAGCAGCCGGGCACCGCAGGGACGGCGTCGCCACGCTCAGCGAACTGTTCACCACGCCGGAGGCGGCGGAGCGGTACGCGGACATCATCGACGCGGCCACGGTCGCGGGCGCCCGCATCCACCTGGCGAGCGAGGACGTCATCGCCGACATCTCGACGACCGTCACCCCGCAGGGGCTGGTGGGCGTCTGCCGATTCGTGGACTCGCCCTTCGACGAGATCGTGCGCAGCCGTCCGAGACTCGTCGCGGTGCTCGCCCACGTCCGCGACCCCGGGAACGCCGGTACCGTCCTGCGCTGCGCGGACGCCGCCGGAGCCGATGCCGTCGTCTTCACCGACGCCTCCGTGGACCTGTACAACCCGAAGGCCGTCCGTGCCTCCGTCGGCTCGCACTTCCACCTGCCCGTCGCGGTCGGCGTCCCCGTTGAGACCGCCATCGAGCGGCTCAAGGAGGCGGGCGTACGGGTGGTGGCCGCAGACGGCGCGGGCGAGGACGACCTCGACGACGCGCTCGACGCGGGGACCATGGGAGGCCCCACGGCCTGGGTCTTCGGCAACGAGGCATGGGGGCTCCCCGAGGAGACCCGCGCCCTCGCGGACGCCGTGGTCAGGGTCCCGATCCACGGAAAGGCAGAAAGTCTGAACCTGGCGACCGCCGCAGCCGTATGCCTCTATGCCTCTGCGCGCGCCCAGCGCACCGGGGGCGCACGATGACATGCGGTACTCACCTCCGGGGGAGTACCGCTCAGGGGCTCCGCACGGTCTCGTCCAGCTAGTAGGGTGACGGGCTCGGGGGCCCACTGTGTTGGCGGAGAGGTGGGGTACGGGGATGGTTGTCGGGACGAGCGGGCCCGCGAAGACACACGGACTATCGGTGCGCCCTCCGGCCGATTGCGAGGTCTTCGGCATCGACCCCGACGATCTGCCCGACGGCCTCGTCGTGGCCGACGAAACCGGCCGGGTGATCTGCTTCAACAAGGCCGCCGTCCGCATCACCGCCGTCGCCCAGGACGAAGCCATCGGCCGGTCCCTGGAAACCGCCCTGCCGCTGGAGGACCTCAAGGGACGCCGCTGGTGGACCCTGACCGACCCCTACGGCGGCCTCGCCACCCGCGTGGGACAGCCGGAGCGCAATCTGCTGCTGCCCGGCGGGCGCGAGGTCCTGGTCTCCGCCCGCTACGTACGAGAGTTCCCCACCGGTCCGCTGCGCCGACTGGTGGTCAGCCTGCGCGGTACCGAGGCGCGCCGTCGCACCGAGCGCAGCCATGCGGAACTGATCGCCACCGTCGCCCATGAACTGCGCTCCCCCCTGACCTCCGTCAAGGGCTTCACGGCCACGCTGCTGGCCAAGTGGGAACGGTTCACCGACGACCAGAAGCGGCTGATGCTGGAGACCGTCGACGCCGACGCCAACCGGGTCACCCGACTGATCGCCGAACTCCTCGACATCTCCCGCATCGACTCCGGCCGGCTCGAAGTGCGCCGTCAGCCCGTCGACGTGGCCACCGCCGTCGGCCGTCACGTCCAGGCCCACATAGCCAGCGGTCAGAGCCCGGACCGGTTCTTCGTCCGGATCGCCAGGGAACTGCCCGATCTGTGGGCCGATCCCGACAAGATCGACCAGGTGCTCGGCAACCTGCTGGAAAACGCGGTGCGCCACGGCGCCGGAACCGTCACCATCGAGGTGGCGCCGGCATCGGCGACGGACGACGAGAAGGGCACGGCAGTCACCGTGAGCGACGAAGGCCCCGGCATCCCCGAGGAGTCGATGGGCCGTGTCTTCACCCGCTTCTGGCGGGGGAGCAAACGCGGTGGCACCGGCCTCGGCCTCTACATCGTCAAGGGCATCGTCGAGGCTCACGGCGGGACCATCACGGTCGGCCGGGGGCCCGGCGGCGGCGCCGAGTTCCGATTTATCCTGCCCGTCGGCGCCCCGGCCTATCTGGCCTGAGGCCCCCGCGGGCCATCGCAGAGCGAGTCGGACCCGCCGGTCATCCGGCCCGCGGGCCGTCCCCCGGAACAGCAACCGTCCGCGACCTTTAGACTCGACCCTTGGCACGTTTACGTCCCAGTCGTCGAGTGGGGGCCGCGGCCACCAGCCAATCGGAAACACGGGAAGAGATGTCGGCACCCAACAAGTCGTACGACCCAGTCGAGGTCGAGGCACTGAAACCGGAAGTCATCGAGCGCATGCGGGACGAGGCGCTCGCCGCCTTCGCCGCCGCCGGCGACCTCGACGCACTCGCCCACGCGAAGGTCGCGCACACCGGCGGGACCTCGCCGCTCGCGCTCGCCAACCGTGAGATCGGCGCCCTCCCGCCGCAGGCGAAGGCCGAGGCCGGAAAGCGCGTGGGCCAGGCCCGCGGCGCCGTCAACAAAGCGCTCGCCGTCCGCCAGGTCGAGCTGGAGGCCGAGCGGGACGCCCGGGTCCTGGTGGAGGAGGCGGTCGACGTCACCCTGCCCCACGACCGGGTTCCGGCCGGCGCGCGCCACCCGCTGACCACCCTGTCCGAGCGCATCGAGGACGTCTTCGTGGCCATGGGCTACGAGGTCGCCGAGGGCCCCCAGGCCGAGGCCGAGTGGTTCAACTTCGACGCGCTCAACATCGGTCCCGACCACCCGGCCCGCGGTGAGGCCGACACCTTCTTCGTCGAGGGACCCCAGGGCGACGCAGGCACGGGCACGGGCGTGGTGCTGCGCACCCACACCTCTCCCGTACAGATCCGTTCGCTGCTGGATCGCGAACCCCCCGTCTACGTGGTCTGCCCGGGCCGGGTGTACCGCACCGACGAGCTCGACGCGACCCACACTCCGGTCTTCCACCAGGTCGAACTGCTCGCGGTCGACGAGGGCCTGACCATGGCCGACCTCAAGGGCACGCTGGACCACATGGTCCAGGCGCTGTTCGGCGGCGAGGGTATGAAGACCCGGCTACGGCCGAACTTCTTCCCGTTCACCGAGCCGTCGGCCGAGATGGACATGGTCTGTTACGTCTGCCGCGGCGAGTCCGTCGGCAACCCGGACCGCCCCTGTCGCACCTGCTCCAGCGAGGGCTGGATCGAGCTGGGCGGCTGCGGGATGGTCAACCCGAAGGTGCTCGTCGCCTGCGGTGTGGACCCGGAGAAGTACAGCGGATTCGCCTTCGGGTTCGGCATCGAACGGATGCTGATGTTCCGCCACAACGTCGAAGACATGCGAGACATGGTCGAGGGTGACGTCCGGTTCACTCGGCCGTTCGGGATGGAGATCTGATGCGGGTCCCGCTTTCCTGGTTGCGGGAGTACGTCGACCTGCCGGCGAGCACCACCGGCCGTGACGTACAGGCGAAGCTGATCGCCGCCGGCCTTGAGGTCGAGAGCGTCGAGCAGCTCGGCGCCGGCCTCACCGGCCCGCTGGCCGTCGGTCGGGTCCACGCCATCGAGGAACTGACCGAGTTCAAGAAGCCCATCCGCCACTGTCTGGTGGACGTCGGCCGGGCCAACGGCACGGGTGAACTCCAAGAGATCATCTGCGGCGCCCGGAACTTCGCGGTCGGCGACAAGGTCGTCGTCGCCCTCCCCGGCGCCGTACTCCCCGGCGACTTCCGGATCGCCGAGCGCAAGACGTACGGCCGGATGTCCCGCGGCATGATCTGCTCCGCCGACGAACTCGGCATGGGCGACGACGGCACCCACGGCATCGTCGTCCTGCCGCCCGAGTTCGAGCCCGGCATCGACGCCACCGCACTGCTGGAGCTGTACGACGAGGTCCTCGACATCGCCGTCACCCCGGACCGCGGCTACTGCCTCTCCCTGCGCGGTGTCGCCCGTGAGGCGGCCATCGCCTACGGGCTGCCCCTGCGTGACCCGGCGCTGCTCGACGTCCCCGGGCCGAACGCCCAGGGCTACCCCGTGCACGTCGCCGACCCCGTTGGTTGCGACCGCTTCACCGCGCGCACCGTCACCGGCCTCGACCCCGACGCCCGGTCCCCGATCTGGCTGAAGCGCCGCCTCCAGAAGGCGGGCATGCGTCCCATCTCGCTCGCCGTCGACATCACCAACTACGTGATGCTGGAGCTCGGCCAGCCGCTGCACGCCTATGACCGCGCGCTGGTCGAAGGTGCCATCGGAGTCCGTCGCGCCGAGGCGGGCGAGAAGTTCACCACGCTCGACGGGGTCCACCGCGTTTTGGACGCCGACGACCTGGTGATCATCGACGACCGCGGCCCCATCGGCCTCGCGGGCGTCATGGGCGGCGCCAACACGGAGATCGCCGACCACGCGGATCACGTAGACCCTGCCGACGGCACGGTCGCGCGCCGCACCACCGAGATCGTGATCGAGGCCGCGCACTTCGACCCGGTCGCCATCGCCCGCACCGCACGCCGCCACAAGCTCTCCTCCGAGGCGTCGCGACGGTTCGAACGCGGAGTGGACCCGCTGGCCGGGGCCGCCGCCGCACAGCGCACTGTCGATCTGCTGGTCCTCCTCGGCTCCGGCACCGCCGAAGCCGGCGTCACCCAGGTGATCTCCCCGTCCGCACCGCGCACGATCTCCATGCGCGCCGACCACCCCGACCGGGTGGCCGGCATGGAGTACGGCCGGGAGATCGTCGTACGCCGCCTCCAGGAAGTCGGCTGCGACGTCTACGGGCAGGACGAACTGGTCGTCACCGTCCCGTCCTGGCGTCCCGACCTCGCCGCACCCAACGACCTCGCCGAAGAGGTCATCCGCCTCCAGGGGTACGAGAACCTCCCCTCCACCCTCCCGAGGCCCACGTCCGGCCGCGGTCTCACCGACCGCCAGCGGCTCACCCGCCGCATCGGCCGTGCGCTGGCCGGAGCGGGGTACGTGGAGGCGCTGAACTACCCCTTCATCGGTGCACAGGTCCTCGACCAGCTCGACCTGCCGGCGAACGACCCGGCGCGGGAGTTGGTGAAGCTGGTCAACCCGCTCTCCGACGAAGAACCCGCACTGCGCACCACACTGCTGCCCGGGCTGCTCGGGGCGCTGCGCCGCAACGACGGGCGTGGTAGCCACGACCTGGCGCTGTTCGAGACCGGTGTGGTCTTCCACCCGGCCGCAGGGCCGCGGACGACCGCTCCGCTGCCCGTCGACCGCCGGCCGACCGATGCGGAGATCGCCGCGCTCGACGCCGCACTGCCCGTGCAGCCGCGGCACGCCGCCGTGGTGCTGGCGGGCGCCCGCGAACAGGCGGGCTGGTGGGGTCAGGGCCGTCCGGCCAGCTGGGCGGACGCCGTACAGGCCGCCCGGCTGCTGGCCGCGGAGGCCGGTGCCGAACTCGTCGTTGAGCAGGCGCAGTACGGGCCGTGGCACCCCGGCCGGTGCGCCGGACTGTTCGTGGCCGTCGACGGGGTGAAGACCTCCGTCGGACACGCCGGTGAACTCCACCCCCGGGTCGTCAAGGCGCTGGGGCTGCCCGCCCGCACCTGTGCCATGGAACTCGACCTGGACCTGGTGGAGCGCGCCGGAGAAGGAGTGCTGGTCGCGCCCCGGATCTCCACGTTCCCGGTTGCCACCCAGGACGTGGCGCTCGTCGTCGACCAGGAGGTGCCGGCCTCGGCCGTGGAGCACTTCCTGACCCTCGGTGCGGGCGAACTGCTCGAATCCATCCGGCTGTTCGACGTCTACACCGGCGACCAGATCGCAGCGGGCAAGAAGTCCCTGGCGTACGCGCTGCGCTTCCGGGCCGCCGACCGCACGCTGACGGTGGAGGAGGCTTCCGCCGCACGGGACACAGCGGTGGCGAGCGCGACTGAGCACACGGGGGCGGTGCTCCGCGGGGCCTGATGGCTCCGTCCGCTCCTCGGGGGCGCATCCGGTCATCCGGGTGCGCCCCCTTCGTCTGTCGAGGTGAAACCCCCAGTCTCACCCGTTCGGGTGAGAAGGAAGGGCGGAGTTCTCGTTTTTCCCGCCGCTCACGCGCCGTTCCGCCACGATCGACGGAATCACCGGGCGGCAGGGCTGCCGTCGGTGGGATCGTCCCGGCCGATCGGGCGGCCGGTGCGCCGGACCGGGCCTTCTGAGGGGGACCATCGGCATGATCCGCATCAGGTCTTCACCACTCGTTCCGACCGTGGTCCGGACGAGAACGGTTCAGCTGATGAGTGGGTGTCCGCGCCCGCGGTGGTGGGGCGGTGCGGGTCGTCGGCGAGACGTCGACCGGCATCGGGGCGGTGGGGCGCGCCGACCCCGCAGCGGCCGTGGACCGGACCGGCGATCCCACACCCCCCTGACGCTCGCGGTCATCTGCGGTGCGTTGGCGCTGGTGTGGCGGGTTGTGCCGCCCGGCCATCCCGAGGGAGTCGGCGAGCGGATCGTTGAGGGGACTGTCCTGCTGACCGTCGGCGTGGGGCTGGTGCTGGGCGTCCGACGCCACCTCGGCCGAGAGCTCGGACGGGTTCGGGCCGTCGCCCACGCCGTCCAGCGCGCACTCCTGCGGCCCTTACCCGCAGAACTCGACGGTTTGACGATCGCCACCGGCCAGCGTTCGGCCACCCGCGGGGCGACCATCGGCGGTGATCTCTACGAGGCGGCGGCCACGCCGTACGGAGTGCGGATGATCATCGGAGACGTCCGCGGCCACGGCCTGCCCGCGATTGGCGCGGTCGCCGCCGTCCTCGGCAGCTTTCGCGAGGCCGTGCACGACGAGCCCGAACTCCTCGGCGTCCTGCGCCGGCTGGAGCGCTCCGTCCAGCGACATCTGCACGAGCAGGCGCGTACGGAACCGGGCCCCGACGGGCCGGACGGGCCTGCGGCGGAGGAGTTCGTCACCGTACTGCTCGTGGAGATCGCCGGTGACGGCACGCTGACGGCGCTTAACTGTGGTCACCCCTGGCCCTATCGGCTCGGGCCCGAGGTGCGGCCGTTGTCCGGGGGAGAGCCGTTGCCTCCGCTCGGCGCCTTCCCGCTGCCGGCGGCCCCTCCGGTGTGGCACGGCGAACCGCTGCTGCCCGGTGAAGTCCTCTTCCTCCACACCGACGGCGCGACCGACGCCCGGAACACCACGGGCGCCTTCTTCGACCTGGAGGCGTACTTGCGGCGGGCGGCCCGTGACGGGCCCCCGGCGCCGGCAGCCTTGGTGGCCGGTGTCCATGCGCAGTTGTTGGAACACACTCGGGGGCGGATCGGCGACGACACGGCTCTGTTGGCCCTCCGCAATGACCGCCCGCGGGCGGCGCCGGATGGGGAAGCACTGCACCGTCCCCGCGGGGAGTCCGCCCCTCAGCCGGAGGCCCTGGATCCGCTGGGCTTGGGCCGCTGACGGCCGATGCGGCCGGCGTCGTCCGCCCCGCCGCGGAGTGTCGGGCAGAAGGCGAAGCGGACGACGCGATCGAGGACCACCGCACTGTACGAGGGGGAGCCCGGTGGTCCGGCCGCCTCTTTGAGAGGCAACTCAGTCAACAACCGCTCCGAGTGGTGCGGCAGAGCGCGCGCGCCACCGGTCGGGACATTGTGTTCACACCCCGTGTGAATCCGTCGTCCACTACGCTGGGCCCACTGAGCCTCCGGAGGGCCCCATGCAGCCCAACACCCTGCTCGATGCCTTGCTGGACGAGGCTGGTTTCTCCCACGCCGGCCTCGCCGCCCGGGTGAACCGGGCCGGTCGGGCCAAGGGGTTGTCACTCCGGTACGAACACACCGCCGTGGCCCGCTGGCTCAAGGGCCAGCGTCCTAGGGGCCAGGTGCCCGACCTGATCTGCGAGGTCCTCGCCGAGCGGCTGAACCGTGCCCTGGCGCTCGGCGACATCGGGCTCGGTGTGAGCGGACAGGGGGCCGGGGAGGCCGGCTCTCCGCTCTCCGGTTTCGTGGAGCGGGCCACCGCACTGTGGCGCTCCGACGAACAACAGCGGCGACACATCATCGAGGCACCCGCCGTCACGGGCACATCGGCCGTGATGCCCGTCTGGGAGTGGGAGAACCCGCCGGAGGACACCGATGTCTCGCGGGCCGGTCCCAGGAGCGTCTCGCCCGCCGACATTGTGACCCTGCGAGCGGCGCGCACGCACTACGAGTTGATGTACCGCAAGGCCGGCGGCATGGCGACCCGGGCGCGGATCGTCGGCTTCCTCACCACCGCGACGGCACCGCTGCTGCGCGGTTCGTACGGTGACGAACTGGGCCGACAACTGCACCGGGCCACCGGCGGACTGGTCGCCATAGCCGGCATCTGCGCCTATGACTCCGATGCCCACGGGCTGGCCCAACGCTACTTCCACCAGGCGTTGAGACTGGCCAAGGCGAGCGGTGATCGAGGGCTCGGCGCCTATGTGATCGCCCTGCTGGTCAATCAGTCCCTCCTGTTGGGCGAGTACCGACAGGCGGTGGCCTTCGCCGAGGCCGCGCTACGGGCCGCGGGTGCGCAGATCACACCGGCCCTCGCGTCCGACCTCCATGCCACGCAGGCCAAGGCGTACGCGCACCTCGACGACCGTGCGGGCGCGCTGCGGTGCATCGGCCGTGCGGAGCAGGAGGCCGCGCGCATCCACTCGGCGAGCGAGCCCGAGGAGACCGGCTACGTCCAGCCGGGTCTGATCAATGTGCAGGCCGCGGAGGTGCTGCTCAGCCTTGGCGAGTTGTCGGCGGCCCATGACCACGCGGCGGCTGCTGTGGGCTCTCCGGCGCACGATCGGGGCCGGGTCCATCGACTGGCGATGCTCTGCCAGATCGAACTCTGTCGCGGCGAGGCGGACCGGGCGGCACAGACGGCGGTGGAGATGGCGGAGCGGGCCCGGGGGATGGAGTCCCGGCGGTTGCGCGGTCGACTGCGGCTGGTGCGCGAGCAGTTGGTGGCCAGCCGCTCGGTCAGGGCCGAGGATGCCGCGGAACGCATCGACAGTGCCTTGCGCGTGCCCCTGTAGGGCGTACGGACGACGATCGTGCCCGGGGGCTGCGGTTCGGCCGGCAGCGCGGACGCGTACGACCGTCTCCGACCACCCCGGACGCGTACGACCGTCTCCGACCACCCCGGACCGCTCGGTGTCCGGCTGTCGCATCCGATGTCCGGAAGCGCACGTTCCTATCCGGCCCACTCTTCGATCCGATCCCCCTGGG
The DNA here is from genome assembly GCF_040638655.1 of Streptomyces sp. NPDC005963. Lineage (NCBI taxonomy): Bacteria > Bacillati > Actinomycetota > Actinomycetes > Kitasatosporales > Streptomycetaceae > Streptomyces > Streptomyces sp. NPDC005963. Next base: position 63,817 of record NZ_JBEXVD010000025.1, on the reverse strand, counting down.
GGCGCTGCGCCTGCTGCGATGTTGCCATCGACTGGTCGAAAGGCGGCACGAGACGTGCAGTGGATGAACTTAAACGAACAAACTGTGTATCAAAATCGCTGGTTCACCGTGAACCTCGCGGACGTCGAGCTTCCCGACGGCCGACATCTGGACCACTTCCTGATCAGGATGCGTCCCGTCGCCATCGCCACGGCGGTCAACACCGCGAACGAGGTCCTGATGCTCTGGCGCCACCGGTTCATCACCGACAGCTGGGGTTGGGAGCTGGCCGCGGGCGTCGTCGAGGACGGTGAGGACATCGAGAGCGCCGCGGCACGGGAGATGGAGGAGGAGACGGGCTGGCGGCCCGGTCCGCTGCGCCCGCTGATGACCGTGGAGCCGTCCAACGGCCTCACCGACTCCCGACACCACCTCTACTGGGCCGACAGCGCCACCTACATCGGCCATCCCCAGGACGACTTCGAATCGTCCCGCCGCGAGTGGGTGCCCCTGAAGGGGGTGCCGGACATGATCGCCCGGGGTGAGGTCCCGGCCGCCAACATGGCGGCCGGGCTGCTGATGCTCCATCAACTACGGCTGGGCTGAGCCACCTCGGGGGTCGGGGCGTCGAGGGCGGGGCGGTGTCAGGAGTACGGGTAGAAGCCCGAGCCCGTCTTGCGCCCGAGGCGCCCCGCATCGACCATCCGCTGGAGCAGCGGAGGAGCGGCGTACAGCGGTTCTTTGTACTCGTCGTACATGGAGTCGGCGACGGAGGCCACCGTGTCCAGACCGATCAGATCGGCCAGCTTGAGCGGCCCCATGGGATGGGCGCAGCCGAGCTCCATGCCGTTGTCGATGTCCTCACGGCTGGCGATGCCGGACTCGAACATGCGGATCGCCGAGAGCAGATAGGGGATGAGGAGCGCGTTCACCACGAAGCCCGAGCGGTCCTGGGCCCGGATGGCGTGCTTGTTCAGCATCTGCTGGACGACGGCCTCCGAGCGCTTGATCGTCTCCTCGGACGTGGTCAGCGCCGGGATCAGTTCGACGAGCTGCTGGACGGGTGCCGGATTGAAGAAGTGGATGCCGATGACCTGGTCGGGCCGTGAGGTCGCGACGGCCAGTTTCACCAGCGGAATGGAGGAGGTGTTGGATGCGAGGATGGCGTCCGGACGGGTCACCACCTGGTCGAGCACCTGGAAGATCTCGGTCTTGACCTGCTCGTTCTCCACGACGGCCTCGATGACGAGATCACGGTCGGCGAATTCTCCGAGGTCGGTGGTGAAGCTGAGGCGTGCCAGTGCCTCGTCGCGCTCGCTCTCGCTGATCTTCCCGCGTTCGGCGGCCTTCGCGAGGGAGTTGGTCAGCCGGGTGCGACCGATCTCCAGGGCCTCGCCCGTGGTCTCGGCCACTTTGACCTCCAGGCCGCTGCGGGCGCACACCTCTGCGATGCCCGCGCCCATTTGGCCACAGCCCACCACTCCGACGCGTGCAATGTCGGCCATTGTGTCCGTCACCTCGTGCCTTTCGCTGATCTGGGGTGGCGCGGCCTCCGTATGGTTCCGGTGCCGGCCTCGACGCTCCGACGTTACTGCGAACACCGCTGTCCGCGGCGAGCAGGGGCGGGAATGCCGGGAGCAGGGTGGCCGCTGACCACGGTGGAGCGAAAGGCGTCGGGTTGCACATGGGGCAGATCGGGCAGGGTGTGGGGAGCATCAGCAGAAGGACCCTGATGGGTACGGCCGCGGGGGTGTTGGCGGGGATGACGGTGGCGGGGGACGCGACGGCGAGGACACGAGGAGCGCAGAGGGGGGCGTCGGGCCGGGTGGCCCGGGACTTCCGCGGTGTGTGGTTGGCCACGGTCAGCAACCGCGACTGGCCGTCTGCTCCCGGTCTGAGCGCCGATCGACAGCGCGCCGAACTGCTGGTCCATCTCGACACGGCCGTCGAGCGCGGGCTGCGGGCGGTCGTCTTCCAGGTCAGACCGGCGGCGGACGCTCTGTGGCCGTCCCCGTACGAACCGTGGTCGCAGTGGTTGACGGGAACCCAGGGCCGGGATCCGGGCTGGGACCCGCTGGGAACCGCCGTGGCCGAGGCCCATCGCCGCGGGCTGGAACTGCACGCCTGGTTCAACCCGTACCGGGCGGCGGTCCACGCTGATCCGGCCCGACTGGCGGTGGACCACCCCGCGCGTCAGCACCCGGACTGGGTGGTGACCTACGGAGGGAAGCTCTACTACAACCCGGGGCTCCCGGAGGTGCGGGCCTTCGTGCAGGAGGCGATGATCGACGCCGTCCGCCGCTATGACATCGATGCCGTCCACTTCGACGACTACTTCTATCCCTATCCGGTGGCCGGTCAGACCTTCGACGACGACCTCGCCTTCGCGCGCCACGGTGGCGGTCACGCGGACCGCGCGGCTTGGCGGCGCTCTAACATCGATCTGCTGATCCAGGAGATGTCCGGGCGGATCGAGGCGACCCGGCCCGGGGTCCGCTTCGGCATCAGCCCCTTCGCGGTCTGGCGCAACGCCACCACGGACCCGCGGGGATCGAACACCGCGGGTGGCGTCCAGACCTACGACGACCTCCACGCCGACACCCGTACCTGGGTCCGGCAGGGGTGGATCGACCACGTCGTGCCCCAGATCTACTGGCACATCGGCTTCAAGGCCGCCGACTACGCCGTTCTGGTGCCATGGTGGAACGACCTGGTCCAGGGCACCGACGTGTCCCTCTACATCGGCGAAGCGCTCTACAAGGCGGGGGACTCCGCCCAGCCCTCGGCCTGGCAGGATCCCGCGGAGCTCTCCCGGCACCTCACCCTGGCCGCGGGGTACGACCGGGTGGAGGGGCACTGCTTCTTCGCCGCCCGAGAGGTGGGCGCGGACCGTAATGGTGCGATGGCCCGGGTGGTGGCCGACCACTACGGAGGCGCGGCGCTGCGGTGACGGGCTCGCTCAGGGCAGGGCCCGGGCGCCGCTGGCCGCCGTACGCCACGGGTTCAGGCTGCTCCGTGCGGTTGGATGACGGTGTCGGGGCCGGGGGACAGCAGCGTCTCGTGTCCGTCGTCGAACCGGACGCGGTACGGCGGTCCGCCGTCGGGGCCGAGCACCTCGACGACCTCCGCGATCCGGTCGTGCTGGCCCACGATCCGACCGTGCACCACCAGTTTGTCGCCCACTTTCGCGTGCATCGGCAGTGACCTCCTCGCAGGCAGTCCTGGTGCCTTCGCCTGGTGCCTTCGAGTCTACGGCCGGGTCCGGAAGCCGCACCTCCGGTCGAGCGTCCGGGTGCCGTGCACGGTGGGCGATCCGTTTCGTGCCGCGGTCAGCTGCGGACCCGTTGGGTGACGGCGATGCAGACCAGTACCGCGACCGCGGCCACGGGAGCGCTGGGAGCGAGTTCCTCGTCCAGCAGGGCGACCGACCAGACCAGGGTGAGCAGTGGCTGTGCCAGTTGGAGTTGGCTGGCCCGCGCGATGCCGATGGCGGCCATGCCCCGGTACCAGACGTACAGTCCGCAGAACGTGGAGACGACCGCCACCCACGCCAGCCCGATCAGCCCCTGGGCCGAGAGGCGTACGGGTTCGACGGAGAGGGCCACCGCGGAGCCCACGAGCGCCAGCGGCAGGCACAGGATCAGGGCCCAGCCGATCACCTGCCAACCCGGCATCTGGCGGGCGAGCCGCCCGCCCTCCGTGTAGCCGGCCGCACAGACCAGCAGGGCGCCGAAGAGATAGAGGTCGGCGCCCTGGAGGGAGCCGCCGCTCTGGGAGACGGTGAAGGCGATGACGACCGCCGCACCCGCTCCAGCGGCCAACCAGAACGCTCGTGAGGGGCGCCGGCCCGTGCGCACCGCGGCGAACACGGCGGTCGTCAGGGGGAGCAGTCCGACGACCACCGCCGCATGGGAGGTCGTGGACGTCTGGAGGGCCAGCGTCGTCAGCAGCGGGAATCCCACCACCACACCGCCGCCGACCACCGCGAGGGACCCCCAGTGACGCGGCTCGGGCAGCGGCACCCGGCACAGCAACAGGAAGCAGCCGGCGACGAGCGCTGCCAGGACGGATCGCGTCGAGACCAGGGACCAGGGGCCGAAGGAGGTGAGGCCCCAGGCGGTGGACGGGAAGGTGAGCGAGAAGGCGAGCACGCCCGATGCGGCGAGCAGGGTTCCGGAGGCCGCAGACGGGCTGCCGTCCGCCCCCGCGGGTGGCCTGTCCTCCACGGCCGAAGGGGTGCTCACCGCTATCGAAGCGGAGGCAGTAGCGCTATCCTGTGCTGTCATGAATCAGCGTAGCAGTGTGGAAGAGTTGGTGTTTCAGCTGAGAAACGAGCTGGACCGCTACTCTCCAGAAGGAAAGCTGCCATCCAGTCGAGCACTGGTGGAGCGCTATCGGGTGTCGCCGGTCACGGTTTCCCGTGCCCTTGCGCAACTCGCCGCGGAAGGACTCGTCGTCACCCGCCCCGGCGCCGGCGCCTTCCGGGCGCGCCCGCGGGTGCAGAGCGTCCCGCCCGGTGACACCTCCTGGCAGGAGGTGGCCCTCAGTGCGGAGCCGGCGTCCGACCATGTGCCGAGGTCGGTGGACGCCTCCGGGGTGCTCGCCACGCTGGCCGCGCCCCCACCCGGCGTGATCGAGTTCAACGGCGGATACCTCCACCCCGCGCTCCAGCCGGAACGGGCCATGGCCGCGGCCCTGGCGCGTGCGGCGCGCCGCCCAGGGGCCTGGACGCGGCCACCGGTGGAGGGGCTCCCCGAACTGCGCGAATGGTTCGCCCGGGGCATCGGTGGACGGGTGGGGGCCGCTGACGTACTGATCACATCGGGCGGACAGGCCGCCCTCACCACGGCCCTGCGCGCCCTGGCTCCTCCGGGCGCGCCCGTACTGGTCGAATCGCCCACCTATCCGGGGATGCTCGCCATCGCCCGGGCCGCCGGACTGCGTCCCGTGCCGGTTCCGGTGGACGCCGGGGGAGTCCGTCCGGACCTGTTGGCAGCCGCCTTCGGGGCGTCGGGGGCGCGGGTCTTCGTCTGTCAGCCCCTCTTCCAGAACCCCACCGGGAGCGTGCTGTCGCCGGAGCGCCGGCCCGAGGTGCTGCGGATCGCCCGGGAGGCAGGGGCGTTCGTCGTCGAGGACGACTTCGCCCGACGGCTGGTCCACGCCGATGCGGGGCCGCTGCCGCAACCGCTCGCCGCGCTCGATGCAGACGGGGTCGTCGTCCACGTCGGCTCCCTGACCAAGGTGACGTCCCCGAGTCTGCGCGTGGGTGTGCTCGCCGCCCGCGGGCCCGTACTGGACCGGTTGCGCGCGATCCAGGTGGTGGACAGCTTCTTCGTACCCCGCCCGCTGCAAGAGGCCGCGTTGGAGCTGGTCGGAGCGCCCGCGTGGGCCCGTCATCTCCGTACCGTGGGTGCGGAGTTGCAGGAGCGCCGGGACACCATGGCGGCGGCGTTGAGCCGGGACGTGCCACAGCTGTCGCTGTCGGCCGTGCCCGCCGGCGGATACCACTTCTGGCTTCGGCTGCCCGACGGCTCCAGCGAATCGACGCTGTTGGCCGCGGCGCTGCGGCGGGGCGTTGCGCTCGCTCCGGGGCGCCCCTATTTCAGCGCCGAGCCTCCCGGGGCGCATCTGCGGGTCAGTTTCGCCGGGGTCGCGGACGGTGCCGAGATCGCCGAAGGGGTGCGTCGGCTGAGGGCCGCGTGGGACGAGACCGGGATGTCCTGAACCTCCGCCTTCGACCGTGCACGGTACGGATTCCGGTACGGGGCTCCTTCGATGCAGGGGTGAGAGCGCCAAGTGGCCGCGCCCCGGAGGTCGTTCGTCCGGCTGGAATGTCATGCACATGAAGGAAAACCAAGACGCTCTGCCTGGTCAGCGGAAGGAGTGACTCCGGTCACTTGACCGGTTCGCCTCCCCCCGCCCACCATCACGCCATGAGTGTCCGGATCACGCTCGTCGCCGCCGCGCGCAGCACCTCCATGCTCACCGAGCGTTTCGACGACGACCGGTCACCCGACCAGACCGGCTGGTACGAAGTGCAACTGGCCGCGCCCACCCTCGTACCGCTCAATGCCGCGGAACTGAGGTACTGCTCCCCGACGCTCTGTAGCCGGGCCACCGCCCAGGCACTCGGCTTCGCGCCCATGGCCCAACCGGCGCTGCGGGGGTGTGACATGGGGCGCTGGCGCGGGCTGACGCTGGGCGAGGTGACGGCCGTGGAGCCCCATGCCGTGGACACCTGGCTCGCCGATCCCCGGTCGGCCCCGCATGGCGGGGAATCGCTGCTGGCGTTCATCGGGCGGATAGGGACCTGGCTGGACACCCGCCCCGCGCAGGACGGCGGTTCGGTGGTGGCCGTGGCCGAGCCCTCCGTCATCCGTGCGGCCCTGGTGTACGTACTGAACGCACCGCCGACCTCGTACTGGAACGTGGACGTCCGGCCGCTGTCCACCCTGGTCCTCACCGGTCGTGCGGGGTCATGGCAACTCCGTCTCCAGACTGCCTGCTGATCCATCGGCGGTACGGGCTGGCCGTGCCGGAGCCGACGATCACTCCGCGGGGGAGGAGCCGTTCCGCTTCTCCCTGCGGTGTGCCGCCACACGCTCACGGGTGGCGCAGCGCCGTGAACAGTAACGGCGTACCGGACCGCTGCCCTGTGTCAGGAAGACATTGCGGCAGGTGGGTGAGGCGCAGATGCCGCCGGGTGGGCGCTGGCGGTCCCAGACGAGGACGGTCAGCGCCAGTGTCGAGGAGGCCAGGAGCCATGCGCCCCAGGGGCCGTCGTCGTGGCCGTCCAGATGCGGGTGCCACGGCGAGGCGCCCCGGTGGGAGGAGAGCCTGAGCCGGCCGTCGGTCAGGGCGAGCAGTTCATTGAGGCGTGCGGCGGCCTCGTCGACGTCCTCGGCGGCGAAGACCGTGCGCAGGCGGAGGGCCGCCGCACGCATCTGGGCGATGTCGTCAGTGCTGAGTGCGATGGGCTCGGGGGCGGCTCCGGCCTGCCCCGCGACGCCGGGTTCGCCGGTGGACTCCGTCTCGCCGTGCGCGCGCAGCACCGCCCCGACCGTGTCGGGATCGGGGTCCGGCCCCGTGTCGTCCGCTCCGGTCAGTGCATTGACCAGGGCGGCCGTCCGGCGGGCCATGGCGTCGACCGAATGGCGTGCGGACCCTGCGCTCTTCAAGGGCTCCATCCGGGCAATGTAACGCATCTAGCGCACTTTTAAGTTACCTGCGTAACGTCAAGCGGATGAAAAACCGTTACGCGATGGGAGTGCATCTGGCCGGGGCGGCCGTCGCACGCACCGGCGACGAGATGTCCGGGCCCGCCCTCCTCCTGGCCGCGCTCGCCCTCACCGGCTCCACCGCCACCGCCTCGGTGCTCCTCGCATGTGCCACCCTCGCCGCAGCCGTCGGCGGACCCCTCCTCGGCGTGCTCCTGGACCGCTCCACCCGACCCGGGGTGCTCCTGGCCGGAGCCCTCACCGGCCACGGCCTTGCGCTCCTCGCCGTCCTCTTCACCCTCGACGTCCAACCGCTCGGCGTGACACTCCTGCTCGCGGTGGGCGCGGGGCTGCTCGGACCCGTCATCGCCGCCGGCTGGACCTCCCCCCTACCGCGGCTCGTCCAAGGCGCCGAACTGCCCCGGGCCACCGCGCTCGACGCCATGACCTTCCACGCCGCAGCCCTCGTCGGACCCGCACTCGCCGGAACGGCCGCCGAACTCCTCGGAGCCACCACGGCGGTCGTCGTCGCGATCGGGCTGCTCTTCCTCGCCCTCCCCGCAGCCCTGCGCCTTCCGCCCGACCCCTCCCGCTCCCCGCGACCCGGCGCCCGGCCCCTCCCCTCGATCGGCGACGACCTCCGCACCGGCCAGCGCGCGACGTTCCGGAACGGACCGCTGGCCCGGGCGACCGCCGTCACCGTGATCTCCTGCGCCGGAGAGGGCGCCTTCGTCGTCTGTGCGCCGATCCTCGGCGAGCGGGTGCTCGGCGATCCGGGCTGGGGCGTCGCCCTGCTCTCCGCGATCGCCGTCACAGCCGTCGCCGCCAATGCCCTCCTCGCCCACCGACCGCCGCGCCGTGGCCCCGACCGCATCCTCAACCGCACCCCCCTCGCCCTCGCCCTGGCGTACGCACTGATGGCGATCGGCCAACCCCTCCTGTTGATTCCCGCGGTCGTGCTCGCCGGTGCGGGAGAGGGCCCCCAATTGACCGCACTGTTCACGATCCGCCACCGGGAGGCGCCCGAGCGACTGCGGGCGCAGGTCTTCACCACCGGGGCCAGCCTCAAACTGACCGGTTTCGCGCTGGGCGCGGCCCTGGCCGGTCTGGTCGCCTCGCTCGGCTCCCTCACCGCCGCACTGCTGGCCGCGGCGGGCATCCAACTGATCGCCGCACTCCGGGCCGCACGGACGCCCGCCCGCCGCCCGGAACGCACCCCATGACGGCCGCCCTCCCGCTCGGCCGTCATCATGCGGTCACCGCCCGTACTCAAAGCCGGACGCGTCGTCCCAGGTGACGAGATTGCGACCACACTGGGCCGGGGTCCTTTCGAGACCGGGTCGAACACGAGATATCTTGATGTCGAGCAATGTTGCAGACGTGGAGCGGAGCACCCGGTGACTGACTCGACCATCATCTATACGCACACCGACGAGGCCCCAGCCCTGGCCACGCATTCGTTCCTGCCGGTGGTCGAGGCCTACGCCTCGACGGCCGGAGTCAGGGTCGAGAGCCGTGACATCTCCCTCGCGGGGCGGATCATCTCCAGCTTCCCCGAGCGGCTCGACGAGAGCCAGCGCATCGACGACGCACTCGCCGAGCTGGGCGAACTGGCCAAGACGCCCGGGGCCAACATCATCAAGCTGCCGAACATCTCGGCCTCGATCCCGCAGCTGAAGGCGGCCGTCGCCGAACTCCAGCAGCAGGGCTACAACCTCCCGGACTACCCCGACGACCCCAAGACCGACGAGGACCGCGACGTCCGCGCCCGGTACGACAAGGTCAAGGGCAGCGCCGTCAACCCGGTGCTCCGCGAGGGCAACTCCGACCGCCGTGCCCCCGCCTCGGTCAAGAACTACGCCAAGGCCCACCCGCACCGCATGGGCGCCTGGTCGGCCGACTCCAAGACCAACGTCGCGCACATGACCGCCGACGACTTCCGCTCCACCGAGAAGTCCGCCGTCATCGCCGAAGAAGGCGTGCTGCGGATCGAGCTCACCGGTGACGACGGCACCACCACCGTGCTGCGCGAGTCGGTACCGGTCCTCGCCGGCGAGGTCGTGGACGCCTCCGTCCTGCGCGTCGCCGTCCTGCGCGAGTTCCTCGCCGCCCAGGTGGCCCGCGCCAAGGCCGAGGGCGTGCTGTTCTCGGTCCACCTCAAGGCCACGATGATGAAGGTCTCCGACCCGATCATCTTCGGCCATGTCGTGCGCGCCTTCTTCCCCAAGACGTTCGCCGAGTACGGCGAGGCGTTCGCCGCCGCGGGCCTGAGCCCCAACGACGGTCTGGGCGGCATCCTCAAGGGACTCGACTCGCTCGCCGACGGCGCCGCGATCAAGGCGTCGTTCGAGGCCGAGCTGGCCGACGGCCCCGCACTGGCGATGGTCGACTCCGACCGCGGCATCACCAACCTCCACGTGCCGAGCGATGTCATCGTCGACGCCTCCATGCCGGCGATGATCCGCACCTCGGGCCATATGTGGGGCCCGGACGGGCAGGAGGCCGACACCCTCGCCGTCATCCCCGACAGCAGCTACGCCGGCATCTACCAGGTCGTCATCGACGACTGTCGGGCCAACGGCGCGTACGACCCCTCGACGATGGGCTCGGTGCCCAACGTCGGTCTGATGGCCCAGAAGGCCGAGGAGTACGGCAGCCACGACAAGACCTTCGAGATCCCGACCACGGGTACGGTCCGGGTGCTCGACGGCTCCGGTGCCGTGGTGCTGGAGCACGTGGTCAGCGCCGGCGACATCTGGCGCATGTGCCAGACCAAGGACCTCCCGATCAAGGACTGGGTCAAGCTCGCCGTCACCCGCTCGCGTGCCAGCGGCACCCCCGCCGTGTTCTGGCTGGACGAGAACCGCGCCCACGACGCCAGCCTGATCGCCAAGGTCGAGGCGTACCTCCCCGAGCACGACACCGAGGGCCTGGACATCCGCATCCTGGCGCCGGTCGAGGCGATCGCGTTCTCGCTGGAGCGCATCCGCCGCGGTGAGGACACGATCTCGGTCACCGGCAATGTGCTGCGCGACTACCTGACGGACCTGTTCCCCATCCTGGAGCTGGGCACCAGCGCCAAGATGCTCTCCGTCGTCCCCCTGATGAACGGCGGCGGCCTGTTCGAGACCGGAGCCGGCGGCTCCGCGCCCAAGCACGTCCAGCAGCTCGTCAAGGAGAACTACCTCCGCTGGGACAGCCTGGGTGAGTTCCTCGCCCTCGCGGTCAGCTTCGAGCACCTCGCCCAGACCACGGACAACGCGCGCGCCCAGGTGCTCGCGGACACCCTGGACCGGGCCACGGGCACCTTCCTCAACGAGGACAAGTCGCCCAGCCGTCGCCTCGGTGGCATCGACAACCGGGGCAGCCACTTCTACCTCGCGCTCTACTGGGCCCAGGAGCTGGCACGGCAGAGTGACGACGTCCAGCTCGCCGAGGCGTTCAGCGCGCTCGCCAAGACGCTGTCGGAGCAGGAGCAGACCATCGTCGACGAGCTCATCGCCGTCCAGGGCTCGCCCGTCGACATCGGTGGCTACTACCAGCCCGACGTGACCAAGGCGTCCGCCGTGATGCGTCCCTCGGAGACCCTCAACCAGGCGCTGGCAACGCTCGCCTGAACCGGCTGACGACGACGGGACCCGTGCCTTCGGCGCGGGTCCCGTTCTCGTACGCCCACGGGGCTCACCCGGACGCCCGCCCCACCGCGCCGACCCCGGCGTGACGGGGTTCTACTGGCCCGGTACGTCCCTACGCCTACGAGGAGCTCCCCATGACGACCGCGATCGTGGGCACGGGCAACATCGGGTCCCGCCTGGCCGCCAATCTGGTCACGGGCGGCGAGAACGTTCTGGTCGCCAGCCGCAACCTCGATGACGCCCGTGCCCTCGCCACCAGACTCGGCGAGCGGGCCACCGCCGTGACCGTGGACGAAGCCGTGGAGGCGGCGGACACCGTGATCCTGGCCGTCTGGTTCGACAGCATCAAGGAACTCGTGGAGCGGTACGGCGACCGGCTCGCCGGGAAGATCGTCGTGGACCCGTCCAACCCGATCGCCCAGAACGAGCAGGGGGAGTTCTCCAAGACCATCCCGGAGAACGAGTCGGCGGGCGCGACCATCGCGGCACTGCTTCCCCCCGGGGCCCGAGCGGTGAAGGCGTTCGGCACCCTCACCGCGGATTCCCTCACCTCGGCCGCCCGCCGCTCCCCGGACCAGGCTGTGGGGTTCTACGCCACCGACGACGAGGCCGCGGGCCGAACGGTCGCTGACCTGATCCGCGCGGCCGGCTTCGACCCGCTGAGGGTGGGCGGGATCGATCAGTCCCTGCGCATCGAGGTGTTCGGCGACCTCCATGAGTTCAGCCTCGGTTCCGTACCGTCCCTGAACGAAGCGAAGAAGCTGGTCTGACCGACGAGTTCCGCCGGGCACCCCTCAAGCGGGTCGTGCCGCAGCCGCTGTGGAGTCCATCGCGTCCGTCAGCCGGATGACGAAGTACGCGGCCATCCCGGCTGCGACGATGTCCAGGACATCGGCCGCCATCAGCAGGAGCAAGCCCGTCCGCTGCCCCGCGAAGGTGTCGGCGGCCCCGTAGATCTGGCCGGTGAGACCGAGGGACAGAAGGCTGACGACGTACAGGCCCCACCAGACGTGCAGCGGCCAGGACACGGTCTTGCCGTCGGCAGCGGGCCGGGAGACCGCACTCCAGACGGTACGGGCGATGAGGTAGGGAAGCACCAGGTTCACTCCGGGGATGAACCAGGAGCCGATGGCCCAACCCGGACCCTGGCGGAACGCGTTCGGCGCGAACACCGCAGCGTTGCGGCGCATCCGGTGGAACCAGACGATGAAGGCGATCCCACAGCCGACGTACGCGTTGAACTGGATCGTGCCGGCGAAGTTGTACGTCCGTTGGGCGTCGTCCAACCGCTCCTGAGCGGTGAAGGTGATGCCCTCGACCGTCGGGGTCAGCGAGTGGACCTGCCAGCCGCGGTAGATCGCGTAGAGATCCGTCAGGGCGACCACCGCCAGCATTCCCCCCACGGCCATCAGCATGAGGCGCGGCGTTCTTCGCACCTGGGAAGGGAGTGGAGGAAGCGAAGGCAGTTTCTTGGCAGCGAGCATGACGATTGACCCCCCACGGCCACAGAAAGCGGAACGACCCGTACAAGATCGGGCGTTGGGGGAACATATGTCAGTCGCTGACCGTACGTCCACGGCCGAGCGGCGGGCCACGGCCCCGCTGTGTCACCGTCCGCCGACGAAGCGGTGGCGACCCCGTGCGGGCCCGACCTCAGCTCACGAGGAGCGGCGGCGCGGCTTGCCCTTGCCCGTGCCCCTGGCGCCGCCGGAGCCCGCGCGGCTGCCCCGGCCCACGGGCTTCTTGCCCGGCGTGGGCTTCTTGCGGGCCGCGCCCGCATCGGGACGCTTGCCCTTGGTCGCAGCGGTCTGAGCAGACGGACTGGTCTGAGTGGTCGGCTGTCGGCCGCGGGAGCTGTTGACCGTCCGACCCCGCACGATCCCGATGAACTGCTCCACCAGGTCCGTGGTCGCGTCCTCGGGCCAGGACAGCGCCACCCGGGACTCGGGTGCGTCCACCACCGTCCGATAGGTGAGGTCCTTGCGGTGGTGCAGTCGGGCGATCGATTGCGGGACGACGAGCACCCCCACTCCGGCGGCCACCAATTCGATCGCGTCGGCGGTGGTGTTCGGGCGCTCCTTGGCGGCCACCCCCGGCCGCTGCTCCCATGTGAGGGTGTCGTCGAGGGGGTGCAACACGATCTCGTCGGCGAGGTCGTCGGGGGACACCTCGTCGACCGCTGCCACCACGTGGTCCTTGGGAACCACGACCACCGTCGTCTCCGTGTACAGCGGAATGGCGCTCAGATCCGTCCGGTCGATCGGCAGACGGACGAACCCGGCGTCGACACCACGGGCGCGCAACACATCGGCAGCCTCGGCGGCGGACACCGGGACCAGCGTCAGGGGGACCGCCGGAAGCCGCTCGTGCCAGATGCGGACCCACTTGGTCGGCGTCACGCCCGGAACGTACGCGAGCCGAAATGAGGGGGGTGCTTCCGAGCCTGTCACCAGGCCAGGTTAACCGGTCGTGGTCGAAGGCATCGCACACGCTCGCTACCCTTGACACCATGACGTCGCACCAGACCACCCAAACGATGAAGCCCGCCACCGCGGCGAAGAAGCTGGGTGTGTACCTCCAGGCCACCCCTGCCGAGTTCCAGGAGGGTGTCGTCTCACGCACCGAACTGAACGCGTTGCAGACCGACCCGCCCGAGTGGCTCCAGAACCTGCGGCGCAACGGCCCGCACCCCCGGCCCGTGGTCGCGGCCAAGCTGGGCGTCTCCATCGCCGGCCTCGCCCGGGGCGGGGTCACCGAGGCCCTCACCACCGAGCAGATCGACGCCCTGAAGGACGACAACCCCCGGTGGCTCCAGCAGGAGCGCGACACCCAGGCCGAAGTCCGCAAGGAAGCCGTGCGGATCAAGGAGAAGGCCGCGCAGGTGAAGGAGAAGAACGGGGCGCGCGACCAGAAGCCGGGCCGCTCCGACGCCTGACCCCGTCCCCGGCCGCGCCTCAAGTGAGCGGCGGTCTGGGGGCACGCCCTCAGACCCGGAACACACCCCGGAGCTGCGCGGCCAGTTCTGCGGCGGTCGGTGGACAGAGACGGGCGCCGAGATGGCCGTCCGGGCGCACCACGAACGCCGTCGGCCGTTCCACCCCGTAGACGCGGGCGAACTCGCCCGCACCGTCGCGATAGACGGGCACCTTCCCACTGCGACGGTTCGGCACCGCGTTCGCCAGGACCAGACAGGTCTCCAGCCGGCCGGGCGACAGTTCCTCGGCAGCGGCGACCGACTCGGTGACGTCATCGAACGAACCGCCCGGATCATTGTCGTACCACAGCAGTACGTGTTCACGGTCCCGGAGCAGCTCGTGGAGCCGGACGGGATAGGCGGCGATGTCCCGGGTGAGACCGGCGCAGTCCGGGGCGCGGTCACCCGGCTGGGGGCCGTCCTGCGCAGTCGGGTCGGGTGGACCCACCAGCGGACTGTCCCGGTACTCGACGAGGAGCTGCGCCTCCCGCAGCAACAGGGTCTGCGGATCGCTGCGGTCGGCCTGGACCCCTTCGCCGGCATGCCGGACCGTCCGGGCGACGACCTCCTCGCCGATCGGACGTCGCTCGACGTCATAGCTGCCGAGCAGGTGCGGCCCCGCGGCGCCGGTCAGTACGAGGGCGAGTTTCCACGCCAGGTTGTAGGCGTCCTGGATGCCGGTGTTCATTCCTTGCGCACCCGTCGGCGGATGGATGTGCGCGGCGTCCCCCGCGACGAACACCCGGCCGTCCGCGTACCGGTCCACCAAGCGGTGGCTGATGCGGAACACCGACGACCAGCGCAATGCGGATGCCGTGGTCGGTCGTGGTGACAACCGGTCCAGCACCGTCTGGACGTCGGCGAGCACGGGCACCCGGCCGCCCTCCAGCCCGTGCGTGACCCCGTCTCCCCGGGGCGCGCCCCGGTCCTCCCCGGGCGTGGTCGAGAGCTCGGGCGGCACCAGCATCGACATGCGGTAGCGCCCCGGACCGGGGAGCGGAATGCACACCAGGAGGTCGTCGATCGAGCGGTCGGCGCCGCGGTGCACGGCCCGTACGCCGTATCCGACGGGCAGGTTCCAGTCGACCGCCACATCGGCCAGCATGTACTCCTCGGGGAAGGCGCCGCCCTCGAAGGTGAGCCCGAGCGCCTTCCGTACGACACTGTGGGCGCCGTCGCAGCCCACCAGGTACCGCGAGCGGACCTCCTCCTGCGTCCCGGTCGGTGTGACCAGCGAGCTGGTGACCCCTTCGCCGTCCTGGGCGAAGGACACCAGCTCGCAGTCGCGCTCGACGCGGGTTCCGAAGCCCGCCAGGAACTCCTCAAGGATGCGCTCGGTCTCGTACTGGGGCAGTGCTGCGAAGCCGTACGGCACCTCGGGCGGCAGGACGAGTTCGATCCGGGCCTGCTCGACGCCGTTGACGTACGCCAACTGCCCGCGCATCGGGACCGCCGCGTCCAGGGCCGATCGCACGAGGCCCATGCGGTCCCAGATCTCCAGCGTGCGCGGTTGGATGCCGACGGCCTTCGCGAACGGCAATCGGGCCGGCAGTTTGTCGATGATGCGGCACGACACTCCTCGGCGGCTGAGCTCCGCCGCCGCGGTCAGTCCGACCGGTCCGGCTCCCACGACCAGGACGTCAGGTCCCTCGGTGTCCACCACTGGTGCCTCCCCGTGGTTGCTTCCCCCGGGTTCGACGGGTCCCTTCCATGGTCAGCCGGGGCGCCCGCCGCCGTCCACCGGACGGGCGATGCCCGGGCATGGATCGCACCAGCGGGTGCGCCGACCGTGAGCAGTCGGCGCACTCCGTCACCGGATCAGTAGGTGTCGAGGTGGAACCGCTGGTAGTTGGCGTACGGTCCGCTCTGGTTCTGACAGCCGAAGTGCCGCAGTCCGATGTTGCTGTCGTCGATGCACAGTCCGGTGGCGACATTGCGCAGGACGTTCGTCCCGCCGGGAGCCCCGATCAGCACGAACCGCTGGTAGTTGGCGTACGGTCCGCTCTGGCTCTGGCAGCCGAAGTGCCGCAGTCCGATGTTGCTGTCGTCCACGCAGAGTCCGGTGGCCCAGTTACGCAGCACGTACGTGTACGGGGCCACGGTGATGAAGTCGAACTTCTGGTAGTTGGCGTACGGCCCGGTCTGGGTCTGGCAGCCGAAGTGCCGCAGTCCGATGTTGCTGTCGTCGACACAGAATCCCGTGGCGACGTTGCGCAGCCGAACCGTGTAGACGGCGGACGCGCCCACGGCCTTCGTCGCCGCGAGGGTGCCTAACCCGCCGGCGGCAGCGCCGCCCGCGGTGGACGCCGGCGGTGTGGACGAAATGGGCGGGGCGGCCGGACCCGCGGTGGAGGTGCTCGCCGACACCAGGACAAGACCGGCTGCGGCGAGGAGCGCGGCAGCACCGCGAACGGTCCTGCCCATGAGAGTGCGCCTGCTGTTCAACGTGTCTCCTACGAGGTAGGGGTGTGTGCGGGAGGTGCGGCACCGAGTATCCGGGCGGCGATCCCCCGCTGGCTCCAGCAATGAGCGCACGAGATGTTGGCCTGTAGTGCACGCGAACTGACCGGAGGCGTCCTTTACCGGGCCGGCCGGTGCCGCGGAGCATGGAGCCCGGCCGTGGACGGACTCGGGGGTGCGATGACGGCGACGGGCGTGACCCGGGTCCGGGCGGACAGCGTCAGCCCGGGGGACCGGCTCGGCTGGTGGAGCTCAATGGTGGCCGATGCGGTCATGCCGGTCGCCATCAGCTGCGATCGCGCAGACCGCTTCGAGGGGCGGGCCATCTCGCTGCAACTGGCCCACACGGAAGTGTCGACGTTCTCCTTCTCGCCGATGTCCGCCCGACGCACCCGGACCCACATCAGAAGGGGCGACCCCGAGTCGTACTTCCTCGTCCTGGTGCACGGCAGCCCGATCGGTCTGGAGCAGCGGCGGAACACCACCCTCCTCCAAGCCGGTGACATGGCCCTGTTCGACACCTGGGACCCGCTCGCCTGCGAGTTCCAGGACCAGGGACGACAGTGCAGACTCACCTTGGTCCGGCTGCCCCGCGCCGCGATGCCCCTCCCGCACGAACGGACGAACGCGCTGCTGAGCACTCGGCTGCCCACCCGCGCCGGGACCGGGGCGCTGCTCGTCTCCTACCTGGCCGGCCTACGGGCCAACGCGGCCCACTGCGACGAGGCGGAACTACTCCGCCTCGGCGCGGTGGGGTTCCATCTCGTCTCCGACTTCCTGGCCACCCGGCTCGACGGAGCGTCCACGCTGTCGGCCGAGGCCCGTCGCCAGGTCCTGCTGACCCGCGTCCTGGCACACATCGACCACTACCTGGCCGATCCCGAACTGGGGCCGGTGACCATCGCCGCACACCACCACATCTCCGTGCGACTGCTGCACCAACTGTTTCGACAACAGCCCGAGACAGTCGGCGCCACCATCCGTCGGCGCAGACTCGAACGCAGTCGGGCCGATCTCGCCGATCCGCGGCTTTGCCGCAGGACGGTGGGGGAGATCGGCCTCCGGTGGGGGTTTCGACATCCTGCGGACTTCAGCCGTGCGTTCCGCGCTGCGTACGGCGTGCCGCCGGGTGAGTACCGGCGCACGGCATCCGTCCTGGACGCTCAGCCACCCCCGTGGTGACTGAGCGCCTCGCACGGACGGTCGGCGACCGTCCGTCATCCTCGTCTATCGCGACTCTCCTCGACCGCGACTCTCGTCGATCGGGACCGGGGCCGGGGCAGGGGGGTTGAGGCGCGGCGCCGTGTCAGCCGACGGCCTTCTTGACGAGCGAGGTGATCGTCTTCTCCGCCTCACCGCTCAACTCGGTCACGGCGTACGCGGTGGGCCAGAGGCCGCCGTCCTCGTCGAGCCCCGCCTCGGGGGTGAAACCGAAGGTGGAGTAACGCTCCTTATCGGTCTGGCCACTGCGGAAGAAGCACACGACCTTTCCTTTCCTTGCGTAGGCCGGCTGTCCGTACCAGAGTTTCGGCGCCAGTTCGGGGGCGGTGGCGGTCACGATGGCGTGGATGCGTTCGGCCACGGCGCGGTCGGGGTCCGCCATCTCCGCGATCTTCGACAGGACGTCCAGCGCCTCGGCGGCCTTCTTGTCGCCGCGACCGCGGCCCGCCTCCTTCTTCAGCTCCGCCGCGCGCTCCTTCATGGCGGCGCGCTCAACGTCGGAGAAGCCTCCGGTGCCCTTCGCGGTCATCGCTGCATCCTCCTGGTCGTGCTTCGTACGAGGTGCTTCGACGGTAGTCGTGCCGGGGCGGCGGAGGCTTCTCGAATCCTGATCGATGCGCACGGCGTGTTGCCGCCCTGCCGTGGCGCCGGCTTTGTACGCCGGGGTGGGACCGCCGGCCCTTCCGCTCAGGGCAGCGCGAGGACGCAGAGTTCGTGCCCCTCCGGGTCGATGAGGACCGTCCACGGCACGTCGCCCTGGCCGAGATCGAGGTCGGTGGCTCCGAGGTCCCGGAGTCGGTCCACCTCTGCTGACCCGTCGTCACCGGGGCGCGGCAGCAGGTCGAGGTGGACGCGGTCCGGCACGGTCTTCACGTCGGGCGTGCGGAGGAATTCGAGGTACGGACCGACACCCTCGGCGGAGCGGAACACCGCGTGATCGTCGGTCACCTCGTGCAGGGGCCAGTCCATCGCCCCGCCCCAGAACCGGGCCATGTCCCGTGGATCCACGCAGTCGACCACCACCGCGGCGATCGGTCCGGTGTCCCGGTAGACCTCCCGCGGCTCCAGTACGCAGAATTCGTTGCCCTCAAGATCCGTGAGGACCGTCCACGGCACGTCGCCCTGGCCCACGTGGGCGGGCGTCGCACCGAGCGCCTTCAGGCGCGCGATCAACTCGGTCTGATGGACGGCGGAGGTGGTGGCGAGATCGAGGTGCACGCGGTTCTTCGTCGGCGTCTTGCCTTCTGGGACGGCAACGACGTCGATGCCGATGGAGACCGGATCCGGCCAGACGAGTCCGCCGGTGGGTCCGACGTAGGTCGTCACACCGGATGCCCCGCCGTAGGCACTCCAGCCGAGCGCCTCCGCCCAGAACCGGCCGACCGCCGAGTGATCGAGAGCCTTGATGTTCACCTGAACAGGTCGCAGTCCCATGCCGGCGATCCTATGCACCGGCTGCGATGGGGCCACCGTCATGGCGGCACCGGAGCGGGAGCAGCCGGCCTTTTAGGCTCTCGGGTGAGGATGCGCGCTGTCTGCCGTGAGCCGCCTGGGCGCCGGGTTCAGTCCTCTTCGTCCCGGATCGTCATCCAGGCAAGGCCGGGGCCTGCGTACCCCGGGAGGAACATGGGGCCGACGAGCAGAAAGGGGACGGCGGCCACCGCGCCTGCCGCCGCTCCTCCGGTGAGGGTGCCGGTGAGGCAGAGAACGGCCAGCAGTGCGGCGGGCAGGAGCACCAGCAGTTGCCGGGGGGTCTGGGTGGCGTCGTAGCGGGAGGGGCGTGGTGGAGGGGAGACCGTGCGGCCGGGGTCGGTCTGCTGGAGGGGGGCGCGGCGTTCCCTGAGGTGAGGGACCCACTCCTGGCTGCCGGTGCGGCCCCACACGATGTGCCCGCTGTCGGTCACCAGCGCCGCGGGCATGACCACGTTCCGCAGACCGTACCTGTGGTGGATGGGTTCCCAGTTCTTGGGCCAGCACAGCCAGGCGTCTTGCCCCACGGCATGAGGCACGGAGTCCCACAGGTGGCGCCTGCCGGTCTCGTGGACGTCACCGCCTTCCATGGGCCCGAAGCGGAGTTCCTCCCGGGGCTTCCCACCGGGATCGGTCTCGTGCTGTGTCAGAGCGAGGTAGTGCTCGTGGACGTCCGTCGAGGGGGAGCGGGAACCGTGGGGGCGGAGGTCTGCCACGGCGGCGTCGACGCGTACGCGTATCGCGCGCACCCTGCCGCCGGCGGCGTCGTCGCGGAGCTGGGTGAACGGGGCTTGGACGGTCCTGCCGATCAGGTCATGGCAGAAGTAGGTGAGGACGAGGCCGAGGGCTCCGGTGAGGCCAGGGAGCAGGACCACGGTGAGCACCGCGGCGCTGGGCGGGTTCTCTTCGAGGGGTGGTGCGACGCTCGCCGCTGCCAGCGCGACGAAGAACGGTGTCCACAGCGCCAGGTACCGGGAGGCGGTAGCTCCCGCATTCCTCTTCACCAGGGGGAGCTTCGCCGGGATCGGCGGCGGGGCCTGCCCTGTGGTGTCCGCGCGGGCCGCATCGGCGGTCGTATCCGCCGGGGCCGGGCCCGGGGTGGGGCCGGCGGCGCGGGAGGCCAGAACCCAAGCTACCGCGAGCACCACGGCGAGGCCCAGGGGCACCAGGACGCTCCACCGCGGGGCGGGCTCGTTCCAGAACAGGACAACCATCAAGTACGCGACACCGAGGGAGGTCTGTGCGCCGGCACCCAGCCCTCTCGCGCGGGCAGTTGCACGGGTCCGCACCCCATCCCGCCTCACCACTCCTCCTCCGCACGTCACCCCGAGCGCGCCGGGACATGCACAGGTCAACCCAGTCTCTTTCACTCTTCTCCCCACCCACGTGCCCCGTCCGGAGCGTCCGCGCAGAATGCCTCCGTGGAGACGGCCCCGTCCACGGCGCGGTTCCGGAATCACGGGAACGGCGCCATCTCGCCAAGGGATCACGACCCCCACGGCGGCCGGCGTACCGCCGCTGACGGCCCCGCGCCTGCACCCGCCGGGACGGCGCACACGAGCGCCCAGTGCGGCCGACCGGCCCGGTCAGGGGTCGGCTCAGGCGCTCGGTCCCGCCCCCGGTCGCCGCCCCCGAGGGCTCATTGCATAAAACTTCCGGCCTGCGTATAGTCATGCCATCGATGAGGAGGTTCGATGGTGGTTCGAGCAGCAGTGGCCGGTGCCAGCGGATATGCGGGCGGAGAGGTGCTCCGACTGCTGACCGCACACCCCGGGGTCGAGGTCGGCGCGCTGACGGGCAACTCCAACGCGGGGCAGACCATCGGAAGTCTCCAGCCCCATCTGTTGCCACTGGCCGATCGGGTCCTTGAGGCCACCACGCCCGACGTGCTGGCCGGCCATGACGTGGTGTTCCTGGCGCTGCCGCACGGGCAGTCCGCCGCCGTGGCCGAACAGCTGGGGGACGACGTCCTCGTCGTCGACATGGGTGCCGACTTCCGACTCGCGGACGCCGGCGACTGGGAACGATTCTACGGTTCGCCCCACGCCGGAACCTGGCCGTACGGCCTTCCCGAACTGCCGGGTGCCCGCGCCGCGCTGGAGGGGTCCAAGCGCATCGCGGTCCCCGGCTGCTATCCCACGGCCGTATCGCTGGCCCTCTTCCCCGCGTACGTCGCGGACCTGGCGGAACCGGAAGCCGTCATCACCGCAGCCTCCGGTACTTCCGGTGCCGGCAAGGCTCCCAAGACCCATCTCCTCGGTTCCGAGGTGATGGGCTCGATGAGTCCGTACGGAGTGGGCGGCGGCCACCGGCACACCCCGGAGATGATCCAGAACCTCAGTGCGGTGGCGGGGGAGCGGGTCAGCGTGTCGTTCACGCCGACCCTGGCACCGATGGCACGCGGCATCCTCGCCACCTGCTCCACCAAGGCCAAGCCGGGAACCACCGCGCAGGATGTGCGGGACGCCTATGCCAAGGCGTATGCGGACGAACCCTTCGTACACCTCCTGCCCGAGGGGCAGTGGCCGGCGACCGCACATGTTGCCGGCGCCAACGCGGTGCACCTCCAGGTCGCCTTCGACGAGAGCGCGCACCGCATCATCGCGATCAGCGCCATCGACAACCTCACCAAGGGAACGGCGGGCGGTGCGATCCAGAGCATGAACATCGCCCTCGGACTGCCCGAAGGCATGGGCCTGCCCCTGGTCGGACTCGCGCCGTGACCGTGGCACGGGGCCGGTCGGGTGGGGCTCCGCGCGCCCGGGAGGTGCCGAGGGTGGGTCGCAACAGCGCACCAGTGGTGGAGACGAAGACCGTAGGGGCGCGCCGTGCGCGCGAAGCAGCCGAGAGGGAGACACAGTGAGCGTCACCGCAGCCAAGGGGTTCACCGCGGCGGGCATCGCCGCCGGAATCAAGGAGAGCGGCAACCCCGACCTGGCACTGGTCGTCAACGAGGGGCCGCGCAGGGCCGCCGCGGGAGTGTTCACGTCCAACCGGGTCAAGGCCGCGCCGGTCCTGTGGTCGGAGCAGGTGCTCAAGGGCGGTGCGGTCACAGCGGTCGTCCTGAACTCCGGTGGCGCCAACGCCTGCACCGGCCCCCAGGGCTTCCAGGACACCCACGCCACCGCCGAGAAGGCGGCCGAGGTCCTCGCCGGGCACAGCGCGGGTGAGATCGCCGTCGCGTCCACCGGGCTGATCGGCCTCCTCCTGCCCATGGACAAACTGCTGCCCGGCATCGAGACGGCCGCCGGCCAACTCTCGGAGCACGGCGGCGAGAAGGCCGCCATCGCCATCAAGACCACGGACACCGTCCACAAGACCGCGGTCCGCGAGGGCGGGGGATGGACGGTCGGCGGGATGGCCAAGGGCGCGGGGATGCTCGCCCCGGGGCTCGCCACCATGCTGGTCGTGCTCACCACGGACGCCGACCTGGAGCCCGCCGCCCTCGACAAGGCACTGCGTGACGCGACCCGGTTGACGTTCGACCGGATCGACTCCGACGGCTGCATGTCCACCAACGACACGGTGCTGCTCCTCGCATCCGGTGCATCCGGTGTGGTCCCGGAGTACGAGCCGTTCGCCGCGGCCGTCCGCGAGGTCTGTGACGATCTGGCCCGTCAGCTGATCGGTGATGCGGAGGGGGCGTCCAAGGACATCCGCATCGAGGTGATCGGTGCGGCCACGGAGGACGACGCCGTCGAGGTGGGTCGTTCCATCGCCCGCAACAACCTGCTGAAGTGCGCCATCCACGGCGAGGACCCCAATTGGGGCCGGGTGCTCTCCGCCATCGGCACCACCCAGGCGGCCTTCGAGCCGGATCAGCTCAACGTGGCCATCAACGACGTCTGGGTCTGTCGGAACGGGGGTGTCGGCGAGGACCGCGACCTGGTCGACATGCGCTACCGCGAGGTGAAGATCACCGCGGATCTCTCCGCCGGCTCCCAGTCCGCCGTCATCTGGGCGAACGATCTGACCGCGGACTACGTCCATGAGAACAGCGCCTACTCCTCCTGAGGATTCGGGGACCTTCACACCCATGAGCACCCGCAAGCACACCGCTCTGCCCAAGGCGCAGATCCTCATCGAGGCCCTGCCCTGGCTGACCAGGCACAACGGCAAGGTCGTCGTCGTCAAGTTCGGTGGCAACGCCATGGTCGACGAGGACCTGAAGGCCGCATTCGCCCAGGACGTGGTCTTCCTGCGCCAGGCCGGGCTGCGTCCCGTCGTGGTGCACGGCGGAGGGCCGCAGATCAGTGCGCAGCTGGACCGGCACGGTCTGGTCAGCGAGTTCAAGGCCGGTCTGCGGGTCACCACGCCCGAGGCGATGGACGTCGTGCGCATGGTGCTGGCGGGCCAGGTCCAGCGCGAACTGGTCGGGCTGCTGAACCAGCACGGGCCGCTCGCCGTCGGCCTCACCGGCGAGGACGCGCACACGATCACGGCGATCAAGCACCAGCCGCTGATCGACGGAGAGTTGGTCGACATCGGCCGGGTCGGCGAGATCACCCGGATCGACAGCGGTGCGATCGAGGCGCTGTTGGAGGACGGCCGCATCCCGGTCGTCTCCTCCATCGCACGCGCGGAGGACGACGGACATGTCTACAACGTCAATGCTGATACGGCGGCTGCGGCACTCGCTGCGGCGCTGGGCGCGGAAACCCTGATGGTCCTCACGGACGTCGAAGGGCTGTACGTGGACTGGCCCCACAGCGACGAGGTGATCAGCCGACTCTCGGCGACCCAGTTGGAGAAGCTGCTACCGGACCTCTCCAGCGGAATGGTTCCCAAGATGGAGGGCTGTCTGTTCGCCGTGCGCAACGGAGTCAACACGGCCCGGGTGATCGACGGCCGGGTCCCGCACTCCATCCTGCTGGAGATCTTCACCGACGAGGGGATCGGCACCATGGTCGTCCCCGACGGTCATCCGCTCGTGGCGGACGAACAGGGGGAAGCATGAGCAACCAGGAGTACGCCCGGCGCTGGCAGGGCGTGATGAGCGACAACTACGGCACGCCCGCACTGTCCTTGCTCCGCGGCGCGGGCGCGAAGGTCTGGGACGCGGACGGCACCGAGTACACCGACTTCGTCGGCGGCATCGCGGTGAACGCCCTCGGGCACGGACACCCCGCCGTGGTGGAGGCGGTCTCCCGGCAGATCGCGGCCCTCGGCCATGTCTCCAACCTCTATGTCGCCGAGCCGCCCGTACTGCTCGCTGAGCGGCTCATCGAACTCTTCGGTCGCCCCGGTCGCGTGTTCTTCTGCAACTCGGGTGCGGAGGCGAACGAGGCCGTCTTCAAGATCGGACGGCTGACGGGCCGTCCTCACCTGGTCGCCACCACGGGCGGTTTCCACGGCCGCACCATGGGCGCGCTGGCCCTCACCGGCCAACCCGGCAAGCGCGACCCCTTCCTCCCGCTGCCCGGCGAGGTGACCCATGTTCCGTACGGGGACGTGGAGGCGCTGAGGGCGGCCGTGACCACGGACACCGCCCTGGTGCTGATCGAGCCGATCCAGGGTGAGAACGGTGTCGTCGTGCCGCCGCCGGGCTATCTCGAAGCCGCTCGGGAGATCACGCGTACCGCGGGTGCGCTGCTCGCCCTCGACGAGGTGCAGACCGGTGTCGGACGGACCGGTTCCTGGTTCGAGTACCAGGCGCACCAGGGCGTCGAACCGGACGTGGTGACCCTCGCCAAGGGTCTCGGCGGCGGTCTCCCGCTCGGTGCGACCGTCGCCTTCGGCCCGGCCGCCGACCTCCTTCGGCCCGGGCACCACGGCACCACGTTCGGCGGCAACCCGGTTGCCTGTGCCGCCGGACTCGCCGTGCTCGACACGCTCGCCGAGGACGGAATCCTCGATCGGGTCAAGCGTCTCGGGGAGAAGATCAGGGACGGGATCGAGCGTCCGGGAGGCCGCGACGGGCATCCTCTGGTCTCCCATGTCCGCGGTGCGGGACTGCTGCTGGGTATCGTGCTCAACGAGCCCCTCGCGCCCCAGGTGCAGCTCGCGGCTCAGAGTGCCGGTTTTCTGGTGAATGCACCGGCCCCCGATGTCGTACGGCTCATGCCGCCGCTGATCATCGACGAGGCCGATGTGGACGCGTTCCTCCAGGCATGGCCCGGTGTGCTCGACACGGCCAACGAGAAGTACGGGGAAGGACGATCCGGAGAATGAGACGACGATGACCGAGGCGCAGGACACCGAGCACGGAGGGCCCGCGGTTCCGCAGACCCGCATGGCACGCCACCGCCGGATCGTGGACATCCTCAACCGACAGCCGGTCCGCTCCCAGAGCCAATTGGCCAAACTGCTCGCCGACAGCGGGCTGAGCGTCACCCAGGCGACGCTCTCGCGGGACCTGGACGAGTTGGGCGCGGTGAAGATCCGCAACACCGGTGGTGAGCTGATCTACGCCGTGCCCAGCGAGGGCGGTTTCCGCACCCCGCAGGCTCCGCTCGGAGGGTCGGCCAAGGAGGAGCGGATGCGCAGGCTGTCGGGGGAGCTCCTGATCTCCGCCGAGGCGTCCGCCAACCTGGTGGTCCTGCGCACTCCTCCGGGCGCTGCCCAGTTCCTCGCCTCGGCCATCGACCAGGCCGAACTGCACGACGTCCTCGGCACCATCGCGGGCGACGACACCCTGATGTTGATCAGCAGGGATCCGCTGGGCGGCCAAGCCCTCGCGGACCATCTGCTGCGGTTGGCCCAGAACGACCGGTAGGACGGGCGGGCCCGCCCCGTGACGGCGGGCCACGCCCCCGAGCCCTCGATGGGCTGGGGACGGGTCAATACACCTAGGCCGAGCGCTGGGGCAGCGGGAGCGGCAGCGCCGGCAGCCCGTCCAGACTCACCCCGACATGCTCCTTCTTCGCGCAGTACGCCGCGAACTCCTCGTCCGACTTCCGGCCGAAGTGCTCGGCGTGCTGGGTGCGCTCCTCCCGGTAGTCCATGAACGGCACAGCGAATCCGCAGGCGTCGCTGATGCGGCGGGCGCGGACCACGACGACGGCCCGGGCGCCGGGGCCGTCGGCCGCCGCGAAATGGCCGATGAGCTCCGGCCAGCGCGGATCGTCGCGGAAGATCGCCTCCCCGCTGCCGTGCACCCGCAGCACTTTCGGCGGTCCGGAGAAGGCACACCACATCAGGGTGATCCGCCCGTTCCCCTCCTCGCGCAGATGCGCGATCGTCTCCGCCCCGCTGCCGCCGAAGTCCAGATAGGCGAGGGTCTGCCCGTCGAGGACGACGAGGCTGCCGCTGCGGCCCTTGGGGGAGAGGTTGACATGCCCCTCGCCGTCCAGCGGGGCGGTGGCGGTGAAGAACACCGGCTGTTGCTCGATGAAGGTTCTGATGCGGCCCTCGATGCGCTCGTATCGCTGTCCCATGGGGCGGATTATCCGCCGCGCGGGGCTCCACCTCCATGGGATTGACGAATCATGCAAGGGAATGCATACTTATTCCATCGTCGAATGCACCGTAAGGAGAATCCCGTGACCGAGCGCGTCGTACTCGCCTACTCGGGCGGTCTGGACACCTCCGTCGCCATCGGCTGGATCGCCGAGGAGACGGGCGCCGAGGTCATCGCCGTTGCCGTGGACGTCGGCCAGGGCGGCGAGGACCTGGACGTCATCCGCAAGCGCGCGCTCGCCTGCGGTGCCGTGGAAGCCGAGGTGGCCGACGCCAAGGACGAGTTCGCCGACGAGTACTGCCTCCCGGCGATCAAGGCCAATGCGCTGTACATGGACCGGTACCCGCTGGTCTCCGCGCTCTCCCGGCCCACGATCGTCAAGCACCTCGTCGCCGCAGCCCGCAAGCACAACGCCGGCATCGTCGCCCACGGCTGCACCGGCAAGGGCAATGACCAGGTCCGTTTCGAGGCCGGTATCTCGGCGCTCGGTCCCGACCTGAAGTGCATCGCCCCGGTCCGCGACTACGCGATGACCCGGGACAAGGCGATCGCCTTCTGCGAGGCGAAGCAGCTTCCGATCGCGACCACCAAGAAGTCCCCGTACTCCATCGACCAGAACGTCTTCGGTCGGGCCGTGGAGACGGGCTTCCTGGAGGACATCTGGAACGCGCCGATCGAGGACATCTACGAGTACACCTCCAACCCCGCCGTCCCGCGCGAGGCCGACGAGGTCGTCATCTCCTTCAAGGAGGGCGTCCCCGTCGCCATCGACGGCAAGCCCGTCACCGTCCTCCAGGCGATCCAGCAGCTCAACGAGCGGGCCGGCGAGCAGGGCATCGGCCGGATCGACATGGTCGAGGACCGGCTGGTCGGCATCAAGTCCCGTGAGGTGTACGAGGCTCCCGGCGCGATCGCACTGATCACCGCCCACCAGGAGCTGGAGAACGTCACGGTCGAGCGCGAGCTGGCCCGCTACAAGCGGCAGGTCGAGCAGCGCTGGGGCGAGATGGTCTACGACGGCCTGTGGTTCTCCCCGCTCAAGCGGGCCCTGGACGGCTTCATCAACGAGGCCAACCAGCACGTCACCGGCGACATCCGGATGACCCTGCACGGCGGCCGGGCCGTCGTCACGGGCCGGAAGTCGGACGAGTCGCTGTACGACTTCAACCTCGCCACCTACGACTCCGGCGACACCTTCGACCAGTCGAAGGCCCAGGGCTTCATCGAGATCTTCGGACTCTCCTCCAAGATCGCGGCCAAGCGGGACCTGGCCTGACCGTCCGATCCCGTCGCAACCGCCGGTGCCGATCGGGCCCCCGGCGACACGACGCGCGCACCACGTGAAGAAGCCGCCTCCCCGTAACCTTTCGCGGGGAGGCGGTCGCACATCTCTTTCTTCGAGGAGCTTGAAGCTGTGAGCAGCAACAACGGTGATGTCCGGCTCTGGGGTGCTCGGTTCGCCGACGGTCCCGCCGAGGCGCTGGCCAAGCTGTCGGCGTCCGTCCACTTCGACTGGCGGCTCGCCCCCTATGACATCGCCGGATCGCGCGCCCACGCCCGGGTGCTGCACACGGCGGGCCTGCTCACCGAGGACGAGCTGACCCGGATGCTGGCCGGCCTCGACCAGCTCGAAGCCGATGTGGCCGATGGCTCCTTCACCGGCACCATCGCCGATGAGGACGTGCACACCGCGCTGGAGCGGGGTCTGCTGGAGCGGCTCGGTCCCGACCTCGGCGGCAAGCTGCGCGCCGGGCGCTCCCGCAACGACCAGATCGCCACGCTCTTCCGGATGTACCTGCGCGACCACGCGCGGATCATCGGCACACTGATCGCCGACCTCCAGGACGCACTGGTGGGCCTCGCCGAAGCCCACCCCGATGTGGCGATGCCCGGGCGCACCCACCTCCAGCACGCCCAGCCCGTCCTGTTCGCCCACCACGTGCTCGCCCATGCCCAGTCGCTGTCCCGGGACGCCGAGCGGTTGCGGCAGTGGGATGTGCGCACGGCCGTGTCCCCGTATGGCTCGGGTGCGCTGGCCGGCTCATCGCTGGGTCTCGACCCCGAGGCGGTCGCCGCCGACCTCGGCTTCGAGCGCGGCTCCGTCGGCAACTCCATCGACGGCACCGCCTCCCGCGACTTCGTCGCCGAGTTCGCCTTCATCACGGCGATGATCGGGGTGAACCTCTCCCGGATCGCCGAGGAGGTCATCATCTGGAACACGAAGGAGTTCTCCTTCGTCACCCTCCACGACGCGTTCTCCACCGGCTCGTCGATCATGCCGCAGAAGAAGAACCCGGACATCGCCGAACTCGCCCGCGGCAAGTCGGGCCGGCTGATCGGCAACCTCACCGGCCTCTTGGCCACGTTGAAGGCCCTGCCGCTCGCGTACAACCGCGACCTCCAGGAGGACAAGGAGCCCGTCTTCGACTCGTGCGACCAGTTGGAGGTGCTGCTCCCCGCCTTCACCGGCATGATGGCGACCCTGACGGTGAACCGGGAGCGGATGGCCGAGCTCGCTCCGGCCGGCTTCTCGCTGGCCACCGACATCGCGGAGTGGCTGGTCAAGCAGGGCGTGCCGTTCCGTGTCGCGCACGAGGTCGCGGGGGAGTGCGTCAAGGAGTGCGAGGGCCTCGGCATCGAACTCGACGAGCTCACGGACGAACAGTTCGCAAAGATCTCTCCCCATCTGACCCCCGATGTCCGCTCGGTCCTCACCGTGTCGGGCGCGCTCGCCTCCCGTAACGGTCGGGGCGGTACGGCCCCCTCCGCGGTCGCCGTCCAACTGGCCGAGGTCAAGGCCGACCTGGCGGAGCAGCACGCCTGGGCGAACGCCGCTCGCTGATCCGGGGAACCGGCTTACGGGGCTGCCGCCCAGGGTGCGAGCGCGTCGAAGCCGGGAGCTTCAGGCGTCCGCCGAGACCGCGCGTGGCCTCGGCGGACTGCCGCATCACGCCCGACACAAACGGATCCCGAGGATTAGACGGCGTCCTGCTGTTCCAGCCACTTCGTGATCAGTCGGTTTGTTTCTTCGGGCTTTTCCTGCTGGATCCAATGGCCGCAATCCAGACTGGCCACTTCCACCTGGGGCACGAACTCCGCCAGCCTTTCCGATCTCTGGATCACATCCCGGTCGCCGTAGATCATAAGTGTGGGCTTTTGGATGATCGGGTCCACGTCCGCCAGCAAGTGCCAGTTGCGGTCAAGGTTCCGGTACCAATTCACACTGCCCGTGAATCCCGTCGATGTGAAGGCGGAGACGAAAACGGCCAGTTCGTCGTCGCTCATGACGGGATCACCGAGTGGTGTTTCCGCTCTGGCGAGATCGATCAGCGCCATACCCGGCTGGGGTTCCTTGGGGGGCTCGTTCTTCCGGTACAGATTACGAAGGAACTGGAAGGTGTTCTCGTCGAACACGGCGTCCGCGACGCCTGGCTGCCGATTGAAGTGGACGAAGTAGAAGTCGCCACCGAGCACATCCTCCATGAGCTCGATCCAGGGCCTTTCTCCACGCTCCTGGTAGGGCAGGCTCAGGTTGATCACCTTGTTGACCCGATTCGGATGCAGCAGGGTCAGTCCCCAGACGACCATGGCGCCCCAGTCGTGACCGACGAAGGTGGCATCCTCGTACCCGTAGTGATCGAGAAGGGCGACGAGATCACTCGACAGGCGTTCGATGTCGTATTCCGTCACTTCGGTCGGACGGGATGAGTTTCCGTAACCGCGCTGGTTCGGAACGATGACGTGGTAGCCGGCTGCGGCAAGGGCGGGCATCTGATGGCGCCAGGAAAAGGCGTGCTCAGGCCAGCCGTGACAGAGCACGATGGGTTTCCCCGCATTCTGTCGTCCCGCTTCAAAGACCTCAAGCTCCACTCCGTTCACGGAGACAAGGGTGGGCTCGGGGAAGTCGGCCGGATCGAACATGGCATGTCCTCTCTTTCTTTTAGGGGTGATCAGGCCCGGACGAGAGGGTTCCCGAAGACGGCGTCGGCGCACCCCTGGCAGGCCGATGCGCTCGTACGTAGTGGGGCTCGTCGGTGAGGCCATGGCGCTATCTTGCCGACTGAAACCGGTCACCCCATGACCGGTTTATATGGGAGTTTTATCGGTATGCGAACCGACCGACTGGTGGCCATCCTCCTGCTGTTGCAACGGCGCGAGCAGGTGACGGCAGCGGAGGTCGCCCAGGAGCTGGAGGTCTCCGAGCGCACCGCCCGCCGCGACCTCGACGCCCTGGCCACGGCCGGGGTTCCCGTGTACTCCACGCAGGGCCGGGGCGGCGGCTGGCGCCTGGTGGGCGGCGCCCGCACCGACCTGTCCGGGTTGACCGCGAGCGAGGCCCGCGCCCTGTTCCTGGTCGCCGGCCCGGCCTCGGCTGCGACGCCGGCCGTGAAAGCGGCCCTGCGCAAGCTCGTCCAGGCCCTGCCGGAGCCCTTCCGGGTGCAGGCCGAGGCGGCAGCGTCGTCGTTGGTCATGGACCCGCAGCGATGGGGGACGAGCCGGATCGAGCACCGACCACCTCGCTTCCTCGACGAACTCCAGGACGCGGTGATCCGTGGCGTCCAGGTGCGGCTCCGCTACGTCGACCGCAAGGGTGCCGAAACCGAGAGGACCGTCCACCCGCTGGGCATCGTCGCCAAGGGCCCGTCGTGGTACCTCGTCTCCCACACCGGGGACGGCCGACGGACCTTTCGGATCGACCGCGTGTCGTCCGTCGACCCGACCGACGATCCCGTGCACCGACCCGAGGACTTCGACCTCGCCGAGAGCTGGCGCGAGATCGCCGACGAGGTCGACCGCAAGCGGACGCCCCTGGAGATCCAGGCGGTCTGCGCGCCCCACAAGGTGGGCCTGCTCCGGCTGGCGCTCGGCGGTCGGCTTGAGGTGGGGGGTTCCGCGGCCGACGGCCGCGTCGAGGTCGTGATCCGCGGACGCGACGAGTACGTCCTCGCAGGCGAACTCGCCTGGTCGGTCGAATGGCTTGAGGTGACCGGCCCTCCGGGTGTGCGGGACCACCTGGCCGCGATCGGCAACGCACTGGTCGAGCGATACGGCTGAAACCGTCCCACGGTATCGAAATCTCGGCGCGTCTGTGAGGCGACACACTATCGATTGAGACATTGATGTCTCATGTGGGTTATGGTTGTCTCATGACAGTTGACCGTGAGCAGGTCCTGCGGACCGCAGCCGCCCTCCTCTCCCGCAAGGCCACCGCGACCATGGACGAGGTCGCGAAGGCCGCCGGCATCGGCCGTGCCACCCTCCACCGGCACTTCGCCGGCCGGGACTCCCTGGTGCGTGCGCTGGAGGACTTCGGCATCCGCGAGTTCGAAACGGCACTGGACGAGGCCCGGCTCGACGAGGGAGGCGCACGCGATGCGCTGCGCCGACTCATCGCCGAGACCGAGTCCAACGCCGCCCTGCTCGGCTTCCTCTTCTCGGAGAACCAGCTCTTCGAGGACGAGGTCAACGAAGGCTGGAACCGGCTGGACGCCAGGGTGTCCGCCCTCTTCCAGCGCGGACAGGAAGAGGGCGACTTCCGCATCGACCTGACCGCCGCCTGGCTGACCGAGGCGCTGTACGGACTGGTCGGCTCCGGAGCCTGGGCCGTCCAGTCGGGCCGGGTCGCCGGCAAGGACTACCAATTCATGATCGCCGAGCTACTGCTCGGCGGTGTCACCCGACGGAGCGTGGAGAAGTGAACGGCACCGACCAACTGACGAAGGAGACCGTACGGGCCCCGGGCCGCTGGATCGCCCTGGCCGTACTGGTGCTGGCCGTGCTGCTGGTCGCGGTCGACGCCACCGTGCTCGGACTCGCCACACCGTTCCTGAGCGAGGACCTCAAGCCCTCCGGCACCGAACTGCTGTGGATCGGCGACGTCTACTCGTTCATCATCGCGGGACTGCTGATCTCGATGGGCAGCCTCGGTGACCGCATCGGCCGCAAGAAGCTGCTGCTTACGGGTGCCGTGGCCTTCGGTGCGGTGTCGGTGCTCAACGCGTACGCCACCAGCCCCGAAATGATGATCGTGGCGCGGGCGCTGCTCGGTGTCGCCGGCGCCACCCTGATGCCGTCCACGCTCGCCCTGATCCGCAACCTCTTCCACGACCCGAAGGAACGCAGCATCGCCGTCGGCATCTGGGGTGCCGCCGCCTCGGCGGGCGCCGCGGTCGGGCCCGTCGTCGGTGGTTTCCTGCTGGAGCACTTCTGGTGGGGCTCGGTCTTCCTGATCAACCTGCCCGTCATGGCGGTCCTGGTGGTCGTGGGAATCAAGCTGCTGCCCGAATCCCGCAACCCGAACCCGGGCCCGTGGGACCTGCTCAGCGTCGCCCTCTCGCTGGTGGGCATGGTCGCGATCGTCTACGCGATCAAGGAGATGGCGGTCCACGGGATCGGTACGCTCTCGGCCGCCGCCGCGGTCGTCGGCATCGGCGCGCTGTACTGGTTCGTCCGCAGGCAGTTGACCCTGGAGTCCCCCCTGCTGAACGTGCGGCTCTTCCACAACCGGGGCTTCTCCGGAGCGGTCCTCGCCGATCTGCTGACCATCCTCGGCCTGTCCGGACTGGTCTTCTTCCTCTCCCAGTTCCTGCAACTGGTCCAGGGACGCTCGCCCCTGGAGGCGGGACTCATCGAACTGCCCGCGGCGGTCGGCGCGGTGATGGCGGGTCTGCTCGCCGGCTACCTCGCCCGCCGGGCGTCCGTGCGCAGCGCTGTATCGGGTGGACTGACGGCCGTCGGTCTGGCACTGGCGTCCTGCACCCTGCTGACCGCGGAGACCGGTCCGCTCTCCATGGGCCTCGCACTGTTCCTCGGAGGTCTCGGCGCGGGCCTCGCCTTCACCGTCACCGCCGACGTCATCCTCTCCAGCGTCCCCAAGGAGCAGGCCGGTGCCGCGTCCGCGGTCTCCGAGACGGCGTACGAACTCGGTGCCGCCCTCGGCATCGCCCTGCTCGGCTCGATCGTGACCGGCGTCTACCGAGGCTTCACGGTCCCGGAAGGGGTGCCGTCCGGGGTGGCCGACGCCGCCCGTGACTCGCTGGGCGGGGCGGCGCAGGCCGTCGAGACGCTCCCCGATGAGCAGAGCGCGGCCCTGCTCGCCTCGGCGCAGAACGCCTTCGCGGACGGTTTCCACGTCGCCGGAGCGGTCGGTTCGGTGGTGCTGCTGATCACCGCGGTCGCCGCCTGGTTCCTGCTGAAGGGCCAGCGCCTGGAGGACGGCGTGGAGCACCCGTAGGGCCCTTCTTTCGGATCTTGCTGGGCTCGCGTGCCCTGGCACCGCGCCTCGCCGCGTTGTCGTCAATCACCAATGCTCCGCAGTGATTCATTCCTCCGCCTTGCGATCCACGGCACCAGACCCCGCTCCCTGATCCAGCCTGATCCAAAAGAAAGACCCTAGTCGGCCGTGCCCACCCGGCGGGCCCGCACACGGCGCGAGGGCCGACCCCACTGGTGAGATCCAGGGGTCGGCCCTCGCGCGTGGTGGTCCGTCAGGCGGCCTTGGCCTTCGTCGCATACATGTCGACGTACTCCTGGCCCGAGAGCCGCATCACCTCGGTCATCACCGAGTCCGTGACCGCCCGCAGGACGTAGCGGTCGCGGTCCATGCCCTCGTACCGGGAGAACTCCATGGGCTTGCCGAACCGGATCGTCACCCGGCCGGGCCTGGGCAGGCCCGCGCCGCCCGGCTGGAGCTTGTCCGTGCCGATGACCGCGAACGGCACCACCGGAGCCCCCGTCATCAGGGTGAGTCGGGCGATTCCGGTGCGCCCCCGGTACAGCCGTCCGTCAGGAGAGCGCGTGCCCTCGGGATAGATCCCGAAGACCCTCCCCTCCTCCAGCACCCTGCGGCCCGTCATCAGGGCCGCCACTCCGCCATTGGCCCCGTCCCGGTCCACCGGGATCATGCCGACGCCGATGAAGAACCACGCCATCACCCGGCCCTTGAGACCTTTCCCAGTGACGTACTCGTCCTTGCCGATGAAGTAGACGGGCCGAGAGCACACCAGGGGCAGGATCATCGAGTCGATGAACGTGAGGTGGTTGCCCGCCAGAATGACGGGACCGGACCCGGGAATGCTCTCCACTCCCTCCACGCGGGGACGGAACATCAGGCGCAGGATCGGTCCTAGGACGGCCTTGATGAGGGTCAAGCGGGACAACGGGTCCTCCGGTGTCATGAAGGGACGGCAGCGGTCGGCGGCCTGGGCGAGACCCTGTCGGACCTCTCCCGATCCGCCGTGGTCTGCGCAGGTGAGGACGATACTCGCGCCAAACGCCCGATCGCACATCGGGTTCACGGATCAGATACTCACTGTTGATGTGTGTTGGCGCTCCGTTCGCCCGTGGTCCTCCTGCGGGAAGTGATGACTTCCTAGCGTCGACAGCGCCGAAACCCGCACGGAACACCTTTCGAGAAGGCCGTGCGCATCCAGGGAGGAATCCGATGACCAAGGCAGCACACGGCCCGGCCAGCGAGCCGGGGCGGCGCACCGTCCTGGGCGCGGCGGTGCTCTCCACCACGGCGTTCGGCGTGGCCGCCGCCACCCCCGCCGCGGCCACGCCCCGCGACCCCAGACCACCCCGCCCGACCGGCTCGTACCGCACCCTGCCGCATCCCACCGTGATCGCCCACCGCGGCGCGAGCGGCTACCGACCCGAACACACCATGGGCGCCTACCGACTCGCCCTGGACATGGGTGCACACGTCATCGAGCAGGACCTGGTGCCCACCAAGGACGGCCATCTGGTCTGCCGCCACGAGAACGACATCACCGGGACGACGGACGTGGCGGACCGTACGGAGTTCGCCGGCCGCAGGACGACCAAGACCATCGACGGCACCCGGCTCACCGGCTGGTTCACCGAGGACTTCACGCTCGCCGAACTGAAGACGCTGAGGGCCAAGGAGCGCATCCCCCGAAACCGCCCGGACAACACGCTCTACGACGGTCGCTGGGCGATCCCCACCTTCGACGAGGTGCTGCGCTGGGCGAACGACGAGGGGCGCCGCCGGGACCGTCCGGTGTGGCTGCACATCGAGACCAAACACCCCACCTACTTCCGCCGACTGGGCCTCGGGCTCGAAGAACGGCTCGCCCGGCTGCTGCGCCGCCATGGGCGCGACGGTCGGGACGCTCCCGTGTTCCTCCAGTCCTTCGAGCCCGACAGCATGCGACGGATGGCCCGGCTTGTCTCGGCGCCCCGGGTAGTGCTGCTGTCCGGGCCGACCAGCAGGCCCTGGGATTTCGTCGTCGGAGGCGATCCGCGGACGGTCGCCGATCTGGTCGAGCCCGAGGGCCTGGCGTGGTTGGCCTCCTTCGCCCAGGGCATCGGGCCCACGCTCGACCTCGTCATCCCCAAGGACGCGAACGGCGAGCTCGGCGAGCCGACCGCCCTGGTGCGGGACGCGCACCGCCGCGGCCTCCTGGTCCACCCGTACACCCTGCGGAACGAGAACGTCTTCCTACCGGCCGACTTCCGGCGCGACGACGGCGGTGCCAACGCCGGGGCCGATGGGTACGGAGACGTCTTCGGCGCCTATCGGCGCTACTTCGCCACCGGCATCGACGGCATCTTCACCGACCACCCGGACACGGGCCTGCTGGCCGCCGAAGCCCACCGCGACGGTCGCCGTCGACCGGGCCGTCAGGACTGACGCCTCCCGTACGGGTGACAGGGCCGCTCCCGGGCAACCGTCCTCGTACGGGCGGGTGTCCCGCTCCACATGACGCCCCGCACGCACCCCGTCGCCTCCGCCGTTGCCGCCCTGCTCCCCCTGGTGCGCGCCGAGGCGACGGCGGAGGCTCCCGCCGCAGGCATGGAGGCGGCCGACCTCGAACAGACGGTCTGGCTGAGGTTGTTCGAGACCTGGGGGAGGGGCGGCCCACCTGCGGAACCGGCCCGCTGGGTGCGGTCCGTGGTGCGTGCCCAGGCGCGTCGATCCCGTCGGACCGCACGGAGGGAGCGTCCCATCGGCGGTCGGGTGCCGGAGCCGGAGGACGACGTCGGCCATGGACCCGAGGGGGCGCTGCTCATGGCCGAGCGGCGTCGGGCGGTGTGGGCGGCCCTGGAGCGCACCCCGGGCGACTGCCCCCGGCTATTGGCTGCGATGTTGTCGCCGAATGACCTTACTTACCGGGAAATCGCAGGAGAGTTGGGTATCTCACAGGGAAGTCTAGGACCGATGCGTTCCCGTTGCCTGGGATGTCTGCGCAGAATGCTCGCTGTGGAGGTTGGAGCTCCTGCCCGTGGGGGAAAGGAGCGGTAGACAACGGCCGGCGATCGGCTGACAACTGCCCTGGACGGGTGAGCAGGAGGCATGTGCACATGGGCATGAGCGTGACGATCTCAGCGGCGAGAGCCCAGGACGCGGAGCACATTCTCAAGCTTCAGTACCTCTGCTACCAGAGCGAGGCTGAGCTGTACGGCGATTACGCGATCGAGCCCCTCACCCAGTCCCTGGACGGTCTGCGCGCCGAGTTGGCCGAGGGGCACGCCCTCGTGGCCCGCCTCGGGGACGAGGTCGTCGCCTCCGTGCGCGGCCGTGTCGACGAGGACGGCACCGCCCGGATCGCCAAGCTGATCGTCCACCCCCGGATGCAACGCCACGGGCTGGGGGGACGGCTCCTGGATGCGATCGAGGACCACTTCGCCACCGAACCGGCCGCCCAACGCTTCCAGCTGTTCACCGGGCACCGCAGCGAGGGCAACCTCCGGCTCTACCGCAGCCGCGGCTACGTCCCGGTCGCCCGCGAGCAGGTCGGACCCAGGCTCACCCTGGTCACCCTGGAGAAGGGCGCGTCGGAGCTGGGCTATGTGACCAGCGCCTGAGAGGAGACTCAGCCTTCGGGACGCTCAGCCTTCGGCCGCTGATCCCGTGCGCGGCGCAGCCAGAGCATTCCGGTCACCGGCAACAGGACCGGGATGAAGACGTAGCCCATGCCGTACGCGGACCAGACGGTGGAGTCGGGGAAGGCCGATGGCTCCACCACGGTCCACGTGCCCACGATCAGCACTCCGGCCAGTTCGGCGGCACAACACACCAGGGCCGCCCTGCGCGCCCTGTCACCACCCCGTACGAGTGTGTACGTGATGAACGCGTAGACCACGGCGGCCACGGCCGAGAGCGAATGCGCCAGCGGTGCCGTGTCGAAGCGGACGAGGATCTCGTAGACGGAACGCGACACCGCGCCCACCGACATCACGCCGTACAACCACACCAACAGCACTCCGGGGCCGGCGACCAGTCTGGTCCTGGCCCCGGGCTGCTGTCGGTCGTGCGCGGAGCGCTCCGCCTGCGGCTTCGCCGCCACGGGCTCGGACACCGTCAGCCTCCCCAGATGTCGTAGAGCCGCACTTGCAGCACGGCGAGCACCACTGCACCCGCTGCGACGGTCGCCGAACCCCAGCGGGTCCGTTCCGTGAGCGAGAGGAAACCGGCGGCGGGCACCGCCGTGAACGCGCCGATCAGATAGACGACGAAGGTCACCGTGCCGTCCCGTGCGTCCTCGCCCCGGGCCAGTTGGACCACACCCACGATCAGTTGGATCAGGGCCAGTGCGGTCACCACGGCCATGCCGATGAAGTGCCAGTCCTTGGTGGGCTGATCGCGGTAGGCCGCGTAGCCGCACCAGGCGGCGAGGGCGAGCGCGGTCACGGCGACCACGACCGTCAGGGCGTCAAGCATGCCCACGAGCGTATTACGGCTGCCAGGGCCCCTCGCGCGCGACCCCGTACGAGGTCAGGTCCCTCGCGTCCGCGGTGGGGAGCCGGCGGCCCCATCGTGGCCTTGACCACAGTGGGGCACCGGGGACGCTCTCCGGGCAAACCGGCGACGAGCGTGATTTTCGCAGGTCACAGCGGTATCTGGGGTCCATTTCCCAGGAGTGGGCCCGTAGCCGCCCCCATATCGCAGCCGTCCGCTATTCGGACGGCGCTCTTTGCTTGCTGGAACCATCTGGTTTACTGACCGACATGACCACGACGAGCAGCCGCATCCTTGCGACCGAGGCGCACCCGACGCCCGGTGCTCGTTGTCTGTGTCGAATGTGCGCCTTCTGAGGGCCCCCGCTCTGCCTCGCGCCCCGAAGTGAGATCGCGCAGCCGTCCGTTCGCCTGATCGGATCGCCGCTGCCACCGCGCACGCACCGAACCCCTTCACGCCCCGGAGCCGCCGAGCGCGCCCCGGAAGAAGACCGTGCCGCGTTCCGAAGAACACCCCACCCGAAGACGAACGCCCCGTGCCGGCGCGCCCCCGTGCCGTGCACTCGACAGTGATGGACATCCCAGTGATCACCACCACGGGCCTCACCAAGGTCTACCGCTCGCGAGGACGCGAGGTCACCGCCCTGGACGGCGTCGACCTACACGTCGCTGAAGGCGAGGTGTACGGCGTCATCGGCCAGAGCGGCGCCGGCAAGTCCTCCCTCATCCGCTGCGTCAACCTGCTGGAGCGCCCCACGGCCGGCACCGTCACCGTGAACGGGCGGGACCTCACCGCCCTCGCCGGTCGCGGCCCCCGCGCAGGCAAGGAACTGCGCACCGCCCGCAGCCGCATCGGCATGGTCTTCCAGCACTTCAACCTCGTCTCCTCGCGTTCCGTCCGCGACAACGTCGAACTGCCGTTGGAGATCCTTGGACTCTCCCGGCGGGAGCGCACCCGCAAGGCCCTCGAACTCCTGGACCTGGTGGGCCTCGCGGACAAGGCCAAGTCCTATCCGAGCCAACTCTCCGGCGGTCAGAAGCAGCGCGTCGGCATCGCGCGGGCCCTCGCCGGAGACCCCGACGTGCTCCTCTCGGACGAGGCCACCAGCGCGCTCGACCCCGAGACGACGCGGTCCATCCTGCACCTCCTGCGCGACCTCAACCGCCGCCTGGGCCTGACGGTCCTGCTCATCACGCACGAGATGGACGTCGTCAAGACCGTCTGCGACTCGGCCGCGCTGATGGAGAACGGACGCATTGTCGAGTCCGGCACGGTCAGCGAACTGCTGGCCACGCCCGGCTCGCAACTCGCAGCCGCGCTCTTCCCCGTCGGAGGGGACGCCTCCGGCCCCGACCGCACCGTCGTCGACGTCACCTTCCACGGTGACGCCGCAACCCGGCCGGTGATCTCACAGCTCTCGCGCACCTACAACATCGACATCTCGATCCTCGGCGCGGCAATGGACACCGTCGCGGGCCGGCAGGTCGGCCGGATGCGCATCGAGTTGCCCGGCCGGTTCGAGGAGAACGTCGTACCGATCGGATTCCTGCGGGAGCAGGGACTCCAGGTCGAGATCGCCGAGCCCGCCCGTGGCTCCGACGCTCTCACCTCCGATGCCCTCAAGGAAGGTGCCAAGTGACCTGGTCCGAGATGCAGCCGCTGCTGTTGGAGGCCTGTTGGGACACCCTCTACATGGTCGGCTGGTCCACCGTGATCGCGGTCGTCGTCGGGCTGCCGCTCGGGATCGTGCTGGTCCTCACCGATCGCGGCCAACTCCTCGGCAACGCCTTCGCCAACAAGGTCATCGGCCAGATCGCGAACGTCACCCGCTCGATGCCCTTCATCGTGCTCATGGTGGCGCTGATGCCCTTCACCAAGGCGATCACCGGGACCACCATCGGCCGCGAGGGCGCGATCGTCCCCCTGGCCATCGGCGCCATCCCCTTCTTCGCCCGGCTGGTGGAGACCTCCGTACGCGAGGTGGACCACGGACTCGTCGAGGCCGTCCAGTCGATGGGCGGCAGCACGTGGGACGTCGTGCGCAAGGTCCTCGTGCCCGAGTCGTTGCCGTCCTTGATCTCCAGCGCCACCACCACCGTCGTCGCCCTCATCGGCTACTCCGCCATGGCGGGCACGGTCGGTGCGGGTGGACTCGGTGACATCGCCGTCCGCTACGGCTACCAGCGCTTCGAGACGGAACTGATGTGGATCACGGTGGCGATCCTCGCCGTGGTCATCTCCCTCATCCAGTTCGCCGGCGACTACGCGGCCCGCAGCCTGCACCGACGCGGACGCAGCACTTCGGCGCCCCGGATGCGGCTCCTGCGCCACGACGCCACCGCACCCGTCGGCCAGATCACCCCGGTCGTCGTCACCAAGGCCGCGCCCCGGCCGGACAAGACCCTCTAGACCCCCCGATGACCCCTCGGGGTCGTACCACCGCACCACCCATGGAGAAAGGCACTTTTCGTGCGTAACACCGCCAAGATCACCACTGCTGTCCTCGCTGTCGGAGCCCTCACCCTCGGGCTCTCCGCCTGCGGCTCCGATTCCGACTCCGACACCAAGTCCGCGTCGCCGGGCGGCACGCTCGTCGTCGCCGCCAGCGCCGTTCCGCACGCCCAGATCCTCGGCTTCGTCAAGGACAACCTGGCCGCCGATGCGGGCCTCAAGCTTGAGGTCAAGGAGTTCACCGACTACGTGACGCCGAACACGGCGACCCAGAGCGGTGAGGTGGGTGCCAACTTCTTCCAGCACAAGCCGTACCTGGACGACTTCAACAAGAAGAACAAGACCACGATCGCGCCCGTCGTCACGGTCCACCTGGAGCCGCTCGGCCTCTACTCCAACAAGGTCAAGGAGCTCGCGGACCTCAAGGACGGCGCGACCGTTGCGCTGCCCAACGACACCACCAACGAGGCCCGCGCGCTCAAGCTGCTCGACCAGAACGGCCTGATCAAGCTGAAGGCGGGCGCCGGCAACGACGCCACGCCCAAGGATATCGCCGAGAACCCGAAGAAGATCCAGTTCAAGGAGTTGGAGGCGGCCCAGGTGCCGCGCTCGCTCGATGACGTGGATGCCGCCGTGATCAACGGCAACTACGCGGTCGAGGCGAAGCTCAGCCCCAAGGACGACTCGCTCGTCCTCGAAGCCGCCGAGGGCAACCCCTACGGCAACTTCCTCGCCGTCAAGGAAGGCAACGAGAAGGACCCGCAGGTGGTGAAGCTCGTCAAGCTGCTGAACTCGCCCGAGGTGAAGAAGTTCATCCAGGACGAGTACGACGGCTCGGTCATACCCGCGTTCTAAGCGGCCCCGCCTCCTCCGCTGCACCCCGTGGCCCCCGTCCGTACGTCGTGAACGTACGGACGGGGGCCGCAGGACTTCCCGGGCGGGCGGCCGGTGGTACGGGGCAGGTAGAGAAATCCCGCCGGGGGCCGGAGCGTCCAGGGGAGCGCCGGTCGCCCGACGCCCTCGCTCGTCCGTGCCGGTCCTCGAAGTCAGCGACAGGGCGCCCCACTTGGGGGTACGCGGTCCCACAGCCGGGCTCACCGCCGCGAGCGGCACCCTGTGGTGCGGTCCGACGTGTCCATGCTGCATCCTTGACACTTCGGCAGACCCCTGGTTCTGGTACCCGGATCCAGCAGGCCCCTGGCTACGGAGCGGCGCATGACTACCACCTTTCCGGACGTGTCCATCAGCACGGAGCGACTGGTGCTGCGCCCCTTCGAGGAGGCGGACGTCCCCGCGTACACCGAGATGATGAACGACGAACTCGTCGCCGCATGGACCTCGGCGCCCCTCCCGTACACCGGCGACGACGCCCGCGACTGGGTCCGCAGGATCGCTCCTGCACAGCGCACCGGCGGTGGCGGCATCGCCCTCGCGGTCACCGAGTTCCTCACTCAACGGCTCGTCGGCACGATCCGGCTCCGCAACACCAACTGGCACACCCTCGCCACCGAGATCTCCTACGTCACGGCCCCCTGGGCCCGTGGCGAGGGGTACGCCACCGAATCCGTGCTGGCCGTCGCCAAATGGCTCTTCCGGGACCAGAAGTTCGAACGCATGGAACTGCGCACCCCTGCCGACAACACCGCGTCCCAACAGGTCGCACAGAAGGTCGGCGGCATCAGCGAGGGAGTGTTGCGCAACGCCTGGATAGCCCGGTCCCAGACCGAGGCCGGGGACTGGATGGACATGCGCACCGACCTGATCGTCTGGAGCCTGTTGCCCGAAGACCTGGAAGGCGGCTCGGACCAGTTGGCGGAGTTCGGCTATGCGTCCTTCACCGAGCTGAACTGACACACGCTCCCCGAGGGCGGGCCACTGCGCCGGCCGT
The DNA here is from genome assembly GCF_040638655.1 of Streptomyces sp. NPDC005963. NCBI lineage: Bacteria > Bacillati > Actinomycetota > Actinomycetes > Kitasatosporales > Streptomycetaceae > Streptomyces > Streptomyces sp. NPDC005963. The sequence continues at coordinate 21,419 of NZ_JBEXVD010000025.1, read as the reverse complement.
CCCTATGTGTTCGCGGTGTGTTCGCGCTGTGGTCGCGATCCGCGCGGGCACGGCTCAGGGCACGTCGGTCAAGGGCCACCATCACGGGGTGACGGCACACCCCACCAGCCCGCGCAAGGGCGGAACCCGGCCGTGCAACGCCCGTGCTCCAAGGCGCCGGCAGTTGAGCCGGTCCAGCCCCGGCCCGAGCCAGGTACTGTCACTCTGCCCCCGCGCGTCCGCGCGGCTCTCGGGCGACCACCACCTGCGACGACACCAGGAGCTCATGAGATGGCCGACCGTGTCACGGTGATCGGTTGGGACGGCTCGCCCCTCACCGCCACGGCCACCTCCGCACTGACGGCCGCCACCCTGGTCGCCGGTGCGGCACACCATCTGGCGCTGCCCGAAGTGCCGGCCGACGCCGAACGCATCCGCCTCGGCAGCATCGACCTCGCCGCCCGCCGGATCGCTGGCCACCGCGGCACCGCCGTGGTGCTCGCCGACGGAGACCCGGGCTTCTTCGGGGTCGTCCGCACGCTGCGCGCCCCCGAGCACGGCCTGGAGGTCGAGGTCGTCCCCGCGGTCTCGTCCGTCGCCGCCGCCTTCGCCCGCGCCGGAATGCCCTGGGACGACGCCCAGATCGTCGTCGCCCACCCCCGCACCCTCCGACGTGCCGTCAACGTCTGTCGGGCGCATCCCAAGGTCGCCGTGCTGACGTCCCCCGGGGCCGGCCCCAGTGAGTTGGCCCTCCTCCTCGAAGGCGTCCACCGCACCTTCGTCATCTGCGAGGAACTGGGCACCGAGCGCGAACAGGTCACCGTGCTCACCTCCGATAAGGCCGCCGACCACATGTGGCGTGACCCCAACGTCGTGATCGTCATCGGCGGGTCCGGGGTCCGCCCCGCTCCGACGGCAGCATGGATCGCCGGCCGGGAGGCCGGACACCCCGTGGGCGTACGCGGCTGGGCGCTGCCCACCGACTCCTACGGCGAGGGTCGTCCTCCGCGCGGCGTCGACGAGCGGGGCGGACGGACCGCTGCCCTCGAAGAAGCGCTGTCACGGGCCGAAGGCGAGTCCGAGGAGTTGCGCGCGCTGCAACTGGCCCGCATCGGCCCCCGGGTCGGCGACCTCGTCTGGGACGTCGGATCGGGTTCCGGAGCCTTCGCCGTCGACGCCGCCAGGCTGGGTGCGGCGGTGATCGCCGTCGACGCCGAAGTGGACGCGTGCGCCCGCACCGACGCCGCCGCCCGCCGTGCCGCCGTACAACTCCACGTGGTGCACGGCCGCGCCCCGCACGTCCTGGAGCGGCTGCCCGAACCCGATGTCGTACGGGTGGGGGGCGGGGGAGCGGCCGTGGTCGCCGCCTGCGCCGACCGCCGCCCCGAACGCATCGTCGCCCACGCCTCCACCCGCGACGAGGCGGAGGCCGTCGGCGCCGCGCTCAGCGCCGGTGGATACGCCGTCGAGTGCGCCCTGCTGCAATCCGTCCGACTCGACCCCGGCGACTGGGAGGAGCGCGAGCGGACCGTCGTCTTCCTGCTCTCGGGGAGGGCACCCGACCGCGCCCCGTGAACCCGGTCCGGGAGGTCGCCAGGTAGGCTGGCCGACCGTTGTACTGCGCCCCGGGCGTTTCGTCGCTTCGTCGACAATGTCCGGGAACACCGGAAGAATAGTGTCGCTTTGACTCCGGTATGTGGTACGTCGTGGACCGGGGGAAGCGCAACGTGGCGCAGCCCACAGCCGACCGTGGCGGGATCTGACTGCCCTGGTGGCGAACGGCCGCGAGAATACTGGGAGTCCGGTAGGCGATCGTGCCGCGTGGCGCACGCGCTCGTTCTTGTTGGCGGGCGTCACGTGTCCCGAGATCGGGCGTCCGGGCTACGGGCGAAGGATCACAATCGATGGGCGAGGGGTACGCATGACTGACACCGGCCAGATCCCAGGTGAGGGACTGCCGGAGAACGCAGGCGTGGTGGAGCAGCAGCCGGGCAACCCCGGCCCCGGTGCGTACACCTTCCTGGACCCCTCCGAGCACGCTCCCGAGGAAGACGATCTGCTGCTGATGCCAGGTGCCCAGGGCGCGTGGAGCGACCCTTCCCAAACGCTCCAGCAGCCGGCGCACGCCTTGCAGACGGCCCCCTCCGGGCCCGCCGTCGCGCTGGCCCAGCAGCCTTCCGCGCCACAGGTCCCCGAGCAGTACACTCCGGCGCCCCCGATCCCGCCCCAACTCCAGGTCCAGGTTCGGGGGGTGGACCCCGCCTCCGTGCAGGCCGAGCCGGCAGCAGACGAGCAGTCGGGCGGCGCTCCGCAGACGCCGATGGGTCCCGAGTTCGCCGCACCGACGGATCCGGATGCTCCCGAACCGGCGCCCGCGCAGGGTGCCGAGGCGGCAGGGGCGGTGGGTGAGGGGTCGGCCCAGTCGGTGCAGGCTCCGAGCGGGCCGATGGACCTCGGTGCTCCGGACTCGGTCGCTCCACTTCCGGGCATACAGCAGGGCGTGCAGCCGGGCGGCGCGCTGCCCACGGCCGGACAGTCAGCCGGCGGTCCGGCGCCATCCCCCGAGGCCGCCGAAGCGAACGCTCCCGTTCCGCTGGCGCCCGTGACATCCGGCCTCACCCCGCCCACCGCTCCGCGCCCGTTGCACATGGGACCCCCGCTGGCCGCGGACTCATCGGCCGGAGTGGTCCGCTCGCTCGCCGATCGCGGGCCGGCCGAGACGCCTCCGCACCCGTTGACCGTGCAGAACCTCACCGTCCCGCCGACGACCGCGGGTCCCGAGTACCTGGACGTACCGGATCTGTCGGGTCCGCAGCTCGCGGAGATCCCGCCGCAGGCCGGGGCGCCGTGGGACCCGCAGCCTCCGCAGCCCGAGCCGACCGCGGCCGTGGCAGCAGAAACGGTCGTCCCCCCGGCCCCGGAGACGCCCGCCGGAGATGTTTCCGCGCCCGTCGTCGACGAGGCGCAGGAGACCGCGCCCGCCGAACAGGCCGCAGAAGCGCAGCCGCAATCCGAGACGTCCGAGGGCTCCCGGCCGGAAACCGCCACGGTCGCCGACCAGTCCGAGGCGGGAACTGCTCAGCCCGAGCAGCCCCAGCCGCCCGAGCAGCCCCAGCAGCCCCAGCAGCCCGAGGTCGGGGAGGTCGCCGCCGAAGCCGTCGCGCCCCAGCCCGAGCCGGTCGCGACCGACGAACCGGCTGAGCAGCCGGATCCCACCGAACAGACTGCGCCGACCGAGCAGACTGGGTCAGCTGAGCAGACTGGGTCGGCTGAGCAGTCGGCCGAATCCGAGGCGGAAGCCGCGCAGGTCGAGCAGACAGGCTCCGTCGAGCAACCCGCCTCGGACGCCCAGCCGGTCGAGCCCTCCGCGGCGGATACGGACGCTCCCGCCCCCGACACCCCTGCCCCTGGTGAAGCGGCTGAGGCCGTCGATGGCCCCGCGGTTGCCGAACCCGGCTCCGAGACCCCCGTCCAGCCGGCAGCAGAGGCGGAGCCGCAGACGGCATCCGTTCCGCCGACGGAGCCCGAGGCATCCACGGCCCCGGTCACCCCGGCCGATGCACCCACGGCCGTGCCCACCACCGATGAGGCCGACACCGCTGCGGAAGCCGCTGCCCCGGAAGCGGTGCCCGCCCCGGTCCAGTCCGCCGAGGCCGAGACGCATCCCGCAGCCGAAGCACCGGGCGCCGAGCCCGTGGCCGAGGAAGCGCCCACGGCCGAAGCCGTCCCGCAGCAGGCCCCCGCGGAGCCTGCGGCGGCCGTCCCGCAGCAGGCACCCGCCGAAGCCACCCCCGCACCGCACGACGAACCGGCGGTGACGGAACCCGAGGTCGCAGCCGAAGGGCAACAGCCCGCAGCCGAAGTGCAGGCGCCCGCCGATGCCGAGCCGAGTGCTGAAGCAGCCCCGGGCGCCGGAGCCGATTCGAGCCCCGACGCCGATTCGAGCCCCGAGGCCGCGGCGCCCGTGTCGGCCACCGCCGATGCGGAGGCGCCCGAGGCCGCTGAGACGCCGACGGCCGAAGGGCCCAAGAACCCGCCGGCACCCGCGTACGACGACGCGGAGCGCGAAGCCGTCCTGCGCGTGATGCGCGACCGCCGCGACATCCGCAACGGCTTCCGCAGCGACCCCATCCCGCACGAGGTCCTCATCCGGGTCCTTGAGGCCGCCCACACCGCGCCCAGCGTCGGCCACTCGCAGCCGTGGGACTTCGTCGTGATCCGCTCGGCCGAGACCCGCGGCACCATGCACGAACTCGCCGAGCGCCAACGCGACACCTACGCCAAGTCGCTGCCCAAGGGGCGGGCCAAGCAGTTCAAGGAACTGAAGATAGAGGCCATCCTCGAAACCCCCGTCAACATCGTCGTCACCGCGGACCCGACCCGTGGCGGTCGGCACACCCTCGGCCGCCACAGCCAACCCCAAATGGCCCCCTACTCCTCCGCGCTCGCCGTGGAGAACCTCTGGCTCGCCGCGCGCGCCGAGGGCCTCGGGGTCGGCTGGGTGAGCTTCTTCGACGAGCGCGAGATGGTGCGGACCCTCGGACTGCCCGAGCACCTGGAGGTCGTGGCCTATCTGTGCGTCGGCTACGTCGACGAGTTCCCGGAGGAGCCCGAGTTGATGCAGTCGGGCTGGTCCCAGCGCCGACCGCTCTCCTGGGTCGTCCACGAGGAGACCTACGGCCGTCGCGCCCTGCCCGGCGAGGAGCCCCACGGCCTCCTCCAGGAGACCGTCACCAATATCCGCCCCCTGGACGCCAAGGCACTCGGCGAGGCGTGGGAACGCCAGAAGCGGATGACCAAGCCCGCAGGCGCCCTCGGCATGTTGGAGATCATCTCCGCCCAGCTGAGCGGACTCTCGCGGATGTGCCCGCCGCCCATCCCTGAGCCCGCTGCCGTCGCCGTCTTCGCGGGCGACCACGGTGTGCATGCCCAAGGCGTCACGGCCTGGCCGCAGGAGGTCACCGCGCAGATGGTGGCCAACTTCCTCGGCGGGGGCGCGGTCTGCAACGCCTTCGCCACCCAGGTCGGGGCCGAGGTCTGCGTGATCGACGTCGGAGTCGCCGCCGACCTCCCCACCACCCCCGGACTGCTGCCCCGCAAGGTCCGTGCCGGCACCGCCGACTTCACCGCGGGTCCCGCGCTCACCCGCGACGAAGTGCTCGCCGCCGTCGAGGTGGGCATCGAGACCGCCCGCGACCTCGTCGCCGCGGGGAACAAGGCGCTGCTCACCGGTGAGATGGGCATCGCCAACACCACCGTCTCGGCAGCGCTGATCTGCGTCTACACCGGTCTCGACCCGGCGGAGATCACCGGCCGCGGCACCGGCATCAACGACGAGATGCACGCACGCAAGGTCGATGTCGTCCGGCGCGCCCTGGAACTCCACGCCCCCGACCCGGCCGACCCGATCGGCGTGCTCGCGGCCGTCGGCGGACTGGAGCACGCGGCCCTCGTCGGACTGATCCTCGGCGGTGCATCCCTGCGCACCCCGGTCCTGCTAGACGGAGTGTCGGCGGGGGCCGCGGCCCTGGTCGCCCGGGCGATCGCCCCCGAGGCGCTGGCCGCCTGCATCGCAGGTCACCGCAGCGCCGAGCCGGGCCACGTGGCCGCGCTCAACAAGCTGGGACTGCGCCCGCTGGTCGACCTGGACCTCCGTCTGGGCGAAGGCACCGGGGCACTCCTCGCCCTGCCGGTGGTGCAGAGCGCGGCCCGGGCGATGCACGAGGTCGCCACCTTCGACGCCGCCGGAGTCACCGAGAAGTAGCCCCGGATCGAACGACCGGGGAAGCTCCCCTGCCCGTTGACACGGGCGAACAGCGGGAAGGGCCGGCCACCGCGAACCATCCGGGGCCGGCCCTTCGCGCTGCGTCCCTCGCCGAGGAGATCAGGCGCCGACGTACTCCGCGAGGTGCTCGCCGGTGAGGGTGGAGCGGGCCGTGACGAGATCGGCCGGCGTGCCCTCGAAGACGACCCGGCCACCGTCGTGGCCGGCGCCGGGGCCGAGGTCGATGATCCAGTCCGCGTGCGCCATGACCGCCTGGTGGTGCTCGACGACGATGACCGACTTGCCCGAGTCGACGAGCCGGTCCAACAGCCCCAACAACTGCTCGACGTCGGCCAGGTGAAGGCCCGTGGTCGGCTCGTCGAGGACGTAGACGACCCGGTCGCCGGCCTTGTTCCCCAGATGGGTGGCCAGCTTGAGCCGCTGCCGCTCGCCGCCGGACAGGGTGGTGAGCGGCTGGCCGAGGCTGAGGTAGCCGAGCCCGACGTCGACGAGGCGGCTCAGGACCCTGTGTGCGGCCGGTGTGCTCGCCTCGCCTGAACCGAAGAACTCCTCGGCCTCCGCCACCGACATCGCCAACACCTCGCTGATGTCGCGCCCGCCGAGGTGGTACTCCAGGACCGACGCCTGGAACCGCTTCCCCTCGCACTCCTCGCAGACGGTGGCCACGCCGGCCATCATCGCCAGATCGGTGTAGATGACCCCGGCACCGTTGCAGTTGGGGCAGGCACCCTCCGAGTTGGCGCTGAACAGCGCCGGCTTCACCCCGTTGACCTTGGCGAACGCCTTGCGGATCGGCTCCAACAGCCCGGTGTACGTTGCCGGGTTGCTGCGCCGGGAGCCACGGATGGGGCTCTGGTCGACGGAGATCACGCTCTCGCCGGCGGCTCCCGCCTGCCGGGGCAGCGAGCCGTGGACGAGCGAGCTCTTGCCGGAGCCGGCGACACCGGTGACGACGGTGAGCACCCCGAGCGGAACGTCGACGTCGACGTTCCGCAGATTGTGCGTCGTCGCACCGCGGACCTCCAGCGCCCCGGTGGGCTTGCGCACGGTCTCCTTGAGCGTGGCTCGGTCGTCGAAGTGCCGACCGGTGATGGTTCCGCCCGCCCGCAGCCCTTCGACGGTGCCCTCGAAGCAGACGGTGCCGCCCTCCGTCCCCGCGCCCGGGCCGAGGTCGACGACATGGTCGGCGATCGTGATCGTCTCCGGCTTGTGCTCCACGACGAGCACCGTGTTGCCCTTGTTCCGCAGCCGCAGCAGCAGGCCGTTCATCCGCTGGATGTCATGGGGGTGCAGCCCGATGGTGGGCTCGTCGAAGACGTAGGTCACGTCGGTGAGGGACGAGCCGAGATGACGGATCATCTTGACGCGCTGCGCTTCGCCGCCGGACAGCGTGCCCGACGCCCGGTCGAGCGCGAGATAGCCGAGCCCGATCTCCACGAACGAGTCGAGGGTCTGCTGGAGCGCGGTGAGCAGTGGTGCCACCGAAGGCTCGTGGAGGCCGCGGACCCATTCGGCCAGATCCCTGATCTCCATCGCACAGGCGTCGGCGATGCTGATCCTCTTGATCTTCGAGGATCGGGCCGCCTCGCTGAGCCGGGTGCCGTCGCAGTCGGGACAGGTGGTGAAGGTGACAGCCCGGTCCACGAACTCCCTGATGTGCGGCTGCATCGCCTCCCGGTCCTTGGAGAGGAAAGACTTCTGGATCTTGGGGATCAGCCCCTCGTAGGTGAGGTTGACGCCGTTGACCTTCACCTTCGTCGGTTCGTGATACAGGAAGTCCTGCATCTCCTTCTTGGTGAACCGGCGGATCGGCTTGTCCGGGTCGAGGAATCCCGACTGGGCGTAGACCCCGACGGTCCACACGTTGTCCGACTTCCAGCCGGGGATGGTGAACGCACCCTCCGCGATCGATTTGGAGTCGTCGTAGAGCTGGCTGAGGTCGATGTCGGAGACCGCCCCCCGGCCCTCGCAGCGCGGACACATGCCGCCGGTGCGGTTGAACGTCGCCTTCACCGTCTTCTTGGCACCGCGTTCGACGGTGATCGCACCGCTGGCCCGGACCGAGGCGACATTGAAGGCGTACGCGCTGGGGGAGCCGATGTGGGGCTTGCCGAGTCGGCTGAAGAGGATCCGCAGCATCGCGTTGGCATCGGTGGCGGTGCCGACGGTGGAGCGGGGATCGGCCCCCATCCGCTGCTGGTCGACGATGATCGCCGTCGTCAGCCCGTCGAGCACGTCGACCTCGGGCCGCGCCAACGTCGGCATGAAGCCCTGGACGAAGGTGCTGTAGGTCTCGTTGATCAGCCGTTGTGACTCCGCGGCGATCGTGCCGAACACCAGCGAGCTCTTGCCCGAGCCGGAGACACCGGTGAACACCGTCAGCCGGCGCTTGGGGATCTCGATGCTGACGTCCTTGAGGTTGTTCACGCGTGCCCCGTGCACACGGATCAGATCGTGGTCGTCGGCCTCGTGCTGCACAGGCGACTGCGCATCCGTCCGCTGGGCCTTGCTCATCGTCTCTCCATCTGTCGGCGGGCCATCCGCGGGCGGGCCGCCTTCGCGGTCCCCGTCGACGTCGCCTGGTTCGATCCGTTCGGCTTCGAGCCGTCCGTACTGGTCTTCCATGATGTACGCCCCGGACGGGGAACAACGCCTTCGGGGCACTCCCGAGACCCCCTGCCGGAGGTGTGGGAGCGCCCCGAGTTCCGGGGCCTCATCGGTGTCGCCGCCCGTGGGCGGACCTCACGCCTTGCGGCGCTCGGTGAAGCGCAGCATGTTGCCCGCCGGATCGCGGAAGGCGCAGTCGCGGACCCCGTACGGCTGGTCGATCGGCTCCTGCAACACCTCCCCGCCGGCGGCCCTGATCTGCTCGAAGGTGGCGTCGCAGTCGTCGGTGGAGAAGATCACGCCGCGCAACATGCCCTTGGCCAGCAGCTCCGCCATGGCCTGCCGGTCCGCGGCCGATGCGTTGGGGTCGGCCAGCGGCGGTTCGAGAACGATCTCCACGTCCGGCTGCGACGGTGAGCCGACGGTCACCCAACGCATCCCCTCGAACGCGACGTCGTTGCGTATTTCCAGGCCGAGGGCGTCCCGGTAGAAAGCGAGCGCCTTGTCATGATCGTCGACGGCGATGAAGCACTGTGAGAGCTTGATGTCCATGCCGTCGACGCTACGACGCGGCAGCGGATTCCGCTTCTTCGATCCTGATCGGTTCGCCGTTCCTGACCGGCCGGGTGCGGACCTTGGCGACACATGCAGGGATCGCAGCCCCCGCCTCGTGGCGGCGGGCCCGGTAGGCGCTCGGGCTCTCCCCGACCAGTTCGGTGAAGCGCGAACTGAACGACCCGAGCGAGGTGCATCCCACCGCGAAGCAGACGTCCGTCACGCTCAGGTCCCCGCGCCGCAGCAGCGCCTTCGCCCGCTCCACCCGGCGGGTCATCAGATAGCTGTAGGGCGTCTCCCCGAAGGCGGCCCGGAAGCTGCGGGAGAAGTGTCCGGGTGACATGAGGGCGACCGCGGCCAGTGCCGGAACGTTCAACGGTTGCGCGTAGTCGCGGTCCATCACGTCCCGGGCGCGTCGCAGCCGTACCAGGTCTTCCAGGATCATGTGCACCAGCATCGCACGGCACGTGCAGGTCCCCGCCGTCCCTCGAACCCGCCCACGACCACCCCTCCGCCTTCAACGGCCCGCCCCGATGCGCGCGACGCCCGGCACCGTAAGGTGTCCGCAACGCACTACCCCCTCCCCACCAGCCGCTTCACCGACGCAGCGGGCCGGCACCCGCACCCGTACCGCCCGAGGAGCCTCCATCGCCATGGCCGAGCAAGCCCACGCGCCCGAACACCCCGCCTATCCCGTCGGTCTGCGTCTCGCCGGGCGTCGCGTCGTCGTCGTCGGCGGCGGCCAGGTGGCACAGCGTCGGCTCCCCGCCCTGATCGCGGCCGGCGCGGACGTCGTCCTCGTCTCCCCCTCCGCGACCGCATCCGTCGAAGCCATGGCGGCGGCCGGCGAAATCCGCTGGGAGCAGCGCCGGTACGCGGACGGAGACCTCGCCGAAGCCTGGTACGTGCTCGTCGCCACCGCCGACTCCACCGCCAACGACCAGGTCTCAGCGGAGGCCGAACGCCGCCGGATCTGGTGCGTGCGCTCCGACGACGCCACCGCGGCCACCGCCTGGACCCCCGCGACGGGACGCTCGGACGGCCTCACCGTCGCCGTCCTCACCGGCCGTGACCCGCGCCGCTCCGCCGCCGTGCGGGACGCCATCGTCGAGGGACTGCGGGACGGCACCCTCGCCGCACGCCACCACCGTACGAAGACCCCCGGGGTCGCACTCGTGGGCGGCGGCCCCGGCGACCCGGACCTCATCACCGTGCGCGGCCGTCGTCTCCTCGCCGAGGCCGACGTGGTCATCGCCGACCGGCTCGGCCCCCGCGACCTCCTCGACGAACTCCCTCCGCACGTGGAGGTCATCGACGCCGCCAAGATCCCGTACGGCCGTTTCATGGCGCAGGAGGCCATCAACAACGCCCTGATCGAGCACGCCAAGGCCGGCAAGGCCGTCGTGCGCCTCAAGGGCGGCGACCCCTTCGTCTTCGGCCGGGGCATGGAAGAGGCCGAGGCGCTGGCCGCCGAAGGCATCCCCTGCACCGTCGTGCCCGGTATCTCCAGCTCGATCAGCGTCCCCGGCGCCGCCGGCATCCCGGTCACCCACCGGGGAGTCGCCCATGAGTTCACCGTCGTCAGCGGACACGTCGCACCCGACGACGAACGCTCCCTGGTCGACTGGACCGCCCTGGCCCGGCTCCGCGGAACCCTCGTCGTCCTGATGGGCGTCGACAAGATCGGGGCGATCGCACGGACCCTCATCGCCGGTGGCCGCGACCCCCACACCCCCGTGGCACTGGTCCAGGAGGGCACCACCGCCGCCCAACGCCGGGTGGACGCCACCCTCGCGACCGTGGCGGAGACCGTCGTCGCCGCATCGGTGCGGCCCCCCGCGGTGATCGTCATCGGCGAGGTCGTCGCCGTCGGCAACCCACCCGCCTGACCCCGCCGAGCCGACCACCCCTCCCCGAGAAGGCAGTACGACCCCGTGGCAGAACTGATCACCGTCGAGGACCCCGACGACCCCCGGCTGAGCGACTACACCGATCTCACCGACGTGGAACTACGCCGCCGGCGCGAACCAGCCGAGGGGCTGTTCATCGCCGAGGGCGAGAAGGTCATCAGACGGGCCCAGGACGCCGGTTACCCCATGCGGTCGATGCTGCTGTCGGCGAAGTGGGTGGACACCATGCGGGACGTCATCGACGCGTCCGCCCAACCCGTCTACGTGGTCAGCCCCGACCTCGCCGAACGCGTCACCGGCTACCACGTCCACCGCGGAGCGCTCGCCTCCATGCAGCGCCGGCCGCTGCCCGCCCCCGATGAACTGCTCACCGTGGCCCGACGGGTCGTGGTGATGGAATCGGTCAACGACCACACCAACATCGGCGCCATCTTCCGCAGCGCGGCGGCCCTCGGCATGGACGCGGTGCTCCTGTCGCCCGACTGCGCCGACCCGCTCTACCGGCGTTCCGTCAAGGTGTCCATGGGCGCGGTCTTCTCCGTGCCGTACGCACGGCTCGACGTCTGGCCCGCAGGACTGGAAACCGTACGGCAGGCGGGGTTCCGGCTCCTCGCCCTCACCCCGGACGACGGCGCCACCGCCATCGACGAGGCCGCACCCCACCTGCTGGAACGCGTCGCGCTGATGCTCGGTGCAGAAGGCGACGGACTGTCGCGGCGGGCCCTGGCCGCGGCGGACGAGCGCGTTCGCATCCCCATGGCCCACGGCGTCGACTCGCTCAACGTGGGCGCTGCCGCCGCCGTGGCCTTCTACGCGGTGGCGACCGGTACGCCCCGCCCCTGAGCCACGCCGCAGGCCCGGCGCCCTACAACTGCTGGGCCGCCGCGATCCCCAGGGCGACGATCAGGGTGACCACGCAGAAGACGACGATCCGCTGCCGCAGTAGTCGCGGATTGGCGGGCCGGCGCCCGGTCGACGTCGTCCGCACGCCCGAACGCGGACCGCCTCCCTGCCCGTTCGTCCGGGACCCGCCCCGCGGGGTCTGCGGCCGGGTGCCCCCGGTCCGCGAAGGCTGCGAGCGGGGCCCGGGCCCGCCGGCGGTACGGCGTTCGGGGCGTTCCATCCGTTCGGTCCGATCCGGCCGCCCCGGATACCGCGAGGTGGGACGGTCGGCGTCGATCCGCTCGCGCTGCGGCACCGGCCTGGCCTCCGGCAGCCCCTGGGCCTCACGGGCGGCGATCTCCTTGAGCCGCATCGACAGCTGGAGCGTGCTCGGCCGCTCCTCCGGGTCCTTCGCCAGACACGCCCGCAGCAGCGGTGCGAGGGCATCCGGTACGCCCTGGAGATGCGGCTCCTCGTGCACCACCCGGTAGAGCATGACCTCCGAGCCGCCGTGCCCGAAGGGAGAGTCAGCGGTCGCCGCGTACGCGAGGGTCGCACCCAGTGCGAAGACGTCCGTCGCGGGCGTGACCGCGACCCCGCGCACCTGCTCGGGCGCGAGGAACCCGGGGGAGCCCACGGCGGTGCCCACATGGGTGAGGGTGCTGGCGCCCGTCGCCCAGGCGATGCCGAAGTCGATGATCCGCGGGCCCTTGGGCGAGAGCAGGATGTTGGACGGCTTGAGGTCCCGGTGCACCACGCCCGCTTCGTGCACGGCCACCAGGCCCTCGGCGAGCGCGGAACCGATCGAGGCCACCTCGGCGGCCTGGAGCACACCTTCCTCGGCGACTTTGTCGTGCAGGGAGGGGCCGGGCACGTACTGGGTGGCGAACCACGGCCGGTCTGCCTCAAGGTCGGCAGCCACCAACCGGGCGGTGCAGCCGCCGCGGATCCGTCGGGCGGCCGACACCTCCCGTGCGAAACGCGAGCGGAACTCCTGGTCCTCGGCGAGGTCCGGCCTGATCACCTTGAGCGCGACCCGCTGCCCCCGCCGGTCGGAACCCAGATAGACCACGCCCATGCCGCCGGCGCCCAGCCGCCGGTGCAGTCGGAACGAGCCGACGACACGCGGGTCCTCGCGCCGGAGCCGCATCATCGCCATGTCGGTCCCCTACCTAGAGCGGGTAGAACCCGCTCCTAACTCGCGGTGGGTGACCCACCCGATGCCTCGCGGTGGTCGAGCCCACCCCTACCGAGCGGCGGAGCCGAACCCCGCCCTGTCCAACGGGCGGGATGTCCCACCCTGTTGCCTGACCGTCCAGTTTTTGCCGTGGCACAGCTTACGTACCGCCGCCCCGGTGCGCTCATAGGCCGCGCCCTCGTCGGGTGATGGATTGTCAGTGCTGGATGGGAGACTTGAAAAGAGGTCAGGGGACAGTTGATCCAAGCCCCCTGTCCGATGCGAGATCTCAACGGACCGTCGCAGAAGGGGGATTGGATCGATGAAGGGTGACCGTGTCGAGATAGTGGTGGACGCCGGGGACACCACACGTACGTACGAAGTCGTAGCAAGCCGGGCAGGACGTCGTGTGGAGACGGCCGTCCGTCGGGGGGTGGTCGAAGTGAGCGAAGTCACCCGGAACGGCTCGGTGGTGAGGACGGCCCGCTTCATGGCGGCTCGGGTGCTCGCCCTGGTGGAACAGCCCGTGCCCAGGGAGGACGCTTCGGAGCGTCCCCTCCGGGAAGACCCCAAGGCCGCACGTGCTGTCTCCACCCAGGGGAGTACGTCATAGGTGCTCGGCTCATCCTCCGGGAGGCCAGCCAATGGGTACGCGGGCATGACGTCCAGGCCCCGCCCAATGCCTAGTGTTGAAGTCAAGCGGCGGGTGCAGCACTCGTCCCCCGAGGTCAGACACCCGCCGCTGTCAATGACGAACAGGAGAGGGACATGGCGGACACGGCATCGCGGACCATGATCCGCACGCAGGGACGCAGGGTTTCCAGCGCGTTCGGCGGCCGTCCGTCCGGACAACGCCACCCCTTGGTGGCGACGGCCATGGTCCTTCCCCTGGCAGCACTGCTCGTGGTCGTCTTCGGCGGCTGGGAAGCAGTGGTCACACAAGCGTCGTCCGTGGGCGTGATGCTGGGGCGCTGAACGGCGCCCCGGACCCGGAAGAGCGGTCCGGGTCGGGGACATCCGGCCAAAACCCCGTGGGGACGGGGGTGCGGCGGACGGCAGCGATCGGCCGGTTAGCTGGGGAGCTGACCGGCCATCGCGCTGCCCAAAACCGCTTTGGTCCGGCAGCCGCGTAAGCTCCCCCTGGCCACTGAGGCGATGGGGGAGAACGTGACCACAGCCGTCATCGGCGAGCTCGCCGAGGCCGCTCGCGCCGCCGCCCACTCCGGCGGAGCCGCCCCCGACTGCTCCGGCTGTGCCCGTCCGCCGGAGGTTCTCGCCGACCGAGACGACGGGACCGTCGTACGTCATGGGCCGGCCGTCGCCAAGGCCCATGCGCCGGCCACCGATCTGCTCGGTCACCGTTCGAGGGTCGCTGCTGCCGCGCACCCCCTGCTCCGAGGGATCCTGCTGTCCCCGCTGCCCTCGCTGCCTTCACCCCCGCTGCTCCCGCTGCCTTCACCCGCGCCGCCCTTGCTTGAGCAGCGGGACTCGGGCCGCCTGATCACCGTCTGGCCCTACGGAACCCCCGTCGACCCAGCCGATCCGCAGACCGCGCCGTGGGAGGAGACCGCCGTCCTGCTGGCGCGGCTCCATGCGGTGGAGGCAGCCGACCTGGCCGACCCGCTTCCGCCGATGCGGGGTCCCGCCAAGGTGGCCCGGGCGATGCTGCGGATGCGCGGCGCCGTGGCCCGGGAGCACACCGCCTTCGCCGCCGTGGTGGAACGGGCGTGGTCGGGACTGCCGCCTTGGGCCCGTGGGGAGGCGCCCGCGCCAGCGAGTGCCACGGTCTGCCACGGCGATCTCCATCTGGGGCAACTGGTGCGGCACCCGGCGCCGAGCGGCCCTTGGCTGCTGATCGACGTCGATGACCTCGGCCTGGGCGATCCGGCCTGGGACCTGGCCCGTCCGGCGGCCTGGTTCGCCGCAGGGCTGCTGCCGCCGGAGATCTGGCAGCGGTTCCTGGGCGCCTACTCGGGCGCGCGGGGAGCTGCCCTGATCGAACGGGAGGGCACGGTGGTGGCGGACCCCTGGCCCGTGCTGGACGTGCCGGCCCGGGCGCTGACCGTACAGACCGCCGCGTTGTCCCTGGTGAAGGCGACGGCAGAGCGCCGGGTTCCGGATGAAGTGGACGAGGCGATGATCGACGCATGTGCCCGAATTGCTTCGCTCCCGGCGCAGTTGGAGTCCGCGCGTCCGGCGTAGGCTGCTCTCGTCGCCGGGATCATGCCGGCGGTATGACCGAAAGGCAAGGAGCTGAGCCTCACGATGCAGTGTCCCAAGTGCCATGCAGCGATGCACACCTACAACCGCAACGGCATCCAGATCGAGCAGTGCAGCGGCTGCCGGGGGATATTCCTCGACTACGGCGAGCTTGAGGCGCTGACGCGCCTGGAGTCGCAGTGGACCCAGCCGGCTCCTCCGCCGCCGCCACCGGCGCACGGTGCGCCGCACGCTCCGGCCTGGGGCGCCCCGCAGCACCACGGTGGCCATCACGGGCACCACCGTCAGCGCGGATTCGGCCGGATGCTCTTCTCCTCCTGACGTCCCGGACCTTCCGTACGTCTCGGACGGGCGGGCCGGTCTGCCGGGTGCCGGCGCCCTCCTGGATCGAGCGGCGCCGGACCACGACAACCACGGCGACCACGACAACCGCCGCGACCCCGACGTGATCACGAAAGAACCCCCGGCCCACTGATGCGGCCGGGGGTTCTGACTGGTGCGCGATACTGGGATTGAACCAGTGACCTCTTCCGTGTCAGGGAAGCGCTCTCCCGCTGAGCTAATCGCGCAGATGAGACTGCGTGTGATGCACTTGCGTGCGCGATACTGGGATTGAACCAGTGACCTCTTCCGTGTCAGGGAAGCGCTCTCCCGCTGAGCTAATCGCGCGGGGAATCCAGAAGGATCCAGTGGACGATACTGGGATTGAACCAGTGACCTCTTCCGTGTCAGGGAAGCGCTCTCCCGCTGAGCTAATCGTCCTTGGAGGTGGAGACGGGATTTGAACCCGTGTAGACGGCTTTGCAGGCCGTTGCCTCGCCTCTCGGCCACTCCACCCGGAGTGCTGCGGGGGTCGGGAAGATCCCCCACGTCGAGCGGACGACGAGATTCGAACTCGCGACCCTCACCTTGGCAAGGTGATGCTCTACCAACTGAGCCACGTCCGCTTGTCATTTCCGACCCGATGAAGCGTCGGCGACGTGTTGAACTCTAGCGGATTCCTGAGCCAGCACAAAAACGCGTTTCCGCAGCGTGCTGACTTGTATTCACCCCGCAGTGGTCGGCCGTCACCGGTCCCCGGGACAAGAGTGCCGGTCAGGGGCTCGACCGGCACCGGTCATACACTCGCAAGCGTGCACCACCTCGCTCCGCTGGCCCGCTTCGGCCGACTCATCGCCACCGACCTCAGGGACGTCACCAGTGATCCCGCGGCTTTGGACTCCGCAGGCTTCTGGGCCGTCGCCGCAGACTTCGAGGGTGGCCTGACCTGCGCACGCTTCGGCGAGGTGCGAACCGGACCGGTGCCGTCCGCGACGGCGGGCCGCTGGCGCGGACCTGCGGCGCACCACTGGACGTCCTCGTTGGACCGGGCCGAGTACATCGCGGGCGTACGCCGCATCCGTGAGCACATCGCCGCGGGTGAGGTCTATCAGGCCAATCTCTGTCGGGTTCTGTCCGCGCCGCTCCCCGATCCGGCCGCCGCCGACGTCGACGCGTTGACCGCACTTCTCGCCACGGGCAACCCCGCCCCGTATGCCGGAACGATTCGCCTTCCCGATCACGGGGTGGAGATCGCCACGGCATCACCGGAGCTCTATCTCCGTCGGCAGGGAGAAATCGTGGAATCCGGCCCCATCAAGGGCACCGGGCGCACGGCCGACGACCTCTTGGAGAAGGACCACGCCGAGAACGTGATGATCGTCGACCTGGTCCGCAACGACCTGGGACGCGTGTGCGCCACCGGCACCGTGACCGTGCCGCAACTGTGCGCCGTCGAGTCGCATCCCGGTCTGGTCCACCTCGTGTCGACCGTCCGCGGTGAACTCGGCCCCAAGGAGGGATGGCAAGACCTCCTCGGTGCCACCTTCCCGCCCGGTTCGGTGACCGGCGCCCCCAAGTCGAGCGCGCTGACCATCATCGACGCGCTGGAGACGGCACCCCGCGGGCCCTACTGCGGCGGGATCGGCTGGGTGGACGCCGATCGCGGTACGGGGGAGTTGGCCGTCGGCATACGCACGTTCTGGATCGACCGTACCCAGGGCGGCAGCCACCCCGGCGCCGTGCTGCGCTTCGGCACCGGGGCGGGCATCACCTGGGGCTCCGACCCCGAACGAGAGTGGGCCGAGACCGAACTCAAGGCGGCCCGGCTGCTCGCGATAGCGTCGAGCCCGGACGAACGGGACGAATGAATCCAGTGGAAGGACCAGCGAGATGAAGCTTTGGGTCAACGGTGGATTGCTGGACGCCGACGAGGCCCGGGTGTCGGTGCTCGACCACGGACTGACCGTGGGTGACGGCGTCTTCGAAACCCTGAAGACGGTGCACGGCCAACCCTTCGCGCTCACCCTCCACCTGGAACGCCTCAGCCGCTCCGCCGCCGGGCTCGGACTGCCCGAGCCCGACCACGACGAGGTGCGTCACGCCTGCGCGGCGGTGCTCGCCGCCAACCCCCGGGAGCGGGGACGCCTGCGGATCACCTACACCGGCGGACTCTCCCCCCTCGGCTCCGACCGCGGCACCGCGGCGCCGACCCTGGTGGTCGCCCTCGGCGACAGCAAGCCACCGTCGGTGACGACCGCGGTGATCACCGTCCCGTGGACCCGCAATGAACGCGGAGCGGTCACCGGATTGAAGACCACCTCCTACGCGGAGAACGTGGTCGCCCTCGCCAAGGCAGCCGAGCACGGCGCATCCGAGGCCCTGCTCGCCAACACCGTCGGACAGCTCTGCGAGGGCACGGGCTCCAATGTGTTCGTCGTCGTCGACGGCGAACTGCACACCCCGCCGATCTCCTCCGGCTGCCTCGCGGGCATCACCCGAGCCCTGACCGTCCAGTGGACCGGCGCCCAGGAGACCGACCTCCCGTTCGACGTGCTGGAGCGGGCGGACGAGGTCTTCCTCACCTCCAGCCTGCGTGACGTCCAGGCGGTGCACCGAGTCGACGGACGACGCTTCGACGACTCCCCGGGGCCGGTGACCGCCAAGGCGATACGGGTCTTCGAAGAGCGCGCGGGCGCCGACCCCGATCCGCGCATCGACCGGGTGAGTTGAGGATCGCTCCGTCAAACCCCGTGACGAACGGCCGCGCGGCAGGTACAACACCCCTGATGACCACCACCCTGCGGCCGACCGGGCCGCTTCAGCACGAGGCGGACGGTACGCGGTCACGCGCCTACGAGGTCTGCGTCAACAGCCGCGCCGTCGGGACGATCGAGATCGCCACCTCGGTCTCGCTCGGACCCACGGTCGGCACGATCCGCTCCCTCCACATCGACGGCCCCGACCGCCGGCGCGGCCGGGGCACGGTCGCCGCGCTCGCCGCCGAGGAGGTATTACGGAGTTGGCGCTGCACCCAGATCCAGGTCTCGATCCCTCCGCACGCCGTCGAGGCCGCCCGGCTGGCGACCGCCCTTGGCTATGTCGAACGAAGTCGCAACATGTCCAAGGTCCTCACCGACCGACCTCCCTCCTTGCCGCAGGGGCTGAGCGCCCGTCCCATGACAGCCGACGAGTACGCGCTCTCGTCGCGAACGGGGCTTGAGGAGTACGCACGCAACTGGGCGGATCGCGGATTCTCCCCCCAGGAGGCCCGGGCGAAGGCCGAAGCCGACCTGGCTGCTGCCCTACCCGACGGCCTGGCGACCGCCGGCGTCCGGTTGGAGATCCTCCTCAGCGAGGCTGAGGCCGTCGGACATCTGCATCTGGGCCAGCACGAGGTGCGACCCGGCGAGCACGGCTCCTTCGTCTACGACGTCGAGGTCGTGGACCGATGGCGGGGGAGGGGCTACGGAAGGGCCCTGATGCTGCTCGCTGAAGCGGGGGCCTGGGCCGACGGAACGCGCCTCATCGGACTCCACGTCTTCGCGGGCAACGCCCCGGCCCTCGCCCTCTATGAGTCGCTCGGCTATGAAACGGACACGGTGAACTCGGCGAAACCGCTGCTCTAGGCTCCTCCGCGGGTCCATGTGCGGTGGTCGCATCGGTGACCCGATGCCCGCGCCGCCCTTTGGACGGCGGCGCGGCTCGGGCGCGTTACGCGGATGTCTCGGTGGAGATCAGCCGGGTGGCGATCTCCTCGATGCGCTCCCGCAGCCCTTCCTGGCTCTTGCCGCCGTCGAGCCGCTCCCCGTCGATGACGTAGGTCGGGGTGCCCGTCACCCCGATCGCCTTGCCCTCGGCCTGGTCGGCGTCGACGATCAACAGGTGCCGACCGTCGATGAGCGCGGTGTCGAACTCATCCGCGTCCAGGTCCAGTTCGCGGGCGGTCTGGAGGAGGAAGGCCTCGCCGCCCTTGCTGAGGTCCTCGACCCGGGCCAGGACCGCCTCGTAGAACTCCCCGCCCTTGCCCTGGGCGAACGCCTCTTCGGTGGCCTGGGCGGCGGCGTAGGCATGGCGGTGCTTCTCCAGGGGGAAGTGCCGCAGTCGCACGTCCAGTCGGTCCCCGAAGCGCTCCCGCAGGGCCCGGACGTCGTCCAGGGCGGTCCGGCAGTCGGGACATTCGAGATCGCACCAGAGGTCGAGGACGACGGGGCGGGGTGTGAGATCGCTCATGGGATCAGTCTCGCAGTTCGGAATTTCGGGGGAAACCGGGAGGTCGGGGCGGGGCTCCCGGGCGGGTCCGTCGGTCGGGTACGGGGCCGACCGAGCCCCGACCTGGGGATGATCCCGCCCCGGAGATCCCCCGGAGATCTTCGCCGAGTGGGTTCGAGCCATGGCCTGGGACCCGTCCGTCGGTGCAGGATGGAAGGGACGTAACCACAGATGCCCGCCCCAGCAGGAGGACCGGATGATTGCCGAGACCATATGCTCCGCGGTGTCCGCGGCGGGCCTGGGCATCGCCGCGATCACGGCGTACCGCAAGCGTTTCCTTGCGGCGACCCGTATCGCCGCGTACTCCCTGGTCCCCCTTGCCCTGGTGCTCACCGGCGCTGTCGAGTGGGCCGTCGACACCGCTTTCAGCTTCACCGCCTGGATCGGCTTCGGGCTGTTGGGCGGTGCCTGGCTGTTGCTGATGGCCACACGGGCGGTCGAGCGCCGCTCGGGTACGACGCGCAAGGAGCGCAAGGCCGCCAAGGCGGCACAGCGCGAAGCGGTCGCTCCCGCGGCTGCCGCCCCGTCCCTCGGCTCGGGCGCCCGCCCCTCCGCACGTCCCGCGCCGAAGGCGAAGGGAAGCGCGGCAGCAGATGATTTCAGCGATATCGAGGCGATCTTGAAGAAGCACGGCATCTGATCGTTCCACCGCACGGATTCGGCGACACTGCTCGTGTAACCGCCGGTCAACGGGGGTGCGCAGATACGCCTGACGGGGTTCGGGGTGTCGCTGCGGGCGTTGGGCCGTGGGGTGAACTCCCGCCATGAGCAAGCGTGTTGAGTGATCGCGCGGGTCGGGCTGCGTCATGATCACCCCGAGATGGTCGATACCTCACGGGGGGAAGTCCCCGCATCGGAAGAGCAGCCGCGAGGCTGCCTCTTCGCGCTCTCCCAGCCGCCTTTGATGATCTTCCTGACGGTGATCGGCGTGCTGCTGCTGATGGCCTCGGTGCACGACCTGTTCCTGCTGTGACCCTCCCGCACCTCAGCTGGCCGCCTCCCGCCGGCGCGCGCGGTACGCGGCCACGTGGAGCCGGTTTCCACAGGTGCGGCTGTCGCAGTAGCGGCGTGACCGGTTGCGTGAGAGATCGACGAAGGCGCGTCCGCAGTCCGGTGCCTCACAGTGCCGCAGCCGTTCCTGCTCGCCCGCGACGACGATGAAGGCCAGCGCCATTCCGCCGTCGGCCGCGAGGTGATCGGCGACCGACGCCCCGGGGGCGAAGTAGTGCACGTGCCAGTCGTAGCCGTCGTGATTGGTCAGCTGGGGAGTGGTGCCGGCAGCCGCCACCAGGTCATTGATCAGTTCGGACGCCGACTGGCTCTCGGCGGTGGCGAAGATCTCGGCGAACCTGGCCCGTACGCCCTGGACCGCCTTGAGGTCGCGTGCGTTCAGGATGCCCACATCGCTGATGTCGTGCCCCCGGACGAACTCTTCCAGCGCGGCGACATCAGTGAGCCCGTCGCCCTGTCCGCCGTCCGGTGCGGTGTTCACCAGATCGACGACCATGTCGAGGGCAAACCTGGTGTCGTGGGGGATCAGCACGATTCGCTCCCTGGCCTGCTGCGGGCCGGTGCCCGCCGAATTGCGCTGAACTCTAGCGGTTCGCGTCACAGCAGATCGGCGCCGTCACCGTGCTGGGCCAGCCGGCGGCGGAGGGAAGGCCCGGCAATCGCTCCCGGCACGGATCGCGGCCGTCACCGGCGGCGGCGCGAT